>JBCBDN010000151.1:0-9098 GCA_038529685.1 Cyanobacteria bacterium J06598_1 | reverse complement strand
ACGATGCGGGCACGAGCACTAGCGCAATTCGCTGACCCGACACCACGGTCATAATCATCAACACCACCATCGAAACTAAGCCCACAATTCGCCAAAACGGTGAATCATCGTTAAAGGCCGTACCAAAGCTAAAAAAGGCGGCTGAAATCAAAAACCAACCCCACTGCCAAGGCGATACAAATGTCCCTGGCAAACGAATCTGCCCCACTTCAGGCGAATATAGCACCGCCCCACCGACTAAGCACCTGGCCTGCAAAGAGGCCCGAAACATCTCATCGCCCGTACCCACAGAGCCTTGGCAAATGCCCGTAGAAAGCATCAGGTACTGCACGAGACCCAGCGAACAAGCCACTAGCACTAGCACCGCCTGTAAGCGCAGCAGCCGCATCAAATCTTCTTTGTTATTAATCAAATAGTAAATGCAGGCAACCAGTGGAATATAGCCAAGCGTTACCTTAGCGCCCAATACCGCCATCAGCAGAGGGAACTTGCCTTCCACCTGGCCAATTTGGTCGGGCAAGTTTACAAATAAGGTCGTCATACTCACCACAATGATCAGGAAAATCAAGGGCGGCTTAATCGCTTGGGGCACAATAATCGGCAGCTTATTACGCCGACAAAACTGGTACACGCCTATCAGCGCCGGAAAATAAAAAACATCCTTCGCAATCTGAAAAACCGGGTTGGGCTCAATGCCACCGATGGCGTAGGTCACCGTTCCAGCAAACGGAAGATAAATAATAAATGAGTACAGACCGGTCCTTGGGTACTTGAACGACAAAACCAAGCAAAACAGCGCACCGCCTGCACCCACGCCCAGCTTCGGCTCAATGAGCAGGGCGATGAGTACGCCTAAGAAAAAACAGCCCAGCAACACCGATGAAATAAACGAAATCGTTTCTTTTCGCTTTGCGGTAGCCGCTCGCTCCTGAATTAGCCGCTCCCGAGGAGAAAGGACGACTGAGGACTCAGCTTCGGCGCCACCTGATCTACCCTTACGCCGACTTTTCTTTTCTTTTGCCGCTAGCGCCTTTTGCTTTCTAGTTTTTTTAGCTGAGCGTTTCCCTGAAGAGCGTGCAACCATAGCGGGAGGTAGGGGAAAAGAATAAATGAGCAACGAGCGCGCAGACATGTCCATGCACACCTGCCAAATCAACGCCTAACAAATCAAATTTACCCAATCATGGCGGTAAAGCTGTGCAGATGCGATCACTCACCATACATGCTGCACTAAAACTTCTTCAATTTTGAAGGGAGGTTTTCGGGATCTTTATGGAGCTGATGTTAACGCCCTAACTGATTGGGTATGCCCTCACAGCCCCCTGGAATGGTGTCTCTGGTCTTGCTGCCTCCCCAAGCACAGCAGTAGCATCGCTGCACTTCAGAGAACCGCTGTACGTTGGTCAGGTCCGCGCCTTCTACCACCGCCCCGGTAAACTCACCCGTTTCATAGTTCGGTTCATCTTGGCGGGTGCGGGGAGTAGCCGTCTCTAGGTCACCGTAGAAAAAGCGCACGCCCATGATGTCGGTGTTAGTCAAGTTGGCATCGCACAAAATCGCCCGTGAAAAGTTAGTACGCACCAAATCACAATCCGTGAGGTCAGCTCGAATGAGATTGGCTTCACTCAAGTCGAGCCAGCGTAAGTCGGTATCAAAAAACTTAGCCGCAGCGAGCATCACGCCCAGGTCAATCACCCGAGTCCCGTTCAGCCGATCTTCAGCGTAGCCACCCATCCCGTCCAAAATCGGTCTTCCTAGGCGCTGGTCTCGCGCTAAAGGTGTCAACAGCTTAGAACGAGAGAGAAATCGCAACACCTTTGCCTTGCCGTCTGCATCCACACTGCTCAAAATCGCCGCCGTTCGCGCTTCGGCAATCACCCTTTCTTGAGGCCAGTCTTCTAGTAGGCCCTCATCGTCTAACACCAGCTCTGAGATGCCTTGAAAGTAGGAATCGATGGTCTGCTGCTGAGTGATCAGGTTTTGTTGAACGGTGAGATCGCGAGAAATAATGTACTGCCGCCACGCGACATACACAGCAAGTACCGCAATGAAAATTTGGCCAATCGCCCCCAGAAAATCACCCAGGGCGCTGATGATGTCCCAACGCAAACCGCTGCCCCAGCGGGCAACCGGCTTAGCGATGCCACTCGTAGAAATCAGGCCCACAATGCCAAACAGCAAACCGGGCACCGCAATTAGCAACGCTCGCTGCTGCTGGCTTAGATCACTGAGGGCCTCTTGCAGTGTGGGTGCCAGCAGTCGCAGAGAAACGACAAAGGCAACGATAGAACCGGCGAGGGTAAGCCAAAAGCTGGAGAGGGTAAAACCGATGACGACGACGATTACGCCGGCGATCGCAATCACACTAATCGGCGCTTGAGCCACCTTAATCGGATTAATGGCAGGTTGCCGCTGATAGCGCTCTTGAATCTCGCTGCTGCTTTTTTGACTATTCTTTTTACCCTTAGCACCCGTCCCTTTAACAGCCGTATTCGTCAGCTGACTACGGCTCAGCGGGTGGGTTTCAATCGCTTCATTGTCGCTCTGCAAATCAGGATCAGGATTGTAGTCAACCGTAAAAGAGTCGTTGTAACGATTGCCCGCCCCTTTTCCGGTTAGCGGAATAGAAGACTGACTCGTGGTTTGGCCAGAAGCCGATTGACCCAGTCCAACCCCACGCTGGCGGTTGAGTCGTTGCGTGCTGCTGCGCTTATTTTCCGAAGTCCATTTTGGCAAATCGCCACTGGGCAGTTCACTTTCTAAGTCATTTGCCAAAGGACCAGCAGCACCATTGGCAGCCGAATTACGAAGCTCATCAGCACCTGGATCGCTAGAAAAAGGAGAATTGGCCATAGGGTCTTACAGTACTAAGCAGTCGTTACGCGGCTGTGGCATCACTCGGCTCAGCGCAACTAGCAGTCAGTGTACCTGAAAGCTTTTATTCTTTGTGGTGCCTATCCTAAAACGAACGATGGCAGCCCATAGCATGGCTTCTACGCCCGATCACCATCCTCTATTAAAATAAAGTTAACCATCCGCCCCCGTTGGCTTTATTTACTGGCTTTCATGATCATTGTTTTACTTTTGTTCGCGGCAATTGCCATCTTGGCATGGGGCTATTCAAAGGCTAAGCCATTCGGCAAACTCGGTATCTTAGCGTGGCTTCAAACCGTGGTTCTGATGGGGCCCTGGCTGCTATTTTTTGGCCTGTCGGCCACCGGCATCTATCTCAACTTGGCCGGTATTTTGTTCATAGTGGTTGCTGCCACGGGTATCTATATTTACCTTGGCAAGGCGCTGAGAGCAGAGGGCCAAAAAGAACTCACTGCTGGTGAAGCCCAGGCAAAAGCGACTGCAATAGTTACTGAGCAGAGCGCAGCTAAACCTGTTGCAACTGAAACGATTGCAACAGGTTTAGCTACTGACACGGTAGCCACTGACACAGTAGCCACTGACACGGTAGCGCCCCCGTCACAATCTTCTGCCAGTAGCTCAACTAATAGCTCAACAGAGAACCCGCCGAAAGCACAGTCAAACGAGCACCCTAAAACCGAATCTGAGAATAAAAAGGACGAGAAAGACGAGGCACGCCCGCCCATCCCCACAGAAGATTTAGCCATCATCGAAGGCATTTTTGGGATTGATACCTTTTTTAGAACGCAAACGGTGCCCTTTCAAGAAGGCGCTATTTTCAAAGGCAATCTGCGGGGCAAGCCTGATATAGCAGCAAAAACACTCAGCAATAAGCTCACCGAAAAACTGGGCGATCGCTACCGTTCTTTCCTCATCGCAGACCCAGAAGACAAGCCCGTCGTGGTCGTGCTGCCAAAAGAGAACGGACCCAAGCCAACTTCTGTAGGGCAAAGGGTATTAGCGGTAGCGCTCGCGATCGCAGCAATCGCCACCACCCTCGAAACCGCTGCTATCCTCCAAAGCTTCGATATTTTCCAATCGCCCGAACGATGGCCCGAGGTGCTCCCCATCGGCCTAGGGCTAATGGCCGTTCTGGGCGTTCATGAGCTGGGCCATATCGCCCTAGCCCAGCAGCGAAACGTCAACATCAGCCCACCATTCCTACTCCCTGCGTGGCAGCTGGGAGCCTTTGGCGCCATCACCCGCTTTGAATCCATCCTCAAAAACCGCACCGTTCTATTTGACGTTGCCGCCGCAGGCCCTGCAGCAGGCGGACTCCTCTCCTTTATTTTTCTACTCTTAGGACTGTTGCTGTCTCATCCCGGCAGCCTCTTCCAGCTACCTGCCGGATTTTTCAAAGGCTCTATCTTTGTCGGCACCCTGTCACGCCTCATATTAGGTGGAGACATCCTCCAGGGAGACCTCGTCGATGTCCATCCATTGTTCATCATCGGTTGGATTGGTCTGATTATCACAGCTATCAACCTACTACCCGCTGGCCAGCTAGACGGGGGCCGCATGATTCAGGCTATCTATGGTCGCAAAACGCTGATCAAGTCCACGACAATCACCCTCGTTTTACTGGCTATCGTCGGGCTGTTTAATCCGCTGGCACTTTACTGGGCAGTGCTAATTGTGTTCCTTCAGCGCCAGCCTGAGCGGCCCTGTACTGATGACTTGAGTGAACCCAACGATGCTAGAGCCGCGTGGACGCTCTCAGCCCTACTGTTGATGCTGCTCGTTCTGCTGCCGCTAACGCCCAGTTTGGCAGGGCGCATCGGCATTGGCTAAGCAGTGAGATAGAACGTTTGAGTAGGAAACCCACACCTTCTGAAGGGTTTGATCAAACTTAATCAACCGCTAATATGTTTGTGGTTGATACAGCGTTTGATAAAACAGCAAAGAGGAATATCTCCCTCATTGCATCGTCTTAGAATCGCTTAGATAAAAAGCTTAGCCAGCTTGAAACAGACAGTTTGAGCCAGACAGCTTAAGACCAAAAGATTGAGATAGATAGCTCGAACGAACTGCCGTTATCCAGGGAAACTGCACAGTGCTAAAGGCGATCGCCCGTGACTTCCGAATTATTTTTGAGCGCGATCCCGCTGCTCGCAACTGGCTAGAAGTAGTCTTTCTGTATCCTGGATTTCAGGCCTTGGTTCTCCATCGCATCGCGCACTGGCTTTGGAACATTGGCATTCCCTTCATCCCTAGGCTGATCTCGCACACGGCTAGAGCCTTCACCGGAATAGAAATTCACCCTGGGGCTACCATTGGCTCCGGCGTCTTTATCGACCACGGCATGGGTGTCGTCGTCGGAGAAACCGCTATTATTGGCGACCTCTCTCTGATTTATCAGGGCGTCACCCTCGGAGGAACTGGAAAAGAATCGGGGAAAAGGCATCCCACGTTAGGAACCGGTGTGGTGGTTGGCGCAGGTGCAAAGGTGCTAGGCAACCTGCAAATAGGCAATAACGTTCGCATTGGGGCAGGCTCTGTTGTGCTCAGAGAAGTCCCTTCAGACTGCACGGTGGTTGGAGTGCCAGGTCGCATTGTCTACCGTTCTGGCGAGCGGGTTGAACCTTTGGACCACGCGCGACTGCCCGACTCGGAAGCGATGGCCATTAGGGCACTCGTTGACCGAATTGAGGCGTTAGAAAATGAGCTGTCAAAAGTTCGCGAGGCGCAGCAGCCGACTCACACCCTAGAAGAAAAGGTTTCTAGCTTAGAACAGCTGGTGGCTGTAGGGGTAGCCGCATCAGGGCCTTCAACATCAGCAGACACAACGTCTTTGGAGCATTGCAATGGGGTGAAGTGCTGCAACATTGACGATCGCGCCCTGCAAGAATTCTTAGACGGTTCTGGCATTTAGGCACTCAGGACCAGCACTCAGGACCAGCACTCAGGATCAAAAGCCAGATCGAAAGCCAGATCGAAAGCCAGATCGAAAGCCAGATCGCTCGAATCTACCCATAGACTCTGGGCGCTAGGGATTCACCGCCTGCGATCGCCAATCGCCTTTGCCTTGCCGGGTATAGAGCATCCGATTTTGAGGCTCACCGCGTAGAGAAAGATAGTCCACGCTTTGTGGCTCTAACAACAGCAGACAAAACGTAGAGAGTGCAGCTGCCTCATCGGGCGCAGGAGGGCTGAAGTCTGCGGCCTCCTCACGGGTCTCTTTGGGGTGAGGCCACGCGAACTGCACTCGAGCGTTATCTGAAATTCTTTGCCAAAGCTGCTGGCGAGCCTCACTCAAATCAGGTTCAGGCGTATCAGCAGTCACCGCCACTAGCTGGCCGCTCACTCGAAACTGCTCTCTCGTTTTAGTAAAGTACCAACACACTTCAGCGTTGGGGTTTTGCTGAAGCTGTTCGAGTTTTTCGCTGCGGCGATCGCAAATAAACATCAGCTGATTGCTCTGTGCTAAAAACCCGCGAAAAACAACGGTGCGGTTAGCAGGCGTATGGTCAGGGCGAACGGTCGCCAGCTGAAGAAAACGACAAAACGGCTGAGCGCGATTGCGATGAAGGGCGCGGGCAACTTGCGATCGCCAAGGCGCAAGCTCGAAAGAAACCGAATCAGAGGCAGTATTCACTGGATATTCACTGGATATTCATGGGGCATCTACTGGGCGCATTGCTATCTCTTTGGGAAGGGTTATCGATATTTTAGAGCGTGCAATAGCAATATATCTGGGTAGTTTGATATAAGTGGAAAGGCTAAGGTGAAAGCACCCTTGATAATTCACGCCATCCTTCACGACTGAGAGAGACCTGCACATCGAAGCGCCTATGAATACTTGGACGGTTTTTTCTTTGTTGGTAGGCCTGGCTCTATTGGTCGGCGGTGCAGAATTTTTGATCAAAGGCGCGTCCAAACTAGCTGCCACCTTAGGAATTTCGCCCCTCGTCATTGGCCTCACGGTCGTTGCCTTTGGGACCAGCGCACCCGAGCTAGCCGTCAGCCTCAACGCCAGCCTCAACGGCCTTGCTGACATTTCTATCGGCAATGTCGTCGGCAGCAATATCTGCAATATTTTGTTGATACTGGGCATTTCTTCAATGATTGCACCGTTAGTCGTCGCCCAGCAGCTGGTGCGGCTAGATGTCCCAATCATGATTGGGACATCTGGTCTGCTGCTGCTGTTCGGGTTAGATGGACAGCTCAACCGCTCTGATGGCGCCGTTTTATTTTTGGGTGGCTTAACCTACACCCTGTTTTTGTTGTACCAAAGTCGCAAAGAGAAGGACCCAGGCGTCCTCGATGAGTATGCAAACTTTGGCAGGCCCTCGCTTTCACTCAAAGAAACTGGATGGAATCTGCTGATGTTTGTGGGTGGTTCACTGACGCTAGTGCTGGGGTCACAAATGCTAGTGAATAGCGCAACTGCGATCGCTCGCGCCTTCCAAGTAGACGAATTGATCATCGGCCTTACGGTTATTGCCCTTGGCACCTCCCTACCAGAGCTAGCCACTTCCGTCATGGCCAGCGTTCGCGGCGAAAGGGATATCGCCGTCGGCAACGTCATCGGCAGTAACATCTTCAATATTTTGGTGGTGCTGGGCCTCACGAGCGCAGTCTCACCAGACGGTATCAGCATTTTGCCCTCCGCCATGACCTTTGACATGCCCGTCATGTTTGCCGTCGCGATTATGTGCCTGCCGATATTCTTCACAGGCAATGAAGTTTCTCGTCGCGAAGGCGGGCTGCTGCTGGTGTACTATCTCCTCTATATCGGCTACCTGGTGCTCAACGCCACCGCTTACTCACCCTGGGCTGGACTGATTCGCTGGGTAGTTGCACCACTCACGGTGCTCATGGTGGTTCGGCTCGGCTGGCGCACATGGGAAACGATGCAGCACAAACGTTCGGTGTAGACACTGCTCTTTCCTGAACAGCCTTCAACCTTAAGGGAACCTTTCGAAATTTACAGCTAAAACTGACACTACGAGGCTCACACTAATGGCCAAACACGCTTTGATTACCGGCGGATCACAGGGAGCTGGTAAGGCAACTGCGCTTTTATTTGCAAAAAATGGCTGGGATATAACGGTAGCCGCGCGAGGAGAAGAGCGGCTTAACACAGCTGCTGAGCAAATTCGCTCAACGGGTCAGCAAGCACTGGCCGTACCCACAGATATCTCAGATGCAGCCCAAGTTGCTGAGCTAGTAGAACGCTCCACAACAACTTTCGGCAGCATTGACGCCCTCATCAACAATGCAGGGATTTGCCTGACTGGCCCGATGAACAATACCAGCCTAGAAGACTGGAAACAGATTTTGGGCACCAACTTGTGGGGCTGCATTCACACTATTCAAGCGGTACTTCCAGCAATGCTTGAACAAGAAGACGGCGTCATTATTAACGTGGGCTCCATCGGCGGCAAGATGCCTCTACCTGAGATGACGGCGTACTGCACCAGCAAGTATGCGCTTACTGGACTAACAGAATCGCTAAGACTAGAGCTTTCTGCCAAGGGGATCCACGTTGGTATTGTTCACCCTGGCATTATCAACAGTGACTTTATGGAGCGGGCGATGTTTCGTGGAAAGAGCAGCGACGAAGCTGCACAGCGTCAGCAGCAAATGATGAAAACTTTAGAGTCTGGCATTGCCAGCAAGCCTGAGGACGTGGCTAAAGCGGTTTGGAAAGCAGTGACTCAGCGGCAGAATGAGGGGGTTGTGGGCCCGGCCACGGTAGCCACTGCAATGAATCGATTCTTCCCAGAACTGACACAGTGGGCACTGAAGCAAGGGGTAAGCTAATGGCCTTTCTCTCTTCAGCAACGTTCTTCAGCAATGTAATGACACCGCCAAATAATAGAATTGCCGCAACGAAGCCCTTGTACTGTATGCCAAAGGCTTTGCTGCTGAGTGCAGCGCTGTTCATTGTGAGTTCGATGAGAGGAAGCTCAGACTCAGGCAACGCAGTCTCCCAACAGCGCGGAAACACTGATGCGCGAGTACCTCGCCACACACTTAGCGCGCTGTAAAACAAAGGCTGAGACTGCTCACGGCCGCTAAAACCATATGCGGAAAACTATGAATTTGGGTGATTACCAATACCGAAAAAGCACCCTCTATCTGTACAGAAAGCGCATTTCAGCCATCTTCACCCCTTCTATAGCGTCTGTCGAGTTGCTTAGGACATATTTATCGGCTGAAACCGTTGCAGAACAACAGGC
>JBCBDN010000150.1:0-9112 GCA_038529685.1 Cyanobacteria bacterium J06598_1 | reverse complement strand
ATGAGGTCGCAGTTTTCTCCTTCGCGTCTTCACTGACCGTCACTTCTACCGGAACCACCAGCGGCGTGCCGCGCAAATCTTCAGCCTGATTGCGGTCATTTACGCCTTCAAGCTCACGAGCGGTCGCTATCTGGACGGTAAAAATAACTATCTCGTGAAGCTTGAAGGCGTAAATGACCGCAATCAGGCTGAAGATTTGCGCGGCACGCCGCTGGTGGTTCCGGTAGAAGATCGTTTGCCCTTAGATCCGGGTGAATTTCACGTCAATGATCTGATTGGCTTGCAAGCTACTCTTCAAGCAGACCAGACAGTGCTGGGTACGGTTACCAATGTCTTCACGATGGGCCATGACCTGTTGGAGGTGACGGTGGTAGAGCCGGAACTCTCAGCGGTAGAGGTGACGGTCAGTGAAGACGCGAAGGAGAAAACTGCGACCTCATCCACCTCAGAAAATCTCTCAGAAAACGCATCCTCCATACGGGCCAAGGCGGCTGAGAAACTCCGCAGAAAGGCAAAGCGTGCTCAGAAAAGAAAGAAACCTAAAACGCTTCTGATTCCTTTTGTGGAAGACATCGTACCGGTTGTAGATATCGCTGCAGGCAAGATAGAAATTACCCCGCCGCCTGGATTAATTGAGCTGTAGAAAGTTTCTTTTCCTTAAGCTTTTCTAGCTAAACACTAGCCGGAAATAACGCCGTTTTCAGATTCGTTGAATTTCTTACGTAGCCGCGCCAGCATCATTTCGTCTTCAATCAGCTGTTCGTTATAGCTGCGTCTCCACACTGGAGAACCTGGTTGGTTACGCATCAAGTTTATTCTTTTGGCCGTGGCCGCTTTTAGCCCAGCAATGAAAGCCGTTAGCAGTCTGGGCTTGCCTTTTACTTCTTGGTTAGGCCGTTGCTCTTCGAGGGTCACTAAGGCGTGTAGAGAATCCGGTTCGAGCAACCACTGATCGAGCGTAATACCGCGATGGCTGCCAGCTGCCTGACGAAGTTCATCGGTAATGATACTGGCTAGCAGGGCTTGCATGTCTTGCTCGTCAGCTGAGTCGGCGGCGGCGGCAAATAGCTGAATGTCATCGTGAGTCCTCAGCCGCACATAGTAGAGCGTTGTTTGAAGAGATGAACCGTTTTTTCTAGAAATTTTTATCAACGGACGCCCTGAACCCTACAACGTGTCTTGACGTTATACTGCCCAGCCCACCTGACAAAGTCCCGAGAAACCTGCGAAGATTCATGACTTCAGCAGATACCGAAACACTTTATACAAGGGGGTTAGACCCTACGTCAGGGGTCAGACCCCTCAGACACTTCTTCAATAAACAAGGAATTGACCCACTCATCCGGACATCTTTTAGTACGGACAGAAAATCACAAAAAAAGAACGGCCAATAGACCGTTCTTTTCCATTCTTTTTATTCGAGCTGTCGGATGCTTCGGAGCCGTTGATTCCCTTTTGCAATCTTTTCATCAATAGTTTTTGCCGTTTCTTGTACTGGCGCTGCTTGGCAGACCCGCCTCGTCCCTTATGGTTTCGACCTTTTCGGCGTGGCGACTCCCAGCGCTTTAGCTGCTGAGCCATAGGACTGTTCCTAATGTGTTGCTTCTCTCTAAATTATAGCAACACACTCACTGACAGGTTCTGATAAACATTACGGCAAGCCGTGACTTGACAGACTGTAATAAAACCTAGGTTTAGCTGTTTGATTTATGGGCAAGGAGAGACTCGAACTCTCACAACCGAAGTCGCCACATTTTGAGTGTGGTGCGTCTACCAATTCCGCCACTTGCCCGGTGGCCTTTTAGTATACAGAATTAGGGGACGCTGGCATAGCGTTCTTAGCGCATTTTCTTGAGGCATTGTTAGCCTCAAAGAAAACGGTGCTGGGTTTCAACAAAAATGGCGGTTTACCAGTTTAGCCAGCTGCCACCTGTGGATGGTGCTGTTGCCGAGTGGCTCTCTTTTCCTAGTTCATTCACCAAAGGGCGATTTTCTAATAAAGCCTGGTAGGCCGGGGCTTGAGCCCAGCGAGCAATTTCTCTTGCTCTCAGTACGGGGACTGGATGACTCAGCTCGTCTGTCTTCATCCGCTTGAGCATTTCACCCATTTCGCTTTCGCTAATGGCGTCGTAGGCGTTGGCCTGCTCAATGAAGGCGTCTAGGTTTAGCTGAGGTGAAAGGGTGGGAGAACCGCCAGAGAGCTTCATTAGTACGGAGGCGACGGTGCGAGCGTCTTGGGTCGCTAGGAGAGCCGCTCTGTCGCAGGTAAATTCGGCACATCGCACCCATTCCATAATTTGCGACTGCCAGCTTTGCATCAGCACTGAGCCCAGTGGTAGCTGACTGGTCGCCAACGTCAGCAGATTGGCCAGCGTTAGGTACACGCCGTGGTCGCATTTGAGGTGTCCCAATTCATGACCGATTACAGCCTGTAGCTCAGCCTCGTTCAATAGCTCAATCAGGGAGGTATGAACTACGACAAATGGCTGTTTCCCTCGCATTGCAAAGGTGTAGGCATTTGGTACCGGGTGCTGCTTTATGTAGAGTTGCGGCACCTCTAGGTCAAGCACTTGGCAGGCTTCTACCAATAGGTTGTAAATATTGGGCAGTTGCTTGGGGCCAACCAACACACTGGCGGCAATGTTCTCTAGGTAAAAGAACTGCTCGCCCATGGGGCCTAGCAGGCTGCGAATGGCGATGTCTAACCCTGGGAGTTGTTTGAGGGTTTGGGTGGCTTGCTGGTCGAGGGGATGACGAAAATGATTGGCGTTTAACCCAACAAGCGGTGTTTTCGCAGAGGGCGCGTTTGTAGACTCTCTGGACGCTGAAAAAGCAGCCATAAAAAATTAGGTGATCGAGCAAAATCACTGGCACTAAGGTCTCTTGTCAGTATAACGAGATCGCCCGGTACCAGTGATTTTAGGAATAAACTAAAGCGGCTTTCAGAGGCGCACCATTGAGACTTCGAGTGAGACTTCGAGTGAGACTTCGAGGTGCTTCCACCATATGTCTTACGATGCGCCCTGAAGGCAAAACTTAGTTTGCATTTGTAGTGGAGACCGCTTTCGCGTCAGCGGCTACAGTAGCGCTGGTTGTGGGCTGAGCAGCGCTGTCTGCCTCGCTCAAGGGAATACGTTGAAGACGAGCACCGACATTGCGGAGCTTTTCTTCAAACTTTTCGTAGCCACGGTCTAGATGGTGGAGGCCGTAGAGGGTGGTTTTGCCGGTGGCGGCTAAGCCTGCGATCGCCAAGGCTGCAGAAGCGCGTAAGTCACTGCCTGTGACAGGTGCACCAGAAAGGTGGCTAACGCCTCGCACAATGGCACTATCGCCCTTCACTTTGATATCTGCACCCATGCGGTTGAACTCAGCCACGTGCTGTAGGCGGTTTTCAAACACGGTTTCAGTCACCATGCTGTTACCTTCAGCCAGCGTCAGCAGCGCCATGAACTGAGCCTGCATATCCGTCGGGAACCCAGGGTAAGGCAGCGTTTGTACGTCTGTGGCGACGATGCGCTCACCTGGAGAAACTCGGATATTGTTACCTTCTTCAACTGTAATAGTGGAGCCGGTTTCACGTAGCTTGGAGAGTAAAGGCGCTAAGTGGTCAGGATCTACTGGCCCAACGGTAATGTCAGAGCGCGTTAGAGCGCCTGCGACTAGATAAGTGCCCGCCTCAATTCGGTCTGAAATGATGCTGTAGTCCGTCGCATACAGGCTAGGAACACCGGTAATGGTGATGGTGCTAGTGCCTGCGCCTCGAATCTTGGCACCCATCGCTCGGCAGAAGTTCGCCAGATCTACCACTTCAGGCTCTTTGGCTGCATTCTCTAGTACGGTTTCACCTTCCGCTAGCGTCGCTGCCATCATGAGCGTTTCAGTCGCCCCTACGCTGGGGTAGTCCAAATAGATTTTGGCGCCCTTGAGCTTGCCCCGTGCGCCTGGGACGTAGGCATGTACGACGCCGTGGTCCATGTGTACATGCGCGCCGAGGGCCTGCAATCCGCGAATATGTAGCTCTACAGGTCGAGCGCCAATGGCACAGCCGCCGGGTAGGGGCACTCGGGCAACGCCCAACCGGGCGAGTAGTGGCCCAATGACAAAGAAGCTGGCTCTGAGCTTGCTGACGATGTCGTAGGGTGCTTTGGAATGGCTGACGTGACTGCCATCAATGTCTAAGGTGTCGCCGTTGCGGTCGACCTTGAGCCCTAGTGCTTCTAGCACACTGGCCATGCGGCCAATGTCCATAAGGTCAGGGATGTTGCGAATGCGACAGGTTTGAGAACATAGCAGCGCGCCACCGAGCACAACGAGGGCTGAATTTTTGGCACCGCTGACTGGAATGTGGCCACTGAGCGGATGTCCGCCCCATATTTCAATGACGGATTCGGCTGGCTTTTGGGTAGCGTTTGCGGATAACTGAGGAGTGGTGATGGGAGTGGCCTCCATATAACAAAAACGATTTGGATAATTTGGTATGGATTCTACCCGAAACTTCAGCGTATCTCCCGATCGGCATAAGCAATTTGGGTGCTATTTGTCACTATTCTCATGCTTCCGAGAGAGGGAAATCCGCAAATCTGTTTAAGAAAAAACTATTTGAGGGGCGATGGGTGTTGACGAACGCACCACACTGCTAGAGTATTTATAATCGCAAAGAGATGGTTGCAAGCTGTAAGTTTAAGACCTGTTTTTGCACTGGCGGGACTGGCGAAATTGGTAGACGCGCTAGATTCAGATTCTAGTGTTCGCAAGGACTTCCGGGTTCAAGTCCCGGGTTCCGCATCTATATTATCCATAGACATAGGCCCTTCAGTTTGTTAAAAGCTGAGGGGTTCTTTGTTTGAGCTGTTAGGTCTTGTTAGCTGATTTTTTTGCATCCGGAAGGTTTTACTCATCTATCGAAACTTCCTATCGTTGAGTATAAATACCCAACTGATTTGGTATCAGTCAGAAATTTGTTTTATTTCGGCAAAAATAAGCGTCTAAATCCAATTTTGCTTTGTTCTTTCGTCTTACTTCACTATGCTGACTAGTTTACAAAACTCAACTGTAAAACAGCTGCGGAAATTGCAGCAGCCGAAGGAACGCAAAAAACAGGCTTTGCTTTTGCTGGAAGGGACGCACCTGATAGAGGCGGCGTGTGCGGTGACTTATCCTTTGCAGCTGGTGTGCTGTACAGAGGCTTGGCAACAGCGGTATCCAGAGATTTATCAGCAGGCGATCGCCCAGGCAGCCCAGGTAGAGCTAGTAACGCCTGAAGTGTTGAAGTCAATTGCCAGTACGGTAACGCCGGATGGGGTCATTGCGATCGCCCCTCGCAGAAATGTATGGGAAGCGTTATCCAGCCAGCCCAGCGATAACGTAACCCTTGGTGTCATGTTAGAGACGCTTCAAGACCCAGGGAATCTTGGCACGATCATCCGCACGACCGCTGCTGCTGGCTGTGAAGGGCTGTGGCTGAGTGCGGACAGTGTGGATTTAGGTCATCCAAAGGTTTTAAGAGCTTCGGTTGGGCAGTGGTTTCGGCAGCCGATGGCGACTGTCGACATGGTGGAGAAAGCGCAGCAGCTACAAGCAAAAGGTGTGCAGGTCGTGGCCACCACCGCAGCGGCTGAGCAAGATTACTGGCAGCTAGATCTATCGCGCCCAACCGTGTTTGTAATGGGTAATGAGGGCGCGGGGCTATCAGCTGAGCTGATGGAATGCGCTTCGATTGCCGTGAAAATTCCGGTAATGCCAGGGGTGGAGTCTCTCAACGTGGCTGTCTCGACAGCGCTTTTGCTCTATGAAGCAAGGCGTCAACGGGCTAATGCAGTCTAAGAAACTGCATTAGCCTGCGAGAAAGGAAAGCCGAAGTTGTTCAAAGGGCCCTTTTGGGTTGAAAATAAGAAGGATTATAAGGAGAGAGCAGTGGATTCAGCATTTGATTACGACTTGGTGATTATTGGTGCGGGCGTAGGTGGACATGGCGCAGCGCTTCATGCCGTGCAGCGTGGGCTCAAAACGGCCATTATCGAAGCTGGCGACATGGGTGGAACCTGTGTGAATCGAGGCTGTATCCCTTCCAAGGCTTTGCTGGCAGCCTCGGGTAAGGTGCGTGAAATGCGCGATGCGCAGCACCTCAAGGCGATGGGCATTAGCCTGGCGGGCGTCGGGTTTGACCGAGCCGGTATTGCTGATCACGCTAAGAACTTGGTGGGCAAGATTCAGGGCGACTTGACCAATAGCCTCACTCGCCTAGGTGTAGAAACGATTCGAGGCTGGGGCAAAATTGCCGGGAGCCAAAAGGTCTCGATCACCGACGATAGCGGCACTCGGACGGTTACTGCTAAAGACATCATCCTTTCACCGGGCTCCATCCCTTTTGTCCCTAAGGGTATCGAAACTGATGGGAAGACGGTGTACACCAGCGATGAAGCCATTCGGCTCGACTGGTTGCCAGAATGGGTGGCCATTATTGGTAGTGGCTATATTGGACTGGAGTTTTCAGATGTCTACACGGCGCTGGGTTCAGAGGTCACGATGATTGAGGCGATGAGCCAGCTAATGCCTACGTTTGACCCTGATATTGCAAAGCAGGCTGAACGAGTGCTGATCAAGCCGCGTGATATTGAAACCAAGGTAGGGCTATGGGCAACAAAGATCACCCCCGGCTCGCCTGTGTTAATTGAATTGACCGACCCTGAAACCAAGGAAGTGGTAGAAACTTTAGAAGTAGATGCGTGCTTGGTGGCCACGGGCCGCATTCCCGCGACCAAAAATCTCGATCTCAATATGGTGGCGGTAGAAACCGACCGTCGTGGCTTTATTCCAGTAGATGAGAACCTAGCGGTGGTCCGTGACGGAAAGTCGGTGCCTCACCTGTATGCAATTGGTGATGCTAACGGCAAAATGATGCTGGCGCACTCGGCTTCAGCGCAGGGAATTGTGGCGGTAGACAATATTTGTGGTGACACTCGTACGGTCGATTACAACGCGATTCCGGCGGCGGCCTTTACCCATCCTGAAGTTAGCTTTGTCGGGATGACTGAGCCTGCAGCTAAGGAAAAGGCGAAGGCAGAAGGGTATGAGGTTGCCTCTGTACGTAGCTACTTCAAGGCGAACTCGAAGGCGCTAGCGGAAGGGGAGACTGATGGCCTTGCGAAGGTGGTTTACCGGAAGGATACGGGCGAGGTGATGGGGGCTCATATTATTGGGCTGCATGCAGCAGATTTGATTCAGGAAGCGGCGAATGCGATCGCGCAGAAGCAATCGGTCACTGAACTCTCGAAGTTTGTCCACACGCATCCCACGCTCTCTGAAGTATTGGATGAAGCGTATAAACGGGCTAAAGTTACCGCTTAGGACACTGCTTAGAACCTAGAGATTAGAACCTAGAGATTAGAACCTAGAGATTAGAACCCACCCTCTTACCCTATGGAAATTCGTCGCCGTCCGCCCAGCACGCCTATCTCCGTCTCAACCCTTGAGTACCAAATCAAAGTACCTGACGCGGAGCCGCGCAATATCTTAGAAAAGATTGTGTGGCACAAGGAAACGGAAGTGACTCGGCTGCGGGAGAAGGTGCCGCTTCAGAACTTGCAGCGTCAGGTGCAGGGGCTGCCAAAGACGAAAGGCTTTATCGCTGCAGTGCGATCGCAAGCCCAAATCCAAGCGCCTGCGCTGATTGCTGAAGTGAAAAAGGCGTCTCCGAGTAAAGGGGTGATTCGGGAAGATTTTGATGCAGTTGCGATCGCACAATCCTACGCATTCGGGGGCGCTACCTGCCTATCTGTTCTCACCGACAGCAAATTTTTCCAGGGTAGCTTCACCTACCTCAGCCAAATCCGTCAGGCTGTAGACCTGCCGCTCCTGTGCAAAGAGTTCATCATCTACCCCTACCAGATCTACCAGGCTCGTCTTGCGGGCGCAGATGCGGTGCTGTTGATTGCCGCCATTTTGAGTGATGAAGACCTGAGATACTTTGTCAAAATCGCGAAGGTTTTGGGCCTAGATGCTTTGGTGGAGACGCATACTGTTGAAGAGTTTGAACGAGTGATTGCGGTTGATGGCGTTGAGCTGATTGGTGTAAATAATCGCAATTTGGAAGACTTTACAGTGAGCTTGGATACGACTCAGCAGGTGGTTGAAAAGTTTGGAGAGGCGATCGCACAAAAGCAAATCCTCCTAGTCAGCGAGTCCGGTATTCATACCCCTGAAGACGTTCGCAGTGTCACTCAAGCAGGTGCAAAAGCCATCCTAGTTGGAGAGTCCCTAGTCAAACAGCCTGATCCCGGCGCTGCTATTGGAACACTCCTTGCTCGCTAGATTTAGTCCACTGATTCTAGTGGTCGATTGGCTAGCTAATCATAGAATCCAAACTTAGTACAAACATGCCCACGGGTGTTTATACGGGGCTATACTAAGAAATGTATAGTCAGCATAGAAGGCCGCATGAGTCGCAAGAAAGCCGTCATTATTGGTTCCGGGATCGGTGGATTGTCTTTAGGCATCCGCCTGCAAAGTCTAGGGTTCGACACCACCATTTTTGAAAAGCTAGATGCACCCGGTGGCCGTGCCTACGTTCGCAAGGCAGAAGGTTTTATTTTCGATATGGGGCCTACGGTACTGACCGTCCCCCACTTCATCGAAGAGCTGTTCTCACTAGAGAAAGGTGCAGCTGCACTTGGCGAGCCAGACTTTCCGAAAGAAATTATGGACCCTAAAGACCGGATTAAAACCGGTATCACCAGCGGTCCGGCAACGTCTAAGTATGTAAAAATCATCCCTATTCTGCCGTTCTATCGCATCTACTTTGATGACGGTACCTACTTCGACTACGACGGTGACCCAGAAAACACCCGTCGACAAATTGAAGCGATTGAGCCTGACGACTTAGAAGGCTATGAACGATTCCACGCAGCCGCCAAAGCCATCTTCGACAGAGGCTTTATTGATCTGGGCTACAACTACTTTGTCAACATCGGTGACATGCTCAAAGTAGCTCCCGATCTGATTCGGTTAGATGCCCTTCGGCCTTTACTGTCTTTCGTTAAGGACTACTTCAAGAGCCCTAAGCTTCAGCAGGTATTTAGCTTTGAGCCTCTGCTGGTTGGTGGCAGTCCGCTTA
>JBCBDN010000149.1:0-9129 GCA_038529685.1 Cyanobacteria bacterium J06598_1 | reverse complement strand
AGGATCTGTTTCAATTTGCTCTTCCGCGAGCAAAAAGGCCGTCAAGTCCTTGAGGGGCTCTTCCAGGTACAAATCGCTATCTGGCTTTGCTAGCATGTTTAAGTTATCTTCTACCGTCGGAATTTTGACGCCTTTAAGGTCTGATTCAAGTTCTTCTGGTGTGACTTCGAGCTCTTCAGCGCCGAGAGCAAGGGCCTCCTCCTTATTGTCAATTAAGAACTGAGTTCCCTTAAAGATGCCGTTGACAAACGCCTGTACAGCCTCTGGATTTTCTTCAATAAAAGCGGTATCCACTAAATAAAGATCGATAATTGCCGTTGGCATTTTAGAAGAGTCATAAATAATCCGCCCGTCGTCTACGGAGCGATCGGTTTGCTGCAAGTAGGGCGCGTAGCTCACTGCAATATCAATATTGCCCGATTCGAAGGCCGCAGCTGCAGCCGCAGGATCTGCGTTGACGATGGTAATGTCATCTTTACTCAGGCCTGCTTCTTTGAGCACCTGAAGCAAAAAGAAGTAGCTAACGCCCGTAATATCTACGGCAATTTCCTTGCCTTTGAAGTCAGCAACGCTTTCGATGCCGTTACGGGCCAAAATGCCGTCGCCGCCTACAGAATTGTCTTGAACCAAAACAATTTTGAAATCTTTTCCCTGAGACTTCATCAAAATCGCTTCTGCACTAACCGGTGCCACACTATCTACATTGCCACTTGCAAAAGCAGAGATATAGTCTCCACTAGCGCCGAACAAACTAAAGTCAAAATCTAACCCTTCTTCTGCAAAGAACCCTTTTTCCTGGGCAATGTATAGCGGCATCTGACCCACCCAAGGTGCCGTACCCATTGACATAGCATATTGTGTATCTGCTGCGCTATCGGCTGTTCCATCTGTGCCAGCTTTGGGCTGACAAGCATGTAAGAAGACTGCGCCGGTAGTGCCTGCCATAAGTTGTAAAACACGACGACGGAGCAGATGAGAGGGTTGAACCATGTGAATATCTTTTGAATTAAAGAACAACAAAGTGAAAAAGAAAAGTGTTTATCAGAATGACTGCTGAGAACGGTACTTGCAGAAAGGTCTCTCAGAACAGTACTTGTTAGAACCGTGCATATTGCAAGTGCGTTGAGAGCTCTCTAGGCGAAAAGGCGATTAAGCCTTACGAGCCAGACTGTGAAGTCAGACTGTGAACCAGAGCTAGTGACTACGGCGCATATGCTTGGATAAAAGTGGGATCGAACAGCGACTCAAAATCAGTGACTTCGGTTTCTATTTGTTCTTCTGCGAGTAAGAATGCTGCTAACTCTTCCATTGGCTTGGCTAAGTACAAATCGCTATCTGGCTCGGCCAGCATTTTTAGGTTTGTTTCAGCATCGGGTAGCTTTACACCTTTGAGATCGCCCGCGAGCTCTTCGGGTGTTACTTCTAGCTCCGCTGCACCAATTGCTAACGCTTCTTCGGGGTCTGTTTCTAAAAACTCTAACCCTCTCATGACTGCATTCACAAACGCCTGGACTGTCTCAGGATTTTCTTCGATAAAGGCCGTGTCGAAGAGATAAAGGTCAATAATGGCCGTCGGCATGCTGGAAGAGTCGTAGATGATTTTGCCATCTTCAGCGGCTTCAGCTGCTTGGCCCAAGTAAGGGGCATAGCTAACAGCAACGTCTATATTGTTAGACTGAAAGGCCGCTGCTGCTGCTGCTGAGTCTGTGTTTACAGCGGTGATATCATCCTTGGTGAGTCCAGCTTCTTTGAGCACCTGTAGCAAAAAGAAATAGCTGACACCGCCTGTGTCAACAGCTATTTTCTGTCCTTTGAAGTCTTCAATACTTTCAATCCCGTCGCGGGCAAGAATACCGTCTCCGCCAACAGAATTGTCTTGTACAAGAACAATTTTGTAGTCTTTATCCTGTGCTCTTAGCACGACGGCTTCTGAACTAACCGGCGAGATGGCGTCTAACTGGCCGCTCAAAAATGCTGATAGATATTCACCGTTGGAGCCAAATAAGTTGGGCTTGAAGTCAAGCCCTTCTTCTGCAAAAAAGCCTTTCTCCATAGCGATATACAGCGGTACTTGGCCCACCCAAGGTACCGTACCCATCGATAGCGACATCGTCGTTGCTGTATTTGCGTCGCCATCCCCGGCATCGCTATTATCCGCTTGCTGACTCGTGTCAGGCTGACAGGCGTGCAATACTACGGCTCCAGAGGTTCCTGCTAACAGCTGTAGAATTCGACGACGACGTAGTTTTGGCTGTAAATAACTCATGAAGAATAATGGCTCCTCTAGATGAATACTCGCGTAATTAAGCGTAAGTCTGTAGGAAAAAGTGTTCCTTTTTAAGTGTTTCTACTCTATAGCCTTTTCTTCTCATTGAGAAGCGTAAATGATTTCCTTAAAGACATTACGAGAAACATCAAGAGAAACACTAAAAAAACAGGCTCATCCACGCTTACGGTAGATGAACCTATTGAAGTTTATTAGAGCTGAGTTTGGGTCAAGTTATCGTATCTGGTCATACGGTTTTGACGATCTGACGCCACAACTGGTTAGATTCGATACTCTGGCCTTCAAATGAGCGCTTAAACAGTTTAGAACCACTCATCTTTGGCGTCTGCTTTGGTGTTGGTGTTGCGTTCTGGGGTTTCACGCTCAAAGTGAAGTCGAATGGAGCGCGACTGTTCTCCATCGGCAGCGACGGCTCGAATAGGATAGTCGATTTTGCCATCGGGGAAGGGCATGTGGAAGCGGAATGTGCCATCTGGATTGAGCGGAACGACGCGATCGCCCACGGTAAGCGTAGCAGTCGGCTCTGTAGCACCATACACAATCAGCTCAGCATCAGCCACTAACCAGAAATTGCGTACACGCCCTGGCAGCGAACTAATGCCTGACATATTGAGCCCTGACACGTTCAAGCCAGAGGCATTGAGCATGAACCCTGGCTGCCCAGAGACATTGCCCGAAGCCGACAGCGCTCCCGGCGCGCCGTGCTGCATAGATCCATAGAGCGAACCTGCCAAGCGCAAGGCTTCTTGGCTTTGGGTGAGGGCAAAGAGATCGTCGTAAAGCTTGGGAAGATCTTCTACGGGCGTGTCGCTTGCTTTATCGGGAGAGTATGGCTGACCCAAGTCGCCAAAGGTACGGCCTGCTAGCCCTTCGTCCCAACCAATGGTGACGAACTGATCTTTGACCCAGTCCGAGGGATAAATGGGTGGAACGCGAATGGAGGCGGAGCGGGCCAACAGCAGCCAGCGGTCATCGGCAGTGAGATAGCCCAGTTCGACACTGTAGTCGCGATCGCTGACCGGAATTTCCAAGTACCAAGAGCGCGCCATCTCGTGGCAGTCTTGCTGCTGCATACTGTGCGGTGTCTGCGTGTTCTGATCAATATCCGTCACGTCGTAGAGCCGGAGCATCAGTCGCTGACCGCCTTGCTGCCGTAGACCTTCTTTGTGCTCATTAGAAATATCCCAGTAGGCGTAGGCCCATTTAGGGTCGCGAGGGAGTAAAACGATTCGGCTATCACCGTAGCCTTCGGGCAGCTCAGGCAAACCATCGTCTACAGTTGCGAGCTCTTCAATACTGAGAGGGGCGGGGTCTGAGAGGGTTGAGGCGCTTGGAGCTACAGGGCTTGAGTCTTCCATATTGAGGCTATTTATCGAGGTATTAATTGCAGGATTTAAGTCAGAACTATCGTCGGAAACAGAAGGCTCTACCGGAATAGAGGCTGCTGCACCAGCCGCAATGCCAGCAGCAGCAGTGCCCACAAGTCCAGCAGTTGGAATCGTGGGTGAAGCAGCAACCGACGTATCAGTCGGAAACGTATCAGCTGGCGGGGTGCTACCGGCTTCTGTGTCGGTGGCATCGACGGCGGGAGTTGTAGCGCCAGTATCTAGACCAGCGTTTTCTACGGTTGGGCTGGCCGCTTCTGCGGTTGCGGTGGTCGCTGCGGCCTCCCCAAAAATCACCGCTTTGTCGCTGATGATGGTTTCACGAGTGGGCTCTATGTCGAGGATAGTTTCGGTTTCAGCGATGACGGTATCGCGAGTCGGCTCGATGTTGTCGAGATTGGTAACCTCAGGCGTGCTGTTTTCAGCAATCGTTGCAGAGCGCGTGCCCGCAGCAGCGAGTCCTGCTGCGCCTAGTCCTGCCGCACCCATACCTGCGATTGCTCCCAGGCCAGCTGTGCCGAGTTCAGCAGCGGGTTCGGATTCTTCTGGCGGTGCGTCATCTAGGGTCAGGTCCAGGTTGTCGTCCCACTCATCGTCTTCATCGTCTTCATCTGTTGCATCAAGTCCAGAGAGCATGTTGCTGCCTAAAACAGCCGCGCCGCCCAGTGCCGCAGCGCCGCCCAGTGCCGCAGGCGTCATCAGGTCTAGGTTAGTCCCTTCTAAATCAGGTGACTCTAGATCTGTCGATTCGTACAGAGGAAGGTCGACATTGCCAGTGCTAGGTGCCTCTACAGTGGGTGGTGTAACCGGTGAAGGAACGTCTAGTGCCGTCGGTACTGGAGGAACCGGTGAGGGCGGTGTGCCGATGGCGGGTGTAGTAGCGGAGACAACACGAGATTCATCAGTGACTCGGTCTGTGGCGATCACAGAATGCGCTCGGTTAGAGACCTCTCGGTTAGTTTCAGGATCGGTTGATGGTGGCGTAACCGTGGCTGTAGGGGCGGTTTGTCGGATTGCTTCGGCGTTGTTATCGTTACGCTTTTTGCCCAGTAGGAGCCAAAGGGCACCCCCTAATAAGCCCAGTAAGGGAATGAGCCATAGCCAAGGGGACAGGCCTGCTTCACCTGACGAGGCAGCTGCTCCGCCCGCAGCACCTACAGCGCCCGCTGCGGCAGTTTCACCAAACGGTAAACCGTTCAGCCCCCAAAATCCTCTGCGTCCATTGCTGCCGCCGGCAAAGAGTTTATCGTTATCTTCAAACCGCAGGTCAGTGACGGCATTGTCTGCACCGACAATAGCTGGAAAGGCTAAGCCTTTGGGTTCTCCATCAACTCCCCAGTAGCGGACTTGACCGGTTTTTGTGCCTGTGGCTAGCGTTTCGCCGTCTGGGCTAAAGGCGAGAGCTGTGACCGCACCGCCTGCACCTTTTAGCGGCCCTGCGACGACGTTGCCATCGGCATCTTCAACAATGGCTAAATTCTCTTCTGTCGTGCGAGCAATCAGTTCACCATCTGGACTAGTAGCGGTTGCCCCAGGGCCTTCAATATTGACTGCGGCGGCTTCTTCTACGTCGCGTACTTCTGCGATCGCCGCTTGACCTTCTACACCCGTTGCAATGCCCAAAAATCCCTGTACAGCTGGATTAGATGCGTCTGCGTATACGTAGTTACGAGGCTGTGAAAAAGGATAGGCTGGATTGTCTGGCAGGGTTTTGTGCATGGAAATGATGCTGACATCATCTCGGCTGGTGACTTGGTTAGCGATCGCATACCCAATCCCATCCGCGCCCAGAGCTTCAACCACCGCGTCAGTTTCGTCTTCCCCCACCGGGTCAGCCGTTGCGCCCGTTTCAAAGGGAGCCGCTGTGAAAACGGGGTAGGGCTGAAAAGCCTGCCGAGTATCGCTAAAGTCAGGCCGGTCGACAAAGCGAATAGGACCCGGCTCACCCCCGAGTTCAGACCAGTCTGTGAGTTCGCCTCGAAAGATTTGGCCAAACTGCTCAAAGGTAATGTCGCCGTTAAAGGGATTATCGGGGCCGACGATGATAGCGATTTTTTCACGGGCAATCGCCACAGCCTGAAGCCCAGCATCCATTTCGCCTTCGTTCAGGGGCCGACCAATCGCTGCCAGATCAATATCGCCATCCAACAGCCGCTCAATGGCGACATCGCTGCCATTGGCTTCACTGATGACCTCAGCCGTCTCGTAGCGTTCTTGAAACTGGCTCGTGAGCGCTTCATTCATAGCGCGCATGCTGCTGGAGCCATCGATCAGCAAGTCATCGGCTCCATCGAGTGACGCAGGCAGCGTAAAGTCAGAGTCTGCTGAGTTTTGAGCTAAAAGCAGTGTTGAAGAGTTTGCCTGCTGCGTCCCCTGAGAAAGCGTCGCAGAAACCGCTGGCTGAACGGGCACAGCAATGGCCGTTAGCAAGCAGAGCTTCGCGAGGGTAGAACGGTTAACGCGCATCATAAAGCCTAATTTTTTCAAGATTATGAAATTACCTTAATATCTCAGTGATTCTTCTGAGAGTCAATCTTCTGAGCTGAAAATAGAGGCATTTTTGAGCAGGCACTAGTATCGAAAAGCTAGCATTCATAGCTTTTTATGCCGTTTTTGTATTCTAGGGAACCACTTCTCAAGTGCGCTTTTTTCTTTTGCCAGAACGTTTTTTCTGTCCCGTTTTTGATGGCTGCTTACTTCTAGGCTTTGCTTTGTAAGAACTACCGGGTTTTGTTTGGTGTTCTCCAAAGTACTTCTCACTGCGGTAGCGTAGCCAGATTCTGAGCTGCTGCGGAATTTTGTCTTTTTGTGCTTTATCTAGCTGGTTGTAGAGCGCAATCGCCTTTTCCCGTTCGTTGCGGCAGGCAGCGTTGCGGTGAGCGTCCCATAGCCCCTTGGCCGCGCGAATTCGGCGGCAGGTTTCTTTAACGAGGGCTTCCCCTTCTAAAGGCTTTTGTCTGGATTCCGAGGACTGCTGCTTGTATTTAGACATAGGATTTAGGGGTGAAGGGTCTCTTGCAACAACTGGCAACCTCTTGCCTAGTCTGATATCGAACTCGGGCTATATTTCATTTTATCTTGTTCCTTTTTCTCAACGTCTTTTTCTCAACGGTTTTTCTATGGCCACCCCCCATCACGACCACCATCACCACTCGGCAGACTGTGGTTCTGCTGGATGTCACCACCACGGCGTGCCCTCTACGCCTGAACAGGTGCGATCACTCAGAATCGCGCTTGTATTTGTCACCTGTTTTTCGATGGCAGAGCTTTGGGTGAGCATACACAGCAATAGTTTGTCTTTGATGGCAGATGCGGGGCACATGGTGTGCGATGTATTTGCGATCGCACTCTCGCTATGGACTGCCGATCGAGTATCGCGCGTTGATGGTGCTGACGGTATTGATGCTGGGAGATTGAATGCGATCGCTGCTTTGGTCAACGGCGTACTGCTGCTGATTGTCTGTAGCTGGCTGGGTTGGGAAGCCGTAGGCGAATTGCGATCCCCACCGGCTGAAATTCTGAGCCAGCCCGTGGCGATTACGGCGGCTGTGGGTTTAGGGATCAATGGCTTAAACGCTTATCTATTACATAGTCATGCTGAAGATAACTTGAACATGCGTGGTGCTTTTTTGCATATGGTGGCCGATGCTAGTAGCTGCCTGGGGGTGCTGGTCGGGGCGCTGTTGATTGCGAAGTATCAGTGGTATTTGGCTGATGGATTGGTGAGTAGTGCGATCGCGCTATTGATCGCCTCCAGTGCCATTCCCCTCATCCGGCAAAGCTGGGTAACCCTAAACGCATTACCTATGGCTGAATAGCGACCAGTGGAATAACGGCCAGTGGAATAACGGTCAGTGAAAGAACGGCTATCGGAGCAAGTTCTAGCCATTTGCTCGACCTAGGGCTGCTCATTGCGCCTTAGAATACACAAAGCTCTATTTCATCTGTCGAACCATCTTATGCAAGTCACTTCTTGGAATGTCAATTCTGTTCGCACGCGCTTAGCGCATGTGACTCAGTGGCTGCAAACCAATCCTGTAGACGTGCTGTGTCTACAAGAAACCAAAGTGGTAGATGAAGACTTCCCAGCGCAAGCCTTTACAGATATTGGCTACCACGCCTACTTCTACGGCCAAAAGTCTTACAACGGCGTGGCCCTCATTAGCAAAGCGCCCCTCGAAGACGTGCAAATGGGCTTTGGCGACGTAATGAGCAGCGAAGCCGTCGGCAACCTAGACGATCAAAAAAGAGTCATCAGCGGCGTACTGGGCGATGTACGGGTCGTGAACTTGTACGTGCCTAACGGATCTGCCATTGGCAGCGATAAGTACGACTACAAGCTCAGTTGGCTGGCGCTGTTAAAGCAATACCTCGCCGCTCAGCTGTCGGTCTATCCCCAGCTCAACGTTTGCGGTGACTTCAATATTGCCCTCGAAAATAAAGACATCTACACCGACAAAAACAGAGACAAGCACATCATGTCTTCTCCTGTAGAGCGAGAAGCCCTCCGCGACGTGCTGTCCATTGGTCTATCTGATGCCTTTCGCAAGTTTACAGATGAAGGCGGCCACTTTAGCTGGTGGGACTACCGCACTAATTCCTTTTCACGTAATACCGGCTGGCGAATTGACCATCACTATCTGTCGGCTGAGCTATACGAGCAGGCGACAAGTTGCACCATTGATAAAACACCCAGAGGGTTAGAGCGACCCAGCGATCATACGCCTGTGACGGTGGAGTATTGATAGGTGCAGTTCTAAAATTTAGTCACTACAAAAGAGATTTCCTAGAGGACTAGCCAAGCGAACAGCTCACCGATAGAAAGGTTAAATTCTTGGGCGAATTCTGGGACGGGTAACAGTGTTTCTGGTGTGTGATCAACGAGGTCGTAAATAGCGATACGTTGATCTGGCTGATGCACATATACAGCGTCCTCAGAAGGATCTATCAACCAACCCATCGCAGAGCCATTTTCGAGACAGTGCAGAATCTTTTTGTTTACTTTCTTATACCCTGGCCCAGGGGACAAAATCTCAATAGTCCAGTCAGGCGGAATAAGAAAAGCGTTTTCAACCCTTCCATTCTCTTTGAGAGGAATTCTATTCCAGATGAAAACAGAGATATTGGGAAGGATAGAGCGGCCATCGAAGGTACAACGCAATTCCGTGAATGCGGCGGCTGTTTTGTTAGCACTTAGCTTTGCGTCGAGAGCAGCTCCCAATTTAATTTGAATTCTGCTGTGTTCACCTTGTGGCATTGGTTTTTGGCTAACTTTTCCGTCGAAATATTCACTAGCAGGTTTGGTCTCCGGTAAGGCCAAAAAATCTTCTAACGTTATAGGTTTTGTGAGGGCTTGCACCATCGGTATGGTCCTAATAAAAAGTTCTTAAGAAAAAACTTTGGTGACATCGAGTGTAAAACCAGGAAGAACATTCTCCCCTGATAAATGGGTTGTAA
>JBCBDN010000148.1:0-9141 GCA_038529685.1 Cyanobacteria bacterium J06598_1 | reverse complement strand
CAAGAGAAAGTCAATTAGATAGTGGTCTCCGTACCGGGTTGTTTTTGTGTGTAGTGCTTCGCTGTGAATGAGGTTATTTATCCGTGCGGAAATGAGAACTTCTTTGTTTTCTATCGTAATCCCTAACTTTTCTCTGAAAATTTTTGCTTTGTGTTTTCCTTTAGAGTGCTCAGGATTGAGGGAATACGTTTTGACTTTGTGAGTTATTTGCTCAACTCTGAAAGCCTCTTTATAGGGTACTTTCATCTCAACAATGTTGACTCATATTTGATGATGCTCTCAATCTTTTCACTATTTCGCGTATTATTTTTGCGCTTTGCTCAATCTCCATAGGCGTAGTGTTTTGACCGACTCCAAAGCGGAGAGTGGCACTGGCCAGATGATCACTTCGGCCTAAGGCTTTGATTACGTGAGAGGGGGTCGGATTTTTTGAGCTACAGGCTGATCCTGATGAAAGCGCGATCGCCTCTCTCAATCCAGACAACAAGGCATTTCCCTTCACCCCTTCAATACTCACATTCAAATTATTCGGCAAGCGCTGAGTTAGGTGTCCATTGAGGTGAATGCCCGGTAATTCAGAGAGCTGCTTCCAAAGGCGATCGCGCAACCCCCCAATTCGCTTCGCCTCACTATCTATCTCACCTATCGCAATCCGCACCGCTTCGCCAAACCCTACGATCTGCGGCGTATACAGCGTGCCTGAACGCAGTCCTTTCTCCTGGTCGCCCCCATGTAGCTGAGGCGCTAGCTGAACGCGCGGATGCTTTCGCCTGACGTATAGTGCGCCGATGCCCTTGGGGCCATACAGTTTGTGAGCTGTCATTGAGAGGAGATCGATGTGCATGGTTTGCACGTGGAGCGGAATTTTGCCGAGAGCTTGGGCGGCGTCTGTGTGGAAAAGAATATTGCTCGCTCGGCAAATCTCTCCAATCTTCTCAATCGGCTGTAACACGCCAATTTCATTGTTCGCGGCCATCACTGACACCAGAATTGTGTCGTCTTGAAGCGCGTTTTCTAACTTTTGTAAGTTAAGTATTCCGTCTGGTTGAACGGGTAAATAGGTGACGCTAAAGCCCAGCTTTTCTAAGTAGCGGCAGGGCGCAAGAACGGCGCTGTGCTCAGTTTGCACTGTAACGATGTGCTTGCCTTCGTTCATGTAGGCTTCAGCGACCCCTTTGATGGCTAAATTATTGGCCTCGGTGGCGCCGCTGGTGAAGATAATTTCGTTGGGTTCAGCTGCGATCGCCCCCGCCAAAATCTCCCTCGCCTGCTCCACCCCGGCTTCTGCCTCCCATCCATAAGAATGGTTCAAGCTACTCGGATTGCCAAAGTACTCTGTGAAAAAGGGCAGCATCTTCGCCATCACTTCTGGCGACACTGGCGTCGTGGCATTGCAGTCCAAATAAATCGGGCGCTGAATGCTCATCCTGCTTCACTCTCAACATTCTCAGCGGCTTCGCGCAGGATAAACCGGTCGAAAACGCCAATGGCTCGGTAGTTACCAAAGGGCGTTTCGGTGTCGTAGGTGCTGAAGAGAAAGCGATTTTTGTACGCTGTACTTTCCTTGATCAAATCTTGTACTTCTTCTTCAGAAAGCGCTTCTCCGCCTGCCAAAATGCCTTGGCAGGCGCTGCTCAAGGCGGCCCCGACTTTGCCGAGCCAGTTAGCAAATCCTTCTGGATCGCACAGGGCGTTCTGCGCTTCTACTGTGATCTCTCCTGAGAGGTAGGCGGCGTAGTCGTCTTCGGTTGGATTGGTGAAAAACAATGCGCCGCCCAAAGCAGCCACTGAGATCAGCGCAAGGGTAGAGGCAATTTTCATCAGCTAATATTCACTCTTTAAAACGTATCTATACTGTAACGTTGCGATCGCAAGCGACCGTCAGCAAGGAGACACCTGATGAACACGCCCGCTCACGCTATTTTTAATTTGGCTTTGCTAGGTCGCAAAAATCGACCTGACTGGAATCCTCACATCATCTGGGGCGCGTTGATCCCTGACCTGGCTATGTTTGGGTTCTACATCTTTCTCAAGCTGTCTGACGTCCCCGATTCGCAGATTTGGCGAGAGGAATACTACCAGCCTTTCTGGCAGAATCTGTTCGACTTTTTTAACTCGATTCCACTCGCAATTGTTGGTATCGGCGTCGCGCTCTACTGGTCCAAAACCGGGATTGCGGTGCTGTTTGGCAGTATTTTGCTGCACTGCTTGCAAGATTTACCAGTGCATGTGGATGATGGCCATCGCCACTTTTGGCCGCTGAGCCAGTTTCGGTATGAGAGCCCGATTTCCTATTGGGATCCGGCACACCATGGCGGTACTGTGGCGATCATTGAGCTGGTGCTGATGGTGATTGCGAGTGTTTATTTGTTTGGCCGAGTGCGATCGCGCTGGACCAAAGGGTTGATCCTCGTGTCTAGCGGTTTGCCTGCTCTAGCAGGGCTATACTTTTGGGCGATGAATTGAGGTGAAGCCTCTAGCTCAGTCTGTGGCAGCTGCCACCAAGGTACCTGCGGAAAAGCGTGGTGCTCACGATGATAGCCAAAGTGATAGCAGCTAATGAGTGACAAAAACTCAGGCCAGTAGTTGCTGTTAGCGCACAACGACGTGCTGTAAGTATCGGGCTGATGGCGATGGACAAGGTAAGTGCCAAAGTAAAACAGCTGCACAGAACTTAGCAATGATGGAATCGCCCAAAACATCAGCAGGTTTGCTTCGGGGACACCCATTAGCCGATGGAGACCGTTGTAAATCATAAAAATGCCGACCGTTTGGCGCACGGTCCAGTAGCTGCGCATAAAGCGGAAATACCAGAACACGGGGTGAGAATGCCGTCCGTTGTGAAAATCGGGGTCGCGTTGGCTAGCGGGAAACTGATGGTGATGGGAATGGGCCTGATAGAGCTTGTCGTAGGGGATTAGGCCATAAAAAAATAGGCTGAGTTCGCCCAAGATGCGATTGGCCCGAGGATCGCTTGGAGCTACGCTACCGTGCATAGAATCGTGACCTGTCACAAAAAGCCCGGTGTATATAAAGGTGAACCACGGAATGAGCAGAAGGCATCCCCAGGGACCAATGGCTTCTGCACCTGTGTTGAACGCGGCGGTAAAGCTAATAGCCCAAGCAGAGAGAATGGAACAGGCGATCGCGACACCGCCGTGGGGAAGTGTCCATAAATATAAAGAATTAGTAGAAGAAAGCTGTCTGATAAGAGTGGCCTGAATAGGAAACGTCGCTCGTGTATTTTCTGCCAAGGAAAATAACACGTAGCGGCCCACGCCGTCAGCTGACGCTATGACAAAAAGTCTTAGGCCAGATTCAACGGATCGACATCAATCGTTAGGCTAATGCCCTTCGGCGCCCGCAAACGACTCAATTTCGGTATGGGAGCTCCCGGTCGCAGCTTCAGCAAAATATGCCAGCGATACCGCCGCGCCACCCGGAAAATAGGTGCAGGGACTGGTCCTAGAACATCGTAATCATTGGTGCCTTCTACCCCTTTTGCGAGGCTTTCTAGCTTGCGCGCCAGTCTAGCGGCTGCGTTTTCGCTCGTGCGCTCATCTAGGCCGCTCAGACGTAGCAAAATTAGCTGGCCGCAGGGTGGGTAGCTTAGCGCGGCTCGGTCTTGTAGTTCCTGCTGCAAAAAATCCCCATACTCTGCTGCCCCATTCGGCTTCACAAGCGCCTCAATCGCTGCGTGCTCAGGGCTGTAGGTTTGCACAATGACTCTGCCCGGTTGCTCACCTCTGCCTGCTCTGCCGGCCACTTGCATAATGGTTTGAAACGCCCGCTCACTGGCGCGATAGTCCGGCATAAACAGCAGGCCATCAGCTGCAATCACGCCGACTAGCGTCACCTGCGGTAAGTCAATTCCTTTTGTCAGCATTTGCGTACCCACCAGCAAATCGGCCTCTCCTTTGGCAAATCGGGTGAGTAGGGCTCTGTGAGCGCCCTTGTTGCGGGTGGTGTCGCTATCGAAACGGAGGCAGCGGGCCTGGGGCAGGTACCTGGCTAAGTCGTTTACAACGCGCTGGGTGCCACTGCCAAATTTTTTGAGATAGGGCGATGCGCACTCAGGGCATTTGTCTGGGTGCAGCTTGCTGTAGCTGCAGTAGTGACATTGCAGCCTAGCCCTCGCTTCTGGGTGCGTTTGGTGAAAAGAAAGGGACACATCGCAGTTTGGGCACTCCATTACATGGCCGCAGCTACGGCAGGAGACAAAGCTACTGTGCCCCCTACGGTGGATGAACAAAATTCCTTGGTTACCGGTTTCGACGAGTTCTTCGAGCGCTTTCTGTAGCGGACGGCTGAAGATGGTGCGATTGCCGTCTTTGATTTCGGTACGCATGTCGATCAGTTCAATGGGGGGTAGAGGGCGCGCGTGGACACGCTGGGGGAGAGGGAGGTAGTGCAGTTTTGGGGGAGTGGGGGAGTGGGGGAGGGCGCGAAACCTTACCCAGGTTTCTAGGGAAGGCGTGGCCGATCCCAGGATTAGCGGACATTTCTCTAGCTCCGCGCGCCATCTTGCTACCTGCTGCGCGTGGTAGCAGGGCATGGGCTGGTCTTGCTTAAAGCTGCTGTCGTGCTCTTCGTCCAAAATAATGACGCCTAAGTTAGGCAGTGGAGCAAAGACGGCTGAGCGCGTGCCGATAATTATTTGCGGTCCGCCTAGCAGCATTTGCCGCCAGGTGTCGTAGCGCTCTCCTTCTGATAGGCCGCTGTGATACACGCATACCTGCTGGCCAAAGCGGCTGCGAAAGCGATCGGTGAGCTGTGGGGTAAGGCCGATTTCTGGGACGAGTACGAGTGCGGATTTTTGGCTTTTTAGGATGGGGGCGATCGCCTGTAAATACACCTCCGTTTTCCCAGAGCCCGTTACCCCGTGCAGCAGGGCCTCTGCGTACCCTGCCATTTCGTGTAACCTCGTCAGCGCCGCCGCTTGGTCAGCGGTCAGCGTCTTGGGTTGGTCGGGCAGCGCTTGAGAGTGGCTGCCAGCGCGCAATACCTCGCGGGGCTCAATGACCAAATAGCCCAGCTCAGCAATTTTTTTCAGCGTTTTGCTCGTGGTGTGGAGCTGCTGTAGTGCGTCGCTGAGCCACAGTTCGCCGCCTGCTTGGGTAAGGCCATTGAGGATGTTTTGTTGGCGGCTGCTTAAGTCTTCTGGGTAATTTGCATTTGCTGTGAGTAAAACGGCCTGACGCTTCTTGGCTTGAGGCGCTTGCGGTGAGGCCAAGTAACTCTCCACCCACCCAGCTTGCTTTAGCTGCTGAATGGCCTGGGTTGCACTGCCGGTTTTACGTGGGGTCTTAATTTGTCGCTGTAAGTGTCGCCAGCTGTAGTCTCCTGTGGGCGAGGCCTGGAGAATTTTAAAGATTGCTAGGGCTGATTGAGAAAGGACTTCACTCTTGAGTGAGCCGTTATGACCAGCGGCGTCTGAAGAATTCGGCTGAGTCTCACACAGCCGAATTCTTCTCTGCGATTTAGATAGCAACCCCGGTGGAAGTGCTGCTTTTAAAACTCGAATAAAAGGGGTCTGATAGTAGTCTGCAACACGGTTTAATAGCTGCCAATACTCTTTAGTGAAAAAGGAGCTATTCACGATATCTTCTATTGACTTGATAGATGAGGGGGATAACCCCTCAGGCAAGTTATTCCTGACCCGAATAGCGATCGCCCCTATTTGCTGTGCTCCAAAAAAAACGCTGACAATGTCTCCAGCCTGCACCGTCAACTCGGCCGGTACTCGATAGGTATAAAGTCCTGAAGCTCCCGGACAGTCTACTAATACCTCTACCCAAGCGGCCTGTGAATTGTGCTCAAAACCACTCATAAACGGGTGCCGCTGATATGCGTGTAAAGGGTTGAGGGCGTGTCAAAAAAATCACTTTTAAAAAGACAAAAAAGAAACGTAACAAAAAGAATGAAAACCCCGTAGCAAAAGCATTCTAAGCCTTCTTCTGGTGCTAATAAAATGCTGAGAGAAACATTTAAGTTATTATTCTGAACAGTTTCTTAATAATGCATTGCTATAGTGGGTAAAACTACGGATTCCCAAACTGTGCGTTCTTAGCTGGGCTCTTATTCGTTCTCAACAGTGTGTCAATTCCCTTCGCTGGAGAATGCCCTTCGATAGAGAGTTACTTGACAGGTCGCTCAGGTCCAGAAAATCGTCATGAAGTGAATACAGTTCTAAATATGACAGCCCCCTACAACTCTGATATCAGCATCCACTCAGTCCCCACTCAAAATTCGGCAGACAGCAAGATGCTAAACGATACCCCAACGACGCCTATCGCTTCAGTCGCTGCTCAAGAGCGCGGTGCTGCTTTGAGGTCTAGTCGTGCTCAGAGCACACGCTTAGCTGGCCGTAACGATCAGATGCATGACGACCGAGGTAGTGCAGTCGTTTCTAAATCAGCTGATCTCACAGGTTCTAACGCTGTGGTCCCTAATGGCACCGATCCTAGTCTTGCGGCTGATATAGATGCGGATCTAGATACTGCCCGTGCTGACGAATTTTCTGAGCTAGAAGATGATACTGAAGAAGATGCCCAGTACTCAGTGCAGTACTCCGAGAAAGCGACCACCTCTTCTCGCTATCGCAAAGCGTCTAACGATGACGCGGTGGGGGCTTTCTTTAAGGAGATGGCTCGCTACCCCCTGCTTCAGCCCACTGAAGAAATTGAGCTAGCTCGCCAGGTGCGAATAATTTTGGAGGTGGAGGCGGCTCGAGAGAAGTTGCGATCGCAGCTTGACCGCAATCCTACCCTGGCCGAAATTGCCCAGTCTTTTGACTGCGCTGAGTCTCAGCTCAAGCAGCGTCTGCGCAAAGCCCGCGCTGCTAAGCGCCGCATGATTCGCTCTAACCTGCGGCTAGTGGTCTCCATTGCTAAGCGCTACCTCAACCGGGGCGTTCCCTTCCTTGACCTGATTCAAGAAGGTGCGCTCGGACTCAACCGCGCCGCTGAAAAGTTTGATCCCGATAAGGGCTACAAATTTTCTACCTATGCCTACTGGTGGATCCGCCAGGGGATCACGCGCACGATTGCTAACGATGCGCGCACCATTCGGCTGCCTATTCACATCGTCGAAAAACTCAACAAGCTCAAAAAAGCCCAGCGTGAGCTGCGCAAACAGCTAGAGCGCACGCCGACCGAATCAGAAGTCGCAGCTGAGCTAGACATGACGCCCGAGCAGCTACGCACCCTCCAGCAGGTTCAGCGAAAATCGCTTTCACTTAACCACCGGGTCGGCAAAGGCGAAGATACTGAGCTGATGGAGCTACTCGAAGACGGCCATTCGCTCTCCCCCGAGTCGCAAATTAGCGAATCAATGATGCGCCAAGAAATCTCTGATGTACTCACTGAAGTCCTCTCTGATCGCGAGAAAGAGATCATTGCCTTGCGCTACGGCCTTACCACGGGTGAAACCCATACGCTTGAGGAAGTTGGCGGTATTTTTCAGCTCTCCCGTGAGCGCGTTCGCCAGATTCAAACCAAGGCCATGCGCAAGCTCAGACGTCCGCAGGTGGCCTCTCGGTTAAAGAACTGGTTGAGGTAGGGCTGTTTGGCACGCAGCTGTCAAACAGCTGCTTAAACAACCGACGGCCTATCTTTTTTGGTTCTAAAGGTCACATTTACGCCCTCGTTTGTCTGCCGGAGTACCAGCAGCGGCGTGGGCTTTGCCTTTTGGTCCCATTTCATGTTGGCAATGCGTCCCTGTAGGGTGGGCTGCCAAAAGCCGTCGCCGTCTTTGGGTGGATTCAAGAACCCTTCTAGGCACTTGACGATTTCTTCTACGGTGCTAGAGGTCGCTTGAGCCGGTAGCTTCGTCAGCTCAATTTGAATTCTAAACAGTACCCGTTTGCGCTTTTGAGGATCTTTGGGGGCGGTGTAGTCCACATCAAAAATCTGGTTGATCTCTCTAGGCTTAGTGTTGGCGATGCCAACCATGCCCGCATTGGCCTGCTGTGGTCGCAGGGCCTCACTCATGCGCTGCTTAACTTTGATTTTGAGCTGATTAACAATCGCAAAGTTGAACTGCTTTTCGTCCATCCGCATGCGCAGATAGTCGAGGTTGAAGTCGCGTGAGTGAATCAGGTCGGGGTTACGCTCCATTTTGGCGATGGTGCTGAGCGCTAGCTTGACCCGCTTGTGCAGCTCTTTATTTTTGTAGGTTTCAAACTTCAGCTGCTTTTGTAGCTTGCGCGTTTGTAGTGCCGAAAGAATGCCTAGGCCCACAAGGATGGCGACCAGGCCACCGGTTGAGTACATCCACGGGTTGACCGGTGTCGGTGGTGCTGGTGGCGTCTCTGTCACGGGTGCCGTTTCAGCTGCTGTCTCAGCTGGAGTTTGCGCGACCACCGAAGACTGCGCTATGAAAAGGGAGTGTGGGTTGCCTAGAGACATAGGGATGTGTGCGGACTAATCGCGACTCTTTCAGAATGCCCAGGCAGGCTGTCAGAATGGCTAAATTTGATGGGATAGAGAATCATGACGAGTCGCCCGCAATCGTGGAAGACTGCTTCGAGTACGCAAAAGTTTGACGAGATTCAGCTGGTGGCAACTGATATGGACGGGACCCTGACTCAAGAGGGTTCGTTTAGCTCAGCGTTGCTGGTGGCGCTAGAATCACTCCGTGAGCGCAATATTGATGTGATGATTGTGACCGGGCGTTCGGCTGGGTGGGTGAGTGGCCTGGTGAATTATTTGCCGGTGGTGGGTGCGATCGCTGAAAATGGCGGACTCTATATCGACAAAAAATCACCCGAACCATTGATTTTGCCCGATATTCCGCGCATGAGCCAACATCGCGATCGCCTCTCCCAAATTTTTACCAAACTCCAGCAGCGCTATCCTCAGCTGCGCCCCTCAGTAGATAACCCCTACCGCCTCACCGATTGGACCTTTGATATCGCTGGCCTCAGTGACGAAGACATTAGCGAACTTAAAGACCTTTGTCATAAGTCTGCGATGGGCTTTACGTACAGCAATGTGCAGTGCCATATCCAAGTCCCCCGGCAAAACAAAGCGGCGGGGCTTAGCCGAGTACTTCAGCGAAAGTTCGCCCACATAGCGTCAAAAAATGCGCTTACTATTGGCGATAGTCCCAACGATGAAAGTCTCTTCGATGCTGCGCAGT
>JBCBDN010000147.1:0-9165 GCA_038529685.1 Cyanobacteria bacterium J06598_1 | reverse complement strand
GCTGATCTCAAGGCGTCATAGAAATGGGGATCGCCAAACGAATAACCAAACGAATAACTAGACAAAATAAATAGTTTTAACGATGGGCTTAAAGAAGCGTCTCAATAAAAAGGAAGCTCACTGAAAATGGTCAGCTTGAACGGCAAAGACCTTAAGCAATCCTTTATGATTGAAAGTAAGGCTAATGCAGTCGATAGATGCTGCTGCATTCTACGGTTTCGATACTGTATACGTGAGTATTCATGAAGCTCAATTCTCGTCAGCAAAACATCCTTCGCGCGACGGTACGCCACTACGTGAGTACAGCTGAGCCAGTGGGCTCCAAATCGCTGGCACAGGGCTACGACCTTCAGGTCAGCTCAGCCACTATTCGCAGCGTGATGGGTGCACTAGAAACCTCCGGTCTGCTGTACCAGCCACATACCTCAGCGGGGCGAATTCCTTCCGATTCGGGCTATCGCACCTATGTCAATGAGCTCATGACACCCTCTAGGCCGTTGACGCGCCAGGTTACCTCAGCGCTAGATTCTAAACTGGACTGGGAACGGCGGGCGATTGAGGGCCTGCTCCAAGAATCAGCCCAAATTCTGTCGCGGCTCAGTGGCTATATTGCACTCGTAACGCTGCCACAGGTAGAGGCATCGCTCATTAAGCATTTAAGACTAGTGCGGGTCAGCGATCAGCAGATGTTGCTGGTGGTACTCGATGCTTACCACAACCATTCGATTTTGCTGCCACTGCCTCAAGAATCGCTGACTCAGCAAGCACCTGAAGATATTGACCGAGAGCTACAGATGCTGTCTAACTTTTTGACCCATCAGTTAGAAGGCCGCTCTCTACACGGAGCAGATTTGGACTGGGCTGAGCTAGATCAGGTATTTCATCGGTATGTGAGTGGGCTTGAAAGGGCGATCGCAGACCTTGCCCGCAGAGCCACACCCACCACTCAGATCTTAGTGAGTGGGCTGGCAGAAGCACTCGATCAGCCAGAGTTTGCAGAGCGCGAGCAAATTCGCGGCATTGTGCAGCTACTAGAAGATGGTCGCAATCAGCTATGGCCACTGATTGCAGAGCCCGATTCGGGCCTGCTAGGGAAACCCGTAGTAGACGAGCAGCGATTGAGAATTTGGATCGGGGCAGAAAATCCAGTAAAACCGATGCGCTCTTGTGCACTGGTAACCTCACGATACGGACACGCCCCAGGACCGATGGGCAGCCTAGGCGTGCTAGGGCCAACTAGAATGCTGTATGAAAATGCAGTGGCAGCAGTAGAAGCCGCTGCCAACTATCTAACTGACGCCGTATCTGGAACGTTAGGGACAGAGGAACAGTTGACGCCAGAAGGCTAATCGTCCACGCAGCGAAACCTCAATGCATCGCTTTGCGGCGGCGTTTCCTCAACTTTTTCACTGCCACCCACAGCACGACTATTGAGATCACCAGGGCTAACAAAGGCAGCGTAATAGCCAAAATAGCCAGCACAAGCGCGCTCATCCACTCCAAACTGGACGTGACTGGAGTAGCAGCACCGCCCGTCGCAGAATTGGTCGCGAGGCGCGTGACCCCAGTGAGGCCATTGATAGATCCTGCAATGCCACCGCCTGCTACCAGAGCCAAGCTCCACTGCAAAAGGGAGGGCAAGTCGGCTGCAAATGCGCCTGTTAAATACGTTCCTGCAATCACAGAAGCCGGTAGCTCAACAGTATCCAAAGCATCATTTACCCAAGGAATGTAGTAGGCGGCAACTTCAATCAGGGTGCCAATCACTAACCCAATTAGCGCCGGATAAGAATTCAGCCACGCCATCTCAGCGGGCAAATCAAAATTGCCATACAGCGAAGCCGCGCTCAGGCAGGCAAACGGAACCAAAATGCGAAAGCCGGTTGAGGTACTTAGGCCAATCCCCAGGCAGACACTGATTAACGCATTCATAAGTTCGCCTTAAAGCGTGGGTCAAAAAATGCTAGAAGTCTAAGTCGCTCGATTTTCTACGAGGCTTGGACATTAGCTTAGCTGCGAGGATACCACCGACAAAGCCAAAGAGATGACCCTCCCACGAAATGCCGGGTTGACCGGGCAGCACTCCAAAGATAAGACCACCGTAGAGGAAGGTTACAAGCACTGAAAGTGCGATCGCCACAAAACTGCGCTCGAAATATCCCCGAGCCAACAAAAATCCAAAGTAGCCAAAGATAACGCCGCTCGCGCCAATGTGCACAGAGCCACTTTGGCCAAACAGCCAAGTACCCAAGCCACCTACGAGTGCCGCCAGCACAGTCACAGCTAGCCAGTCTTCCGTGGCTCTCAGCATAATCAGCCAGCTCAGCACCACAAACGGCACCGTATTAGAGAGCAAATGCAGCAGATCGCCATGCAAAAAAGGCGCAAACAAAATGCCCCAGAGTCCCTGTGGGTCTCTCGGACGAATACCAAAAGCGTTCAGACTTCCGCCCAACGGAATATCAATCAGTTCAAGCGCCCACAGCAATCCAACCACCATAATCAGCGTCTTGATCTGTAGCCCAAATTCGCCAGCTATAGAGCGTTTAGTAGTCATGAAAACGATTCCTCAATTCAGCCGCAGGCCATGAAATGTCTGTTGAAGATACACCCTAGCACTCACACATTCCGGATGACACAAACCCAAAATGACAGGACGCTCAAATGACAGCTGCCTCGGATTACCAAAGCGCCAGATTACAGCAGCCCAATCAAATGCAGTGGACCATGCCCGGTAAAAATCTCCGCCAGCAGTGCCAAAAATCCCAGCATCGCCAAGCGACCGTTCCACACCTCAGCTACCGGCGTCATCCCCCAAGCTGACTTATCCTGTGGATAAATCCTCACCTTCTTCTCCGGCTTCGCCAAATCAGAGAACTGAACCGGCTCTCCGCTCAGCGCCTCTTCTACCATATCGGCCATATCAGCAATAAACCGAGGATAGGTATCGAGCGCAGGAACTCGGTGAAAGCCTTCTATGCCCTCTTCTTCCGCAATCTCGCGATACTCAATGTCAATTTCTTGCAGCGTTTCAATATGCTCCGAAACAAAGCTAATAGGCACGACGACCAAATCTTCGACGCCGCTTTCAGCCAGCATCTTAATCGCATCTTCGGTGTAGGGCTGTAGCCACTCAATCGGCCCGACTCTACTCTGATAGGCCAACGTGAACTGATTAGGACGCCCTAGCGCCTGCATGATTAGGTCAGTGCAGTGCTCAATCTCTTTTTGGTACGGGTCGCCAAATTCTTCTACATAGCTAACCGGAACCCCGTGCGCACTGAAGAAAATGTGAGCGCCGTTTGGATTGGGCAACTTATCTAACTCAGTGCGAATCAGATCGGCCATGGAGTTGACGTATCCAGGCCGAGAGTACCAAGACTCAATGAGGGTGTATTCAATCGGCTTTAGGCTAGGGTCTTGGCTCCACATTTGCTCTAACTGACGAAAGCTAGAACCGCTCGTGCTGATGGAATACTGCGGATACAGCGGCAATATAACGAGCTTTTCGATGCCATCGCGCTTGATGCCTGCGATCGCCTCTTCAGTAAAAGGGTGCCAGTAGCGCATACCCACATATACTTCAGCGTCTTCGCCTTTTTCTTCTAGCGCCGTCTTTAATGCGGAGCCCTGCTCTTCAGTGATGCGTCTAAGCGGAGAGCCACCGCCAATTTGCTGATAGTTTTCTTGAGAGGTTTTAGCTCTACGGCTAGAAATGAACCAGGCCAGCGGCTTTTGCAGAATGGGAAACGGAATACGAATAATTTCAGGGTCTGAAAACAGATTAAACAAAAAGGGCTGAACGTCCTCTGGTTTTTCTGGCCCACCTAAATTTAGTAGTAAAACTCCCACACGGCCCATAATTAATCGCGTACCCTTAGCGCTTAATATTTTTCTTATCTTCGTCTATCGTAACAACTAACGTTGGGCATGAGACACTTCCTTTTGCAGAAATCAGCCCTTATAAGCCCTGAATACAGATAGATATTGAAACAGATACCAAAATAGATAGATATTGATATCTTATGGCGACGACCCATCCGCTAGACGAAGCGCTAGCAACCGTCAACCAAAAGCTCAAAGCGGCAAAACTTGGCCTCAAAGTCGAGCGCCGAGGCAACAAGCTGAACCTGCGAGGCACGCTCCCCCCCCGCCCCGATAGCATCAAGCTTGCGCACACCCAGCAGCGCATTCCCATAGGCGCTGCCGCTGACGAAGCGGGCCTTGAGCAAATCACGCACACGGCCCTAACTGTCGCAGCTCATCTCATTGCCGATACCTTCGACTGGCAGGCGTACATCAGCCCTGCCGTCAGCCTCGATCGGTCCGGGGCTGAGCTGTCAGCAAAAATAGAAGCCTTTGAAACGTACTTTTTTCAGCAGCGGCTAGAAAGCGGACAGGCCAAGCCCTCGTCTGTGCGCACCACTTGGAATAAGGCATATGTCCCTTACTTTCGAAAGCTACAGGCGATCGCACTGGCGCACCCTGAGCTCTCCCTATCCGAAGCCATCTACGCCACTGTGCAAAGCACCAAGGCAAACTCTCGCAGCCGCCAAATTTGCTGCACGGCTTTAGAGGCGATCGCCACTTTCCTCAGTCTGCCTCTTCCCACCGACCTCAAATCCTTCTGGGGCAGCTACGGCAACAGCAAAACCCAGCTCCGCCAGCTTCCCACCGACGCTGAAATCCTCGCAGCCTACCGAGACATCCCCAATCCAAAGTGGCAGTTTGTGTACGGCATCATGGCTACCTACGGCCTGCGTAACCACGAAGTTTTCTTCAGCGACTACGGCATGCTCGCAGGCGGTGAAGAAGAAGCCATCATCGAAGTACTCGAATCGACCAAAACCGGCCAGCACGACGTGTGGCCCTTTCACCGCGAGTGGATAGACACCTTCAACCTGCGAGATATTCGCCTCCCCCAGGTCAACACCGACCTAACCACCACCACCTTGCAACTCGTCGGACAGCAGGTCTCCAAACAGTTCAAACGCTACAAAATCCCCTTCTCGCCCTACGACCTACGCCATGCTTGGGCTGTGCGCACCATCGGCATCGGCCTACCCGACACCATCTCAGCTCGCATGATGGGCCATTCCGTCGCCATCCACAACAACACCTACCAGCGCTGGATCACGCGCCGCGACCAAAGGGCCGCCGTGAAAGCGGCCATGAGTAAAAGATAGGCAATGGAATGTTTTTTGCCGCCTATGGCTGGTGGCTGAAAGCGGCACCAATAGCTTAACGAGCGATAGTTTAAGTACACGGCTTAGTGCATCACCATGCCGCCATCGACGTTCATGACTTGGCCGGTAATGTATGCAGCAGCAGGGTCAGCAGCTAAAAAGCGAATAAGGCCAGCCACTTCTTCAGGCTGACCGTAGCGGGCCAAAGGAATGAACTTGAGAATCTCTTCTGTGTTCTTTAAGTCGCCCGTCATATCTGTCGCAATAAAACCAGGTGCAACCACGTTTGCTGTCACACCACGTGGAGCCAGCTCTTTAGCGACCGTTTTTGTGAAACCGACAACACCGGCTTTAGCGGCGCTGTAGTTAGCTTGGCCAGGGTTACCCATCAGGCCAGCCACAGAAGAGATATTGACAATGCGGCCCGAGCGCTGCTTCAGCATGATTTTGCTGACGGCGCGGGTGCAAAGAAAAACACCTGTGAGGTTGAGATCAATAACAGCCTGCCAGTCTTCAGGCTTCATCCGCAGGAGTAAGGTGTCGCGGGTGATACCCGCATTGTTAACCAGTACGTCAATGCGGCCAAACTTATCCATAGTGCCTTTGATTAGGGCATCGACTTGGTCAGCCTTAGAAACATCGGCTTGAAGTGCGATCGCCTCTCCCCCGTTTCCTTCAATCTCCGCCACCACCGCATCCGCCGCCTCACTAGAACGCGCATAGTTCACAACCACCTTGCCACCCTGCTCAGCCAAGGCCACAGCCGTCGCCTTACCAATGCCCCTCGATGAGCCAGTAATAATGGCAACCTTTCCGTCTAGCGCTTTAGCCATGATGGTTTCGCGTCCTTTTTTTATATCTTCAGAGTGCGTGCGTATAGCCCAATTACTGTAAGCTTTTCGGGGTAAGTGAAGCAATTGCTTGCACCGCTGTTGTGCCTCTAAAGCCTCTATGTTCGACCCTGTCTGTAAAATTGAGAGAACGCGTCAGACGCCTTGCTAGCGTTTGCCGAACTAACAGATTTCACGACTTGGTTAGGTCGGCAAACCCAAGAGGTGAAAGCAAAATAAACGAAGTGCAGTTCAGCGATTTATTGCGTAGTCTTAAATTATTGCGTTGCAAATCCTAAACTTTGACGGTAGTCGCTAGAGTAGGCACTTAGCATGTAAGCGTTGTTGTGTCCTTGTAAGTAAAAGATCTATGGCAGTCAAACAAGAATTCAAAAGTTTCGATGATTTGGTCGGCGGTACAGAAGAGCCGATTTTGGTTGATTTTTATGCCGACTGGTGTGGTCCTTGCCAAATGATGGCGAAGATTTTGGTAGAGGTAGGCGCTGCAATGAAGGGCGAAGTAAAAGTGGTGAAAATTGATACTGAGAAGTATCCACAGATTGCCTCTCAGCACAGCATTCATGCCCTGCCAACGCTGTTGCTCTTTAACAAGGGCGAAACGGTAGACCGAATTGAAGGGGTCGTGACCGCAGACCAGTTGGTTAGCCGGGTGCGCGGCGTACTCAGTAGTGAAACTTAAGCCGTAGGCTAAAAGCAATACATCGCGCTTGGCTTCTATCTTTAGCATCTAGAGGGCAAGCGCTCGCAGGGTGCTCCAAGTGGGGTACCCAAACTTTAATGACACAAGCGTCTAAACGTGAAAAATATAGGGCCGCGATTTCTAATCGGAACGCTGCCGCGATCGCACTCGGCGGCAATTTGGGTGACTCCCAACAAATCCTCTCTAACGCCATCACAGTAATAGATACCGTGCCAGGGATTCAGGTGTTGGCGCGATCGCATTTCTACAAAACCGCTCCCGTCGGCCCGCCTCAGCCCGACTACATCAACGCCTGTATCACTGTAGAAACCAACCTTTCACCTCGGGACTTGCTCCACCGACTGCTAGCTATCGAAAGCCAGTTTGGTCGCGTGCGTAAAGAACGATGGGGCGCAAGATCGCTAGATTTGGATCTACTGATTTATAGCGACTACATCATCGAAGCGCCTAGACTCACCATCCCCCACCCTCGGCTACACGAACGACCTTTCGTCCTGATTCCTTTAATGGACGTTGCCGCTCACTGGCAGCACCCCATCTTGCACAAAAGCATCGAACAAATCGTCGCGGAGCTTTCTCAGCAGGAACGAATAGCCGGTGTAGAAAGGCTGGTAAGTTACGAGTTGCACCACGCCGTAGACACGACGAAGAGGAATAGTTCACCATGACGTTTGGCCAAGAACCTCCAGAACTGATTAAGCATCGCCTTTTTTATGAAGGCAAAAAATTCAATTTTGAAGTCTCACGTTTTCGATTGCCCAACCAGTCAGTAGGTGACTGGGAATGGATTCGCCATCCAGGCGGCTCTATGGCCGTACCGGTCACAGCAGAAGGTCAATTTGTACTGGTGCGTCAATACCGATTTGCCATGCAGGGACGCCTGTTGGAGTTTCCCGCCGGGACAGTTGAAATTGGCGAAGCACCACTCGTCACCATTCAAAGAGAGATTGAAGAAGAAACTGGCTACAAGGCCGCTACTTGGCAAACGCTCGGTCAGTTTCCGAATGCGCCAGGCTACTCAGACGAAATTATCTACGCCTATCTGGCGACAGATTTGGAAAAGCTACCCGAAGGACCGCGCCTGGAAGAAGATGAAGATCTAGAGGTGGTGCTGATGAGTGAGGCAGAACTAGAACAGGCAATTTTGAACGGTGTGCCGATGGATGCCAAAACAATTGCCGCCTTCTACATGGCACGAGCGCAGCTGTAGTGATTTGGCCGGCAACAAACTAGCAAAAAATATCTATCTTTAGACTTACTTTTTAGGCATCTATTTGAATTATTAAAAAAGTGTTAAGGAATAACGGTATCGTTGAGGTAGATACTGCTTCAATTAAGGGGAATGGCTGTGGACACTCACTTGATCAGACTAGCTTGGTCCATTGTAGATAAGACGCCCTTACCGCAAAAGCAGTCATTTACCGTAGGCGATCGTATCGGAGATATTCTTTCTACCATCGACCGACAAACTGCCATATCGCCCCATGAACGGCAGCAAATTCATCAATATTTAGTCTCTCGCCAGCACCTGCTAACAGAGCTTTACCAATAGCGTGACTCTGAAGTCGAGATAAGCGTACGTATATACTTACAGTGTTCAAATCGTCTCTTGGAGAGTGCTTGAGGCTCTGTTCTCAGCACTCTCCTGGATATAAAAATCTTGCTTTAGTTACTTTATAAACTTACGAGCAGGATACGGAGGGACTTCTTTGAAGCCCCATGTAGAACGCGTTTCATAAACGAGTACCTTCCCTCAGGGAAAAATCAGCGACATCACCTTATAGTGTGAGAAAAGTAAGCCTTTCTCTCTAAACGAGATCTCTAACATGCTGCTGTCATCAGCGTAAAAGCGATCTCTATCTCTATAAGCGTGACTGAACTCTATGCAAGTACTCACTGAAACTTATGCCGTAGCCACTCAGTCACCGAGGGTGCCGCCTGAGCAACCCTGCCTAGCAGAGAATAGCGATAGAATCACCCTCATTAAAGTGCTGCTGGTGGACGATCAACCCATTATCGCGGCATACATTCGTCGAATACTCGCAAAAGAAGAAGATATTCAACTCTTTTATTGCGACCAAGCCAGTCAGGCCATTTCAACAGCTATTGACGTTCAGCCCACGGTCATCTTGCAAGACCTCACCATGCCAGATGCCGACGGACTAGAAATGGTTCAAAGATTTCGAGAGAATTCAAAGACACAAGCTGTGCCGGTCATTGTGCTCTCTTCACAGGATGACTCCAACAAGAAGGCAGATGCTTTTGTCACAGGTGCCAATGATTACTTAGTGAAAGTACCTGAGCCGATAGAATTTGTTGCCAGACTGCGATATCACGCCTTGGCTTACACGAACATACTCAAAATTCAGGCAACAGAAAAGGTACTCGCAAGCCAAAACGAACAGCTAGAACAGCGCGTAGCAGAACG
>JBCBDN010000146.1:0-9252 GCA_038529685.1 Cyanobacteria bacterium J06598_1 | reverse complement strand
AACATTTTGGGTATCTACATACACGATATAGCAAGAGTCCTTGATGTATTTGGACGTGTGTGGCCTTGGCTAACGTGACTCTGATTTTGATGAGTCCTTAGCTCTAGCTTCAATTTTTATCGTTCACTCTTAGAGTAACCACTGTGCAGTCAGTTTATTGGTTTTGTGTGACAATCGGCGGCGTCTTTGTCGCCCTCTCACTAGTCGGTGGCGGTGACCTGCTTGACGATCTTGATATCGATGCGGATGCTGATTTTGATGTTGACGCAGATGCAGACTTTGATATTGATGCGGACGCTGATTTTGATGCAGATATTGACGCAGATGTAGATGCGGATATTGATGCAGATACTGACGGTGATTTGCAGATTGATACCGATGTTGAGCTGCTGAAGTCTTCCCCTCGCAGGCGCAGACGGCTTCCCTTCTTTTTGTCGATTTTGACGAGCTTTAAGTTTTGGACGTTTGGCGGCTTTTTCTTTGGCTTGACGGGGCTGGTGATGGGAGCAACGAGCCCTGGACTGGGGGGATTTGTTTTTGCGATCGCCCTCGCTATGGGACTCATCTGCGGCGGTGCGCTAGCCGGTTCACTTCGCTACTTAAAGCATCGGCAGGTGGATAGCCTAGTTCGCAATGAAGACTTCTCTGGCTTAGTTGGCACGGTGGAGCTGCCTTTTGACGCCAATAGCAAGGGAAAGGTGTTTTTGGAGGTGGGTGGCAGCACGCTGCACTTGATTGCGAGGACGGATGAGGACACTGCTTTTCAGGTGGGCGATCGCGTTTTGGTGGTGGGGCGAAGTCAAAACAGACTGTGGGTTGTTTCTGATAAACACGCCGTAAACGGCACGGACCACGACGGCAATCCCAGTCTGCTGGATGGCTCTCGCTAGATATCTCCACAAGGGTTACAGACGGCTATCTTTAAGGTTTTTCACAACAACGAATTCAACTAATTACTTCAACTAAATGACCAGGAGTCACAAAAACATGAGTGAAGCTTCTCAGACTGAAACTGCTTTCCGTATAGAGACTAGCGAAGTCGTGGAACAGCCGGTCGTTCTAGCGCAGGCTACTCAACCTTTAGCGCAGACTTCAGCACCCTCATCAGGAGGCGGCGGCTTGGTGATGACGGTGGGGATTACGCTGGTGGTTTTGGCGAGTGCGATCGCCTTACTCAAAACCTGCCTGCGCATTTGTAAGCCCAATGAAATTTTGATCATTTCGGGCCGTCAGCACAAAAGGCCGGACGGTCGGCAGGTGGGCTACCGAGTGGTGTTTGGCGGTCGGGCTTTCATTACGCCTGTGATTGAGCGGGTGGAGAAGATGGATATGACCACCATGCCGATTCCGGTGGAGGTGAATAACTCCTATGCCAAGGGAGGGACGCCGCTGAATATTCAGGCGATCGCCAATGTGAAAGTGTCGAGCGATCGCGGCATTGTCGGTAACGCTATTGAGCGCTTTTTGGGTCGCAATCGGTCTGAAATTCGCCGCGTTGTACGTGAGACGCTAGAAGGTAACTTGCGCGGCGTGGTGGCCAATTTGACCCCTGAGCAAGTGAATGAAGATCGACTGAATTTTGCTGAACGCATTGCGGAAGATGTCGCGCGGGATTTGAACAAGTTGGGCCTTCAGCTCGATACGCTCAAGGTGCAGAGTGTGACCGATGATGTGGACTATCTCAGCTCAATTGGTCGGCGTCAGATTGCCAAAATTGTGCGCGACGCGGAGATTGCTGAAGCAGAAGCCATTGGTGAAGCGGAGCGAATAGAGGCCGACTGCCAGAAGCGGGCGGAGATGTTTAAGTCGCAGGCGCTGACGATTACGCAGGAGAAAACCAATGAACTGCGGAAAATTAAAGCAGAGCTAGACCAGCGCTCTAAGTCAGAAGAAGAGCGGACGGCAGCGGCAGCTAAGGAGGCGCGGGCGCGGGCTGAGCAGCAGCTTCAGACGGTGCGCGCCAAACTAGAGCGACTGCGTTTGCAGGCGGATGAGGTACTCCCAGCGGAGGCGCGGCGTGAGGCTCAAGCACTGCGGGCGAAAGGCGAGGCGGCGAGTATTGAGGAGAATGCGAAGGCGGCAGCAGCGGTGAATGAAATGCTGGCGCAGGTGTGGAAGGAAACAGGATCGGATGCGAGTCAGATCTTTTTGCTTCAGCAGGTGGAGATGATTTTGCAAGAAGCGGCGGCAATTCCTCATCGTATACAGCTGAAGAATATCAATGTAGTGGACAACGGAGACGGGAAGGCGATCGCGAGTTTGGCGAATGTGTATCCTGAAATCGTGAAGCAGTTTTTGACCCAGGTAGAACAGACGCTTGGCATTGATGTGGTGGGTACGCTCTCTCAGGCTAGGACTTCTGCTGTAAATGCTACAGGAAATGGCCAAGAGAAAAGCAAAGGAAACGGCGATACGGCGGTGACTGTGCTGTCGGCGGGCTCGTAATGATTTGAAAAGAGACCGGTTGGAGATCTGTTGTACGGACTCCCTGTTTGAAAAATAGAACAGAATTTTTGGAGAACTTTGAACAATGCCTATTTTGATCCTTTTGATGATGGCGGGCGGCCTGGGGACCTTTGCTATCAAAAATCTCTACTACATTTGTCAGCCTAATGAAGTGCTGGTATTTGCAGGAAGCACTCGCAAGATGGACAACAAGCAAGTGGGCTATCGCCTAGTGAAAGGAGGTAGCAGTCTGCGGACGCCTTTGCTCGAAAAGGTGATGAAAATGAACCTGACGAACATGATCATTGAGCTGAAGGTGTCTAATGCCTATTGCAAAGGTGGCATTCCGCTGCATGTGGACGGTGTGGCCAACATCAAGATTGCAGGTGAGGAGCCCACGATTCACAACGCGATTGAGCGATTGCTGGGTAAGCCGCGCAAGGAAATTGAGACGATTGCCAAGGAGACTTTGGAAGGGAATCTGCGGGGCGTGCTCGCTAGCCTGACGCCGGAGCAGGTGAATGAAGATAAGACGGCATTTGCCAAAAGCCTGTTGGATGAAGCTGAGGAAGACTTGGAAAAGCTGGGCCTAGTGCTAGACACGCTGCAAATCCAGAACATTTCTGATGATGTCCGCTATTTGGATTCTATTGGTCGGAAGCAGCAGGCCGATTTGCAGCGCGATGCGCGGATTGCAGAAGCAGAAGCCAAGGCTGAGTCGATGGTGCAGACAGCTGAAAACGAAAAGATTACGATGATTCGTCGGCTGGAGCGCGATATTGGTGTGGCGCAGGCAGCAGCAGAGCAGAGAACGCAGGATGCGCTGACGATGCGAGCGGCGGTTGTGGCTGAAGCCGAAGCTGAGATTGCGGCTTCGCTGGCTCGAATTCAGGCGGATGTGCCGGTGCAGCAGGAGCGGATTAAGCAGATTATGGAGCAGCTGAAGGCGGACGTGATTGCGCCTGCTGAAGCGGAGTGTAAGCGGGCGATCGCACAGGCAAAAGGCGACGCATCAACCATTGTGGAAGAAGGCAAAGCACAGGCTCAGGGTACGCGTAGCTTAGCCGAATCTTGGCTGAGTGCAGGCGACAGCGCCCGCGATATTTTCCTCTTGCAGAAGCTGGAAGTGCTATTGAAAACGCTGACGGCGACAGTCCCGGATGTAGCCGTGCAAAATGTGACAGTGATTGATACGCAATCCGGCAATTTGGCCACGCAGGCGGCGGCCTTTATGACGCAGCTGAAGCAGACCTCGGGCGTCGATTTGGCGGGTGTGCTGAATGGTTTGAGTGGTGAGTCGAGCGGGAAAAACGGGAACGGGCAAAATGCTCTGACCGGGAGTGTGGCAGATAGCCAATAGTAGAGAGCCAGCGATTTGGCTACGCGGCGAGTAAAGTGGAACGCTGGCGTAGCAGGTAGCCACAATTCATAGACCCGCTACAATAAAGCAGCCCTTGACCCGGCTGCTTTTGTTATTTCGCCAGAACCTATGAGACTTTCCCCTGCTGGGCAACGTTTTTATCAGGAAGTTCATAAGTCTGACGAGCGGATAAACTTAGCGGCAGCGGCGCTCTATATCGCCCAAGAAGAGTATTGGGATATGGACCCGACGGTTTATTTGAAGCGGCTGGATGATATGGCGGCAGCAGTGCGATCGCGCTTACCAAAAAATCGCTATCCGCTTAAGGTCATTCAAATCCTTAACAGCTACCTGTTTGAAGACCTCAAGTTTTCAGGGAATGCCAACGACTACTACAACCCAGACAACAGCTGCTTGAACTGTGTGCTCGATCGGCGGCTAGGCATTCCGATTACGCTATCTCTGGTGTACCTCGAAATTGCTCACCGGATAGAATTCCCGATGATGGGTGTGGGCATGCCAGGTCATTTTCTGATTCGGCCTGCGGTTGAAGATATGGAAGTCTTTGTCGATCCGTTCCGCCAAGGGGAAGTGATGTTTTTGGCTGACTGTCAGAACCGATTTGATCAGCAGTTTCCAGGGATGGCTTGGAGCTCGGACTTTTTGAAGGGGGTAACGCCAAAGCCCTTTTTGGCTCGGATGCTGATGAATCTGAAGGCGATTTATGTGCAGATGGAGGCAGATGAGGCAGCGATCGCAGTGCTAGATAAGCTGTTGATTTTGATGCCGGGAGAGGCGCAGCAAATGCGCGATCGCGGCTTACTACATCACCGAACTGAAAACTACGCGCTGGCAGCACAAGACCTACAGGGCTATTTACGCTTCCGCCCTGGCGCGCCAGACAAAGCGCAAATTCAGCAAATTTTAGAAAGCCTCAATCGTCAGTAGCTCATCAAGTAAATTTGATACTTCGGTCAGCATCTGGGCACGATAACAGCAGTTCATCAGAATTTATAGCAATGCTATGCGGACGATGACCTCCTTAATACGCATCCTCGTAAGACCTGGGCCTTAGCGGTGCAGGTCTTTTTTTGCTCTTCTGTGTCTCCGGTAGACCCGTTGGCCTTTCTTGATACAATTTTTTAGCCCTGTCTTACCCGCTCTATTTTGAAGAGCCTGAAGTGAATGGATGTTATCCCGGCAATTGACCTATTAGAAGGGCGTTGCGTGCGCCTTTTTCAGGGGGACTATGCGCAGTCTCAGGTGTTTAACGACAATCCTGTAGAGGTTGCTCAGCAGTGGGAAGCCGAGGGGGCAACGCGTCTACACCTGGTGGATTTGGATGGTGCGAAGGCGGGTAAGCCGGAAAATTGGGCGGCTATTGGGGCAATTGCAGAGGCCGTGAACCTACCCATTCAGGTCGGTGGTGGCCTTAGAGATGCCGATCGGGTGAGTGCCTTATTTGACCTTGGGGTTCAGTACGCTATTTTGGGCACGGCTGCGGTCGAAAACCCAGATTTGGTCGGTGAGCTCAGTGCAAAATTTCCAGGTCGCATCATCGTTGGTATCGATGCTCGCGATGGGAAAGTCGCGACCAAAGGCTGGCTAGAAACGTCTGAAGTGATGGCCGTCGAGCTGGCGCAGCGAATGGGGGATCAGGGCGCAGCGGCGATTGTGTATACCGACATTAAGCGCGATGGAACGATGAAAGGCCCTAATTTGGAGGCGCTCAGAGAAATGGCGACCTCCATTGATACGCCTGTGATTGCTTCTGGTGGGGTGAGTTCGGTTTCAGATTTGATGAGTTTGCTGACGCTGGTGCCTGCTGGCGTATCGGGGGTGATTGTGGGCAAGGCGCTTTACACCGGGGATGTGTCGCTGAAGCAGGCAATTCGCGCGGTGGGGCAAGGCCGCTGGCAGGATGTGCCGCCAGCGGGGGGGATGGGAAGTGCGATCGCTTAGCCTAAAGCTCGCTGCTTGGCTGCCCCTGGAACTCGTTGCCAACTGCTGCTGCTCCTGAACTATTGACTGCTTGGAACAGCACCGCCCAGTCTTGATTTTGTTCAAAAGGTGCCTGGCCAAAACTCATGGGTTCGCCGCCCGCTATTTGGGCAATAGAACCGGCGAGTAAATCGCCGCCTGTTCTGGAGTTGTACCAAGAAATGGTGTAATCACCCGTTGGTAAATCGATACTGGTAGTGCCACCGTCAGGCAGATAAACGGCATAAACCTCACCTTCTTTCCCTAAAACATAGTCAGAGGGGGCGGCTGTAATTTCGTCCATATTTTCCATTTCGGTGAAGGGTAAATATGACTGAAAAAAGTCTACGGCGTACCGCGTTTGCCGGTACATGTTTTGCCGACTCCGCAAATCTTCGATTCTTTTGTCATCACGGCCGCCAAAGTACCACTCTACACCGCCCCCATTGGCCATCAGATTGCCCCAGAGAACGTCGTCTCTGATGTCGTTGTGGCCAGGGTCAACGCTGTCAGCGACTAATCCAGATCCGCCGGGTTCAATTTCGTCTATGTTGACAATCCACGGTCGCCCTGCGGTGCGCGATCTCTCGGTCCACTCCAGGGTAAACTCATGCACCTGCTCATTACCGGGTATTTGTACTGACATGGTTTCAAATGTTGGATAGCCCAGCAAAGCTCCGTAGACCCGCTCGATGCTTTTTCCAGGAAAGGTGTGAACACCCACTTGATGATCGTAAGGATCAACTGCCTTGAAATAGTCTGCGTAGCTTTCGCGCTGGGCTACGGTGTTGCTATTTTCTTCTCCTAAGTTCCAGGTGACCCCGTTGTGATGCCCAAACCGTGCAATTAGCTCACGATAATAAATAGCTCGCTCTGTGCCTAGCTCCCCGCCGTTAATCAGCTGATCGTTTTCTTGTTCTTGCGTATTTAGGTGCAAGTTAATTCCTTTTTCTTGCATGTGGTCAAAAACAATTTGCCATTGGTCTAACTTACTGACATCGTACCGGTCTCTATCGCCCTCGTTGGGACTAATCCATGGCCAAGTATCTTGACCATCACCTTCTATTGTTAGTGCTAAGAAGTGCATAGAATTTAGACCTTCACTAGCCGCGTAATTGACGGCTCCGATAATCGATCTGCCCTTGTCTGTCTGCCACGTTGGATCGCCGATTTGCCAATCGTTGAGATGTGGCTCGTACTCATGTAAGAAGCCGCCGCTATTATCAAAGGTGCCGTCAAAGTCCTCGTAGGCCAGAAAGTTTTCTGGACTGTTGAGTCCACTCTTGAGATAGTATTCTTCGGTTTCTGTGTACTGAAGATAGTGGCCATCCACGTATTTCAGTAAGCCTTTTGCTCGCAAATCTGTGCCGGTTTTGTCTGTGGGCTCTACAAAGAAAGTTCCATTTTGCCCATCAATGATTCCACCTGAGGTGCCCTCATTTAGATTTAGGCTAGCGGCAATACTGTCACCTGTGCGGAAGCTGGCTTCGTAGCTCCACTCTCCTTCTGAAGGGGGGGAAAAGTGTGCTCGCCAGATATTGCCTGCTGTAGCTCCTGTATTTGCCGCATCACCATCTGCTGCAAAGTAACCGGGTACGACTAATTCTTCACCCGTTGTAGCGTTTGTAAAGGTGACATCGAGTCGCAGATCGCGAAAAGGGTTAATGCCTGTTGTTTCACTGTAGAAATCGCCTGTAAAGTCCACTGTGATTTTGTGCCAAGTTTTGAGTTCTCCGGTGACGGTACTGATTTCGTCATCTATGATCGTGAGCTCAGCGGCAGCTTGCGTTCCCAGTAGGACACCACTGGAAGGGTTCGTCAGGCTTAATGTCACTGTTTCATTCTCTTCGTTGATGTTGTCATCAATAATCGGAATGGTGATCTTTTGACTAGCTTCACCGTCTGCAAAATTTACGGTGATGGGTGTGTTGTTGTAGTCGCTAGGTGAAAGGGCAGTGCCATCTGTTAGCTCAACGATGGCACTAATTGCACCGGTTGTCCCGCCCGTTCGAGCTACTGTTACTTGCGCTGTGCCGCTGCCGTTTTCTTGGAGTTCGTAGGTAGGTGCGCTGAAGTTCAACTCTCCAGGCAGGTCGCTATCAGCAATCGTCACTGTGGCTGTGCTTTGGTCACCTAAGACGGCGCCGCCTTGTGCATCTACTAAAGACAGCGATATCGTTTCATTGCCTTCTGTTTCAAGGTCATCAATAACTGGGATGACAATGTTTTGGACACTTTCTCCATCGGCAAAAGTGACAGTAAGGGGCGTGTTGCTGTAGTCATCAGGGGCTGTAGCAGTACCGTCAGTCAGCTGGATGGTTGCAGAAACTTCCCCGATGGTGCCGTTGGTCCGAACAATTGAAATCTGACGGTTGCCGGTGCCGTCTTCGTTGACTTCAAAGGTAGCTGCTTCAAATGAAAGTCTGCCGGCGGCATCGTCATCCAAAATGGTAACTTCAGCGGTACTCTGCAATCCTAATGTCGCGCCGTTAGTCAGACCGGTCAGCGCAATTGAAAGGGTCTCTACAGGCTCTGTTAGGCTGTCGTTTACGATGGGTACCGTGACTGTTTTGGTGGTTTCTCCGTCAGCGAATGTCACGGTGATGGGCGTACTGCTGTAGTCGTCAGGAGCGATCGCGCTACCGTCAGTCAGCTGCACCGTTACGCTGACCTCACCTTGGCTACCCTCGGTGCGCTCAATGGTAATTGGCACAGCGGCGCTGTTGGACTCTGAAATTTCATAGCTCGCGGCCCCAAGAGAAAAGCGTCCTGGCTGTGGCGCCTCCCCTCTTGGTACGAACTCAATATAATCAACGCGAACCGGCTCACCACTGTTTTCTACGCCAGTGATGGTGAATGAATCACCCGCCGAAACGATGTATCCCTCTGCCACTGTTCTGGTGGTAAAGGTTTGTGCTTTGGCACCGTTGCCCCCCAGACTTTGGTCGAGCACCCAGCTATCTATGATGGTATTTCCTTGAGCCACTTCTAGCTGCGCGAAGCCATCTTCCTCATCAAAGTAACCGACGATAATGTCATAGGCGCCTGAAGCACCCTCAAAATTAAAGGTGGCACTACCTGTTTCGTTAGCGGCCACACCTCGGAGATCGAGGACATTTTTGTTGGAGGCAGAGCCCACTCTACCAACGCGAAAGTTATCTAAATCTTGGATGGATTCAGCTTCAATGCGAATAGGATTGACCGGCACTGCAAAGTCATTATCGGCAATGGAGAGTGCTGCTGTCTCCTGGGCGCCCAACGTTGCGCCGCCGGTTGGATTGTTTAGTGCTAGTGAAACTGACTCGGTTCCTTCAATGATGCTGTCGTCCACAACTGGGATTGAGACGGTTTGGGTGGTTTCGCCATCTGCAAAGGTGACAACAATAGGATCGTTAGTGTAGTCGTTAGGTGCGATCGCGCTACCGTTGCTCAGTTCCAAAGTTACGCTGACTTCGCCTGTACTGCCG
>JBCBDN010000145.1:0-9323 GCA_038529685.1 Cyanobacteria bacterium J06598_1 | reverse complement strand
ACTACGTTGTGCATCATGCGACCTGCTCGGTCATGGTTGTTCACCGGCCAGATTGATATGAGCCTAAATCGATATGAGCCTTTGACGTAAGTGCAGTGACAGGTTGACGCATACAAAGCTACTGGCAGAAAACTGCAAGCTGCCTGTCTGAATTCAGCCAATAGGCTGGCTCAAACTAGCAGCTAACATCACAGAAAAGCGTCTAAGTCAGATAGCACAGCGCTACTATGATTCAGGTGTCTTCTCAAGAGAGCCTCCTGCAAGGCGCGACAAAATGGACATCACTGAATCGGTAATACAAGATACTTTAAAGTTGGATTTGCTGCTGGAATCGCCCATCAAAACAGGTAGCTTTGACTTCGTTTTCCAGGAAAAAACTCCACTTACAACAGGTCCACTCGAAGCGCTGTTGTTACCGACAGCCTCACAAGACCCTACTGTTTTGGCTATTGAGGATGCAGTCACAGAAGTCGAAGCCGAATACGTCTATGACTTTACTAATCTCTTCAACATAGAGCTTGATCTAGAGTTTGACCTACTCCCTTCAGGCAGCCTAGGCCAGCTAGCCCTCGGAAATTTAGGCGCTGGTTCCAGCTTCAACTTCGACAGCCTCTATAACGATCCGATTGAGTACGGGTCTCCGCTGACTGAAGCTTACTACTGGCGGCAACAGCAAGGCCTGTTTTCTTGTGCTGTCGTGGCTCAAATGGGTGTGTACCAATCCATTACAGGCCACTATATTTCCGAGTACGATGCTAGCGTCTTTGCTCAACAGCAAGGATGGTTTGATCCGCTTACCGGTACGCCAGTAGAGAGCACTGGACATATCCTTGATGTATTAGGCATTCCCACTTACGAGTTCTACAATGCCTCGCTTGATACCTTGCAACAAGCTTTGACCTATGGAAATAAGCCAATTGTTGGACTAGACGGCAGTGAGATTTGGAACCCTATGCGTAACTGGGATGGCAGTCCTATCGAGCAGGCGAATGCAGGTCATGCGGTTTGGGTGACGGGTATTGACTACGAGTGGAATGGTTCGATTGGCATTGTGGTTAATGACAGCGGCCATGCTAACGGAATGGCATCTGTTATTGACTACCATGACTTTATGAATGCTTGGCAAGACTACGGTTATTTTGTGTCAGTCGCGGATAATCCTTTTGTATAAACAGAAGGTAGTGTCTTGAACTCAACAACACAGCAAAGCCCACTTTCCAAACCGGAAAGTGGGCTTTGTTGCAAAAAAAGAGCCGAGACTCTAATTTCTGAAGTTGTGTCTTAAGCCTGACGTGAGTAGTACTCAACCACCAGCAGCTCATTCACATTCAAGGCGATCCATTCGCGTTCGATGACGCTGTTGACCTTAGCTTCTAGCTTGCCCTTATCGAAATCTAGGTGAGTGGGAACGTTTGCCAAGCCTGGAAACTCCAAGTTTGCCGTTACGAGCTTCTTAGAAGCGTCTTTACCGCGAACCCCAATTACGTCACCAGGACGGCACTGATAGCTAGGAATGCTAACGACACGGCCATTCACCGTGATGTGGCCATGATTTACAACTTGGCGAGCTGAAGGGATGGTTGGCCCAAAGCCCAATCGGAAGCAGGTGTTATCCAACCGCATTTCCAACTGTTGCAAAATGACTTGTCCTGTAGAACCACCCGCACGACGTGCTTTTTTCACGTAGCGGAGGAGCTGGCGCTCGGTAACGCCATAATTGAAACGAAGCTTTTGCTTCTCTTCTAGACGGATACAGTACTCAGATTTCTTTTTCCGAGCCTGACCATGTTGTCCAGGGGGATACGCTTTCCGAGCCGATTTGCGGGTTAAACCCGGCAGGTCGCCTAAGCGGCGCACCACTCTTAGGCGAGGACCTCTATATCGAGACATTATTTCTCCAAAAAACTGTTTGCAGATCTCGCAGTATAGCTTAGTTATGGAGCGGGTTCAAACCAGCACCTTTTTCTCGATGGGGCTGGCCCCTTTTTGCTTTCTGAAGTCGGTGGCTTGTTTCAGTAGCTGCCAAGCCGCAGGTGATAAAAAGGCGGTTTTGCCGAGCGCGATCGCCTCTCCCACCCGCTTTTGCTTCAGCGCTACAATCGCCCAGTGCAGCTGCAAATATTGATGCACCGTTTTGAGCGAAGGCAGCTTGTTCTGATGCGCTGCATTGACCTTTGAATAGATACGGCTTTTCATGAGGCAGTTAGTGGCCAAGCGATCTCGAAAGCTAATTTTTTGGTCGTAGCCACCGGGCCAAACCGTACGATAGGCCAAACATTGATTGATAAACAGCGCGTCGCCCTGCTGAGCCACCCGAATCCAAGAGTCGATGTCATCGCAGCTGGTCATGCTGGTATCCCAGCCGCCAGAATCCAGAAATGCGTCACGGCGAACGGCCACTTGAATAGGCGTGCCGAAGGGAACCGTTTCGAGCAGCATGCCGTAGTGAATGTCTGCCTGAGGAATGTAGAACACCGTGCTAGGACCTGTCGGTGCCGTGAGGCTCAGCGCTTTTTCATCGGTATCTACCTGGGCTGCTTGGCATGAGCAAATGACGGCCTCGGGGCGGCGCTCAATGGCCTCACTCATGACTTCTACGCAGTTGGCTGCCAAATAGTCATCGTCATCGACTAGCTTAATCCACTCGCCGCTGGCGGCTTCTACGCCTGAATTGACTGCCCCTGCGTGCCCCAAGTTAGACGCGTTGCGCACGTATACAATCTGTTCTCCTAAAGACTTGAGGTAGGCATCAGTGCCATCGGTAGAAGCATTGTCTGCCACGACAATTTCACAGGGCTTTGTTTGCTCAAGCGCTGAGCGGATGGCGCGTTTGAGCAAATCCAACCGGTTGTAGGTCGTGATAACGATGGAGAACGGCACGGCAGCCATAGCCTAGTAATCCTGATTATTGAGAAGAACGTGAACGTGACATATATAGCAGTCAACAAAGAATACATCTACAGATGATGCTAGCCAGGATGAACTGGGTGCATAGAGTAAGGCGCATAGAGTGATAGGTCCAAACAAAGACGATTGATGGGTAGGCTAAGGGCACTTGTTTAGTGTTTGCGCCGTCAAAGACTGAAAAGGCATCTCTCTAGTCGCTCGATGTGATGCTCAATGTTTAGTTTTCACCGGTAAGACTGACGAAAATTTACCGGTCAGTTATTGGGTTAGAGCGTTAGACTAAGCACCAGTTACATCTATATATTATTCACACCTCATGCAGCAGCCCGTTTCTCCCGCTAAAGCCAGTTCGCTTCAGGCTCCCGCACAGAGAAAACTCAATCGCCGTCGCCCCCTTCGTCGAACGCTAGGGACACTGTCTGCCAGTGCGCTGGCAGCGACGCTGCTGTTGGGGTGGCTGGGGCGATCGCCTGCCATAGCCCAAACGGAATTTCCCGAAAGCGGTGTGACCACGGCGCAGCTATTTAACAGTGGTGCGGACAACGAAGATGACGACAAGCTCCAGTACGGCGAACTGCTGAAAAAAATTGATAATGGTGAAGTCCGTAAGGTAGAGCTAGACCAGGTCAACGGGATTGCCAAAGTCACGCTCAAGTCTGCGAGCGAAGAAGACAAGCCTGAAGAAGTCAAGATTTTTGTGAACGATCGCAATTTAGATCTGCAAGAGCGCCTGAATGACAACAGCGTCGATTGGGACGTTAGCCGCAATCCCGATAGAGGCACGATCACTAGCCTAATTACCACTGGCATTTTGGTCCTGCTAGTGGTGTTTGCGATGGTGATGCTATTGCGGCGCTCAGCCAGCGGTAGCGGTGGCGCGATGAGCTTTGGTCGCTCTAAGGCCCGGTTCCAAATGGAAGCTAAAACCGGTGTGATGTTTGACGATGTTGCCGGGATTGATGAGGCCAAAGAAGAGCTACAAGAAGTGGTGACGTTCTTAAAAAATCCAGAGCGGTTTACGGCCATCGGGGCGCGTATTCCTAAAGGGGTGCTGCTGGTGGGGCCTCCAGGTACGGGTAAAACACTTTTGGCGAAGGCGATCGCCGGTGAAGCGGGCACCCCATTCTTCAGCATCTCAGGCTCTGAATTCGTAGAAATGTTTGTGGGTGTGGGGGCTTCCCGCGTACGCGACCTGTTTAAGAAAGCCAAAGAAAGTGCGCCCTGCATTATCTTTATCGATGAGATTGACGCGGTAGGCCGTCAGCGCGGAACCGGCATTGGTGGCGGTAACGACGAGCGAGAGCAAACGCTCAATCAGCTGCTGACGGAGATGGACGGCTTTGAGGGGAACAGCGGCATCATTGTAATTGCGGCGACTAACCGCCAAGACGTGCTTGATTCTGCCCTATTACGCCCAGGCCGATTCGACCGAAAGGTAACCGTTGATTTGCCCTCGGCGCCCGGTCGTCTCGGCATTTTGGAAGTGCACGCCCGCGACAAAAAAATCTCTGAAGAAGTCAAGCTCAAGGATGTCGCACGCCGCACCCCAGGGTTTTCGGGCGCGCAGCTGGCCAACTTACTCAACGAAGCCGCTATTTTGACCGCTCGCCGCCGCAAAGATGCGATCACGATGCTGGAGGTAAATGATGCGATTGATCGCCTGACCATCGGTCTTACACTGACGCCCTTGTTAGACAACAAAAAGAAAAGACTGCTCGCCTATGACGTGATCGGTGAGGCCGTCGTTGCTGCTTTGTCCAAGCATATGAACCCGATTAATAAGGTGACTATCTTGCCTCGGGGTGGGCGCGACTTTGATGAATTTGTCAGCCGTGGCTTTGTGAGTTACATCGCCAGGGAAGAGGAAGTGGACGACGGTCTGATCTCTTACGGCACAATTACGGACATGATTGCGGCCTATACGGGTGGCCGTGCGGCAGAGATGGTGATTTTTGGTGAGGATGAAACCACTAACATTGCTGGGCGTAAAATCAGAAGCGTGACAAACATTGCTAGAGAAATGGTGACTAAGCTAGGCATGTCAGACTTGGGTGCATTTGCGCTCACGAGCGACTCACAGTTTCGTCGTAGCAGTCGGCTGACTGAAAATGGTCGCGAGTACTCGGAAGAGATGGCTCAAAAAATTGATGTTAAGGTCAAAGAGATTGTGGAAAATGGTTTGAACAAAGCGATAGATGTGATTAGAGAGCATCGCGCTTTGGTGGACCGACTGGTTGATTTAATTATTGAAAGAGAGACGCTTGAGGGGACTGAGCTGAGAGACATCATCAGCGAGCATGCAGAAATTCCGGTTAAGGAACCCGTCAAGATTCGGTTCTAGGCAGTTTTTGTCTGGGTATCTTTTAGAAAAAGCCAACACAAAAGAGAAAGGGGAGAAGTACTGACGCTTCTCCCCTTTCTCTTTTGTGTCATTTCAGACAGCTGATGTTATCTAGAGGCGCGGCGCTGACCATCGGCCATTGCTTGTAGCACCAGCCCAGGATCTACCCACTCGCCGTGGTAGCGCATACCCCAGTGCAGGTGAGGTCCGGTTGTACGGCCGGTCATCCCAACACGACCAATGCGATCGCCCGTATACATCTCTTGACCCTCTGCAATGCGCAAGCCGCCAGAGCCATCCACAAAAACATTGCGACCGCGATCGGTCGTGACATAGCCCTGCATGTGGCAGTACACATGGGTCCAATCTCCAGACTCAATCACGACTGAGGTGCCACAGGCACTGTCGTCAGAAACCTCTACAACGCGACCTTCCCACCAGTTGCGAATGTAGCTGCCCGTAGGCGCGGCAATATCGATACCGTAGTGAAATCCTGAACCACGATAGCCATAGGCCGACGTGTAGGCTTGAAAATTCTCAACGGGGAAAGAGGCGATTTGCCAGGGCTCGCTGCCTCTTGCAAGCTGAGCATCGGCCAGTTCAATGGATGCTTCTGTGGGGAGTGCGATCGCCGCTTGACGAAAAGACTGAGGAGCCACTTCGCTAAGGCCAAAAGCCACTAGGCCACCAGCAATCAGCAAGCTACCATAAGCAGCCCTGCGCTGACGAGAAAAATCAACTAAAGCAGACTGTAGCGAGGAGAGGAGTGTTCGCTTCATACAGAAGATAAAAGTTTGTGGTGTGGGGAGCGGAGCTAAGTATTCTTACTGAGCAAACACTAAGTTTAGGTGAACCCTTAAATAAGGAACGCGGTCAATCTCAACTCATCAAATTTACTCAACACAAGCGAGGTGTCTGAGGTAATGTACCCCGAAATACTAGGTGAAGTAGGAATTCGCCGCGCTTTGATAAGCATTCCTAATTAGAGTAAATTCTATTGATGAGTTAAAGTTTATCGGGAAAAGTGAGCAGGTAATGAGGGATACAGCAGACTCAAGGCGATCGCTCATTAAAGCTTTTCTAACTTTTTTCACGTGACACCCAACGAACTCTCCGTAAATTTGCTGACGCTGCGGTCAAAAAGAATTTGCTCTGTAGTCATTTTGACTGGAGGGGTGAGCGCTGTGATGGGTAAGACTTTTTTCCTGTCTTCTCCATGCGCTCTAGAGTGCATTTAGGGTTAGCTTTAGAGTGCTTTCAGGGTCAAATGTCGAACCTTTTTCAGCATCTTTTTGGGATCTATTGGTTTGTTAAGCGTATCGTGGTGGGCCATGTGAGATGACTCAGGCACTGTTTGATCTAATAGTGCCAGTACTTTTGCCCCGATTGCTGTGACGGCCAGCTGGATTTCTTTGAGGATATTTTCCTCTAGGCTCAGCAGTGAGAAATCTGCAATGAAGATAGCTGGCTGCAGCGATTCGAGCTGGGTCAGTATCTGGTTGGCATCGACCTGCAAAATCACTTCATAGCCGTCGGCTGTGAGCAAATCGCAAATAATCGCAGCGCTGTCCTCTTGCTTTTCGAGTAGCAAAACTCGCTTGTGCCCACCCGGTAGGGTTGAAGGCACCTGATAGCGACTGTTTACCCGGCGGGGAGACTGTAGCGGCAGCCGAACCGAAAAGACAGATCCTTCTCCAACTGCCGACTTTACTTGAATCGAGCCGCCGTGTAGCTCCACTAGGCGCTTGGTCATGGCGAGCCCTAACCCTGTGCCCGAATACTGCCGCTGAAAAGGAGACTCTAATTGTTTGAACTTTTCGAACAAGAGACCCTTCTGCGATTCAGGAATGCCAATACCCGTATCTTCAATTTGAAAAATACCGACTTGATCTTCTCTTTGAATTCTGAGCGTGACTTGCCCGCCTGCCGGGGTGAACTTAATGGCGTTATGAACCAGGTTAGAGATAATTTGCTGTAGCCGTTTGGCATCGGCACGAAAGCTATCTTGCTCAGGCGTCGCTTCAAATGATAGCGACAGGCTAACGCCCTGTTTGTCAGCGATCGCCCGGAAATGCTCCATAATGCCGTCAATCAGTGATCGCAAAGAAAACTCACTCACATCTAAAAAGGAGCGTCCCGAAGATATTTTGGCGAACTCCAAAATATCGTTAATAATGCCAAGCAGCTGCTCGCCGCTGTGATTAATCGTATCGAGGTAGCTTCTTTGGCGCTCGCTCAAATCTCCAAACGACCAGCGCAACAGCGTTGCTGACATGCCAATGATGTAGGTGAGGGGGGTGCGCAGCTCATGGCTCATCGTCGATAAAAACTCACCTTTGGTCAAATTCGCAGACTCGGCAGCGAGCAGCGCATCGTGCAAATTTTGGGTTCGTTCTACCACACAGCTCTCTAGGCTGACCGTTTGCTGCTGCAGCTGATGATAGAGTCCCGCTTGCCCAATCGCGACGGCTAAATGCTCCGCGATATGCTGCAAGAACAGAACTTCTGTTTTCTCCCAGTGCCGAAGGCGATCGCACTGATGGGCAATCAACAATCCCCACAGCTGGTCTTGCACAATAATAGGTGCAATAATTTTGGACTTGACTTGAGCCTGATGCAAAAAGTCCAGTAGGCAGCGGGTGTGAGCGTATTTTTCGTCTACATTGTCAACGGCGATCGGCTGACCCATGGCGTAGCGATCGCGAATAGACAGCGACGGCATGAAGCACTCCGCCTCCGACGAATTCAACACAGACGGTAACGCTTCAGAAATGCGCGATTCGTAGGTGACATGCCCTTCATGCGTACAGCGACCTACGATAGCGCTGTCTTTTCGGTTGATATCGGCAGTGGGCCTGTTATGTGACGGGCTGTTTGGCAGGCTGTTTGAATCACTGCCCGAGGAGCCGCCTGAGGAGCTGTTTGAGGAGCCGCCTGAGGAACTACTGGGTGTACTGCTATGGCTCTTTGTAAAGGGCTTCGTAGAAGAAGGTGAGGACAAATCAACCGATTCGAGCTGTTCAAACTGATAAACAACCAGCCGGTCTGCTGAGAGAAATTCTCTCACTTGAGCAACCGTCGTTTCCAAAATTGCCGGTAAATCTAGGCTGTGGCGAATACGGGTGATTACCTGGTTGAGCAGCAGGCTTTGCTGTACCTGCGTTTCTAGCGTAGCCTGCATGGAGTTGTCTGAAGCGACGGCTAGTTCCTTAGTCCAAGCCAGCACAAAGTCTTCTGGGTCGGGCTGCCTGTTTGCGGCATGACTGTTTGTAATGTGACTAGTTGTAATGTGACTGGGTGCAGAGGCTTGAGGCTTCTCTCCTGTTTGAGGCCCCGAATCTTGATGTTGATTCGTGGGCTTTTGCATATTGTTGTGTGTATAGCTGTACGGATGTAGCGGATGCTGCTCTGTCTGTTGCGAGTTTTGCCGTGGAAAGCCTGCCGTACGCTCGATGGCGGTGGGTATTTTTTGCCGAACAAAGTCCGCGATGGTTTGTTCATCAAAGCTCAGCTGTATTTCGTAGGTCAAGTCAGCTTTGCTAGCGTTGGCAGATTCAGATTTAATCGCCTGCGACACGATGGCCTGAATCCGCCGAGAGCCTTCTGAAGGGAATTTAGCTGCCGTAAGCGCTTCCGTGATCTGAGCTTCTGCGTGAGTGGCTGCTTGGGTCGGCTGACTGTTTTGAGACAGGTCGTCTGGTGCCAAGCTCTGTGATCCGGGCCTAATGGGTGTTGCGGTGAGCAGTACGTTTAATGTGGGCGATCGCATCAAAACAAAACCCACTAAAGACAGCTCTGTCTGCTGCGTTTGCGCAGTTGAACCAGGCGTGAGTGGCGCTTCTGTCGTGACTGATTCAAACAGACTCGCTTGCTGCATCAAACTTTCCTTGAGACGGCGGTAGCCCTCAAGGGAAATTTTTTGCGTAGCAATGAATCGCTGAGAAGTTTGCATTATTTATTACGACAGAAGATAGCGAGCAATTGCAGAGACCAGATAAAAGTGCCGTGAAACGAAACAGCCCGAGGAATCAAAGGCCATCGCTAGCGTTGACTGGTTAGATATCAAGTTAGATAT
>JBCBDN010000144.1:0-9479 GCA_038529685.1 Cyanobacteria bacterium J06598_1 | reverse complement strand
CCAGACACGCGCTGGCGCTTACGAGACGTTCCACCCAGGGAACGCTTAGTCCTGGTTTGACTCGTCCAGTGCTGCTAAATTACTGCTCGCCTACTGATGCTGGCAGTTAGTGATACCAATGGACTGGTTACCACACGCATCAATAGGCATAGACATTACAGCTTACCGACCATTTGTTTCTTCTGCAACCAGAAGTTCCCAAGTGCCGAGGTATCTTGGCAAGACATCACCACGAGATTCTGCCTGCAAGTTAAAGCGGTGCATGCCAAAGCGGTTAGGGTTACGAATGCCGGACATCGCCACGACGAAGCTAGTGTCCGCAGGGATATCTTCAGACATGTATATTTCAATCTGGCTCGACTCAGGAATCCAAACCACCTCATCTACAGGAATTTCGCGGCCACCTGTCCCACGACCCCGACGAACTTCAATCTGCTCAGGATCAAAAGAGCCATTGCGGTTAGTAAAAGCTTCTGGGTAGCTGATACGTAGCTTAGATACCGCTCTTTCCATCCGCGTACCGGGCACGCGCAAAAAGTAGTGAGCGCGAGGACTACGGGGTTCGTTATTTCTTAGGGTGTAGGGCAGGCGGAATTCTGAATCGACACCGCCCCAAATGGTGAGGCCAGGGCCCGTTTGCGCCATACCGGGCTGCGCAGGCAAGACTGATAGGGTTGTTGCTAGCGCTGCGCCAGAGAGGGCTACCCCCGACAACAACCGAAACATAGAACGCTTAACAGACATGCGCAATGACTCCTCACGTAAAGGGGTGACTAAAAGGGTTAAGTAAAAAGTTGAGCCGCCTAATAAAATTCACCCAACAGAACTTGCAGTAAACGCTCAACATTCGGTTGCAAATTTTGCAGTTGCAAATCTTAACAGTGCTCTCTTTCTATACTACGTCTAACATTGCCGGTTCACCCCGTGCGTCTTCCGGTGGACGGTTTTTCAACTGATATTGAGCGCTGTTCGACTGAACACAATGTGTAGTCTCACAAAGCCCTTCAAAAACTTTTACGAAAAGAGGTCAACCTTTGTGATCGCTGTGCACTTTCTCTATTTCTCTTCTGCCAAGATTTAATTTGCCTTGTTCAAATAGGAGATGCCATGACCCTGGCCATTGATAAGGACGTTTCGCAAGCGGACGCGTCCAATCCCAAACAGCCCAAGAAAATTGGCGTTCCCAAGGAAATCGTAGCGGGTGAACGGCGCGTGGCCGCAACCCCTGACACCGTCAAAAAATTACAGAAACTGGGATTCGATATCATCATTGAACACTCAGCTGGAGAAGGGGCAAACTTCAGCGATGATGCCTACAGAGAAGCGGGCTGCGACGTTGTATATACCGCCACTGACCTGTGGGAGCAAGCGGACATCGTATTAAAAGTGCAGCCACCTCAAGATCATCCCAATGGCTTGCATGAAGCCGACATGCTCGGTGCGCATCAGGCCCTCATCAGTTTTATCTGGCCAGCTCAAAATAAGCCTCTAGTCGATCGACTTTCTAATCGGCAGGCAACCGTTTTGGCAATGGACGCGATTCCACGTATCAGCCGGGCCCAAAAAATGGACGCCCTTAGCTCTATGGCCAACATCGCAGGCTACAGAGCAGTAATTGAATCAGCCAACCAGTTTGGTCGCTTTTTCACAGGGCAAATTACTGCAGCAGGCAAAGTGCCTCCGGCAAAGGTGCTCGTGATTGGCGCAGGTGTAGCTGGTCTAGCGGCAATTGGAGCGGCCAAGAGCCTCGGTGCGATTGTGCGATCTTTTGACACGCGCCCCGTCGTAAAAGAGCAGGTAGAAAGCCTCGGCGCTGAGTTCTTGGAGCTCACGTTTGAAGAAGACGGTACGGGTACGGGCGGCTATGCCAAAACAATGAGCCCTGAGTTTATTGCCGCAGAAATGGAGCTGTTTGCCCAGCAAGCAAAAGAAGTGGACATCATCATCACCACTGCCTTAATCCCTGGCAAAAAAGCGCCGCTACTGATTACTAAAGAAACAACTGAGCTAATGAAGCCCGGCTCTGTAATTGTAGATATGGCCGCTGAGCAGGGCGGTAACTGCGCCGTGACGAAGCCGGGTGAAGTGTACCAGCACAACGGCGTCACGATTGTTGGTATTACTGATTTCCCGAGCCGCATGGCCAGTCAGGCCAGTCAGCTGTACGGCACGAATCTGTATCACTTGCTGAGCGATATGGGTGGCTCAGACGAGTACAAAGTGGACTTTGAAGATGAGGCGGTCCGAGGTGCGCTGATTACCTACGACGGTGAAGTGACTTGGCCTGCCCCTCGACCGGAAAAGCCGCCTACACCAGCAGCTAAGCCCACGGCTGCGGTCGTAGAAGCCCCTGCAGTAGAAGAGAAGAAATCTTCTCCGGTGACGAAAGCAGTGGGTTTGATTGCGCTGGCCTGTGGCGTCATTGCCATCGGATTGAGCGCACCTGCGTCTTTCCTTTCTCACTTCACGGTATTTGTGCTGGCTTGCTTTGTGGGCTGGCAGGTGATTTGGAATGTGAGCCCTTCGCTGCATACGCCTCTGATGAGTGTGACCAATGCGATTAGCGGCATCATCATTTTGGGTGGACTGCTACAGCTGAATGGAAACGCTGTCGGCGGCGGTTTGAGTACAACGACGGTGTTGGGTGCGATCGCTATCCTTGTTGGCACCATCAATATCTCTGGCGGCTTCCTAGTCACCCAGCGCATGCTCAAAATGTTCCGCAAATAATTTGATCAATCGTCTTGTTCCAAGAAACTGAAGACACAAAATTTAAGGAATCTATTCAATGTCCACTAATCTTGTGACGGTCGCTTACATTGCGGCTATCATTCTATTCATTTTGAGTTTGGGCGGGCTTTCCAACCAGGAAACCGCACAGCGCGGAAACCTATACGGCATCATCGGTATGGGCCTGGCCATCGGCGCAACGGCGCTAGGCGCAGGCATTACCAACTACGGTATTTTGGTTGCGGTGATTGTCCCGGGTGTGATTATCGGCGCGGTTCTGGCCTCGCGGGTGGAAATGACTGAAATGCCCGAGCTAGTTGCGGTGCTGCACAGCTTTGTGGGCCTTGCAGCCGTGCTAGTCGGCATCGGTAACTACCTACAGCCTGAATCCGGTCTGGTGGGCGCAGAAGAAACCATTCACATGATTGAAATCTATGTGGGTGTGTTTATCGGCGCGGTGACTTTCACAGGCTCTGTAATCGCCTTTGGCAAGCTCAAAGCAATCATCAGCAGCAAGCCATTGATGCTACCTGCTCGCCATTTGTTAAACATTGGCTTGCTCGTTGGCACAGTAGCCCTGGGCTTTGTATTTATGGGCGCAGAAGGCACAGCTGGGCTGCCAGCACTGCTGGGCATGTGTGGGTTGGCTGGGCTGCTGGGCATGCACCTAGTTGCGGCAATTGGCGGCGCAGACATGCCGGTCGTGATCTCTATGCTCAACAGCTACTCTGGTTGGGCAGCAGCGGCGGCAGGCTTCATGCTCTCAAACGATTTGCTGATTGTCACAGGCGCCTTAGTCGGCAGCAGTGGTGCCATTTTGAGCATCATTATGTGTCAGGCGATGAATCGCTCTTTTGTCAGCGTGATTTTGGGTGGGTTTGGTCAGGGTGCAGCGGCCAAGAGCGGCGGCAGCACAGCTCCGGGCGGCACGGCAACCTCTGCCACCATTGAAGACACAGTTGAGCTGCTCAACGATGCGAGTAGCGTGATTATTACGCCTGGATACGGAATGGCGGTCGCGCAGGCGCAGCATGCAGTGGCTGACATTACTAAGATTTTGCGTGCTCGCGGTGTCAACGTTCGCTTTGGCATTCACCCGGTCGCAGGTCGCTTGCCAGGTCACATGAACGTATTGCTAGCAGAAGCCAACGTCCCTTACGACGTGGTGCTAGAAATGGACGAAATCAACGAAGACTTCGGCGAGACTGATGTCGTCTTAGTGATTGGTGCCAACGACACCGTGAACCCCAGTGCGATGGAAGATCCCACGAGCCCAATTGCAGGAATGCCGGTGCTAGAAGTGTGGAACGCACAGAACGTCATCGTCATGAAGCGCAGTCTGTCTGTGGGCTACGCAGGTGTTGATAATCCTTTGTTCTACAAAGACAACACACAGATGCTATTTGGCGATGCCAAGGTCAATGTGTCGGCTATTCTTGCAGAAATGCAGAAAACAGCGCCCGCACTCGCTGGTGTGCGTTAATTAGTACAGTTACGTCAGCGCGATCAGAAGTCGCGCTCATTTCATTACGTGACTTCACGCGAAACTTCACGTGGTTTAGACTTCACACGACCCAATAGAAAGGCCCCAAACTTATCTAGTTTGGGGCCTTTCTATTAATCTTTTCTGTTAGCCGATCACTGATTTACCGGGTGCCCTTCTCTATCCTTGAATACATGAAATGTGAACAAAACTACGCATTTCGTAGTCTATGAGATATCACGCGGGGCCTGTAACGGGAAAAATAAAAATGCGTCTGTTTCAAATGCGGTGAAGTGAAGCAATGACTAATGTGCGGCGGCGATCGCTAACCAAAAAGATGCGCAAGCGCAGGCTATACCGGCATCAAAGCTCCAGCATGCGACTCAAAAGAGCCCTCTCAAAATATTTCAACAGTGCGTGGCAGCCGGGAGCGCTCTGCTTTAGCCTGCTTATTGGTGCGATCGCCACCATTGGACCCACCACGGTCTGGGATCTGCCCTGGCTGATTCATATGCCTGCGATCGCACTAGGGACTCTCTGTCTCACAGCACTGCCCCTGTTCTTCGGCGGATTTCTGGGTTCTACCATCTGGAATTTAGCCAAACGACGCTGGTGGCGCGGCGGGGTTAGCTGCACCCTCATGTTTTTATTTCTGGGCACCGTCACCACCTCAGTCATTCACCTACTTATTTTTGTCAGAGCTGAAGGCGTTTAGTTCTATGGCAAACATACAAAAAGAGCCCCCAGAGAAATTGCTCTCTCTGCGGGCTCTTTTTGTGTGGCTAATCTAGTGATTAGCGCTTAAGACCTAAACAGCAGCGGTCGTCTTGACCTTTGCATCAAGCTCGCCAGCAGCGTACTTGGCAGCAAAGATTTCAACGCCAACTTGCTTGATCTTAGAAGCTTGACCAGCTGTGCCGAACTTCTCATAGCGATCAGTACAAACCATCTTCATATACTTGATAGAAGGCTTGAGGAAGTGACGAGGGTCGAAGTTCTTAGGATCTGCCTCAGCCGCTTCACGAATAGCCGCTGTGATTGCCAAACGGTTATCAGTATCGATGTTCACTTTGCGAACGCCGTTCTTAATACCTTTCTGAATCTCTTCAACGGGTACACCGTAAGTTTCAGGAATAGCGCCACCGTGGGCATTGATCATCTCAAGCCACTTCTGAGGAACAGAAGAAGAACCGTGCATAACCAAGTGGGTGTTTGGCAAACGCTTATGAATTTCTGCAATTCTGTCGATTGCCAGAATTTCGCCGGTTGGCTTGCGAGTGAACTTGTACGCGCCGTGGCTCGTACCGATAGCAACCGCTAGGGCATCTACCTGAGTCGCTTCTACAAACTGAGCAGCTTCTTCAGGGTCAGTGAGCAGCTGATCTTTATCGAGCTTACCTTCAAAACCGTGGCCGTCTTCCGCTTCGCCTTGGCCAGTCTCTAGAGAACCGAGACAGCCCAGCTCACCTTCTACACTGGCACCAATTGCGTGAGCAACGTCTACAACCTTGCGAGTCACAGCTACGTTGTACTCGAAGCTCGCAGGTGTTTTGGCATCTTCTTCGAGGGAGCCATCCATCATTACAGACGTAAAGCCATTGCGGATTGCAGAATAGCAAGTCGCAGGGCCATTACCGTGATCCTGGTGCATAACAACAGGAATGTGAGGATAGCTTTCTACAGCTGCCATCACCAAGTGACGCAAGAAGTGCTCACCAGCGTACTTGCGTGCACCGCGAGACGCTTGCAAAATAACCGGGCTATCAGTCTCATCAGCAGCCTGCATAATTGCAAGAATCTGCTCCAAGTTGTTTACGTTAAACGCAGGAATCCCGTAACCGTTTTCAGCTGCATGATCGAGCATCAGCCTCATAGGTACAAGCGCCATTCCATATCCTCCTAATATTTTCTGCCAGATGGCCCACCTGAGTCCGTCAACTTAGAAGTGTTACTTAAAGTTGCGATAGGTGTAGGTTCTTATCAGTTTAATAGTAGGCCAAAACCTTGACCTCTGACGATTTGTTTTTCACAAGAGGGACTTTGCTAAGAGCCGAGAGCCTGCGCGCTTTACAGGCCGAACCGCACGGATAAAGGCTATGCCGTTCTTCATCAGCGGGATCGCAGTTTTTTCTTTTGTCAGAGGTTTTGTTTCAACAGAACCGAAAACAAGCGCTCAATAAAAATTTCCATTAAAAAAGTGTCTCCTCAAATTACATGAAGAAACACTCTATGAAAAAATGGGTCGCCTGGGATTCGAACCCAGGACCAGTCGGTTAAAAGCCGAATGCTCTACCACTGAGCTAGCGACCCCCATTTTTTCTTTAGATCTTTGCTTTGACCCTACACGTCAAACGCATTGAGAAAGCGGTGCGTGAGGCTTTCGTATGGCCGCCACGGCAATTAAATATAACACATGGGCAGCAGCGGTATCGTAAAAAACTTTTTGCTTAAGTTTTGGTCGGACTTTGGCTGAATTTTGATTGGGCTTAGGTATTTGAGGACTCATTATTTTGGGTTCCATCTACCGGCTCTATGCTCACTGCTTCTATATATTGAGCATCTATCAGAAAAGAACCCTGCTCGAAGCGCACGGCCAAGTAGCCACCTGGCTTGCGGCTGAGAATAGTGCCCTCGTTGCCGATGCTGACCAGATCTGGTGGGCGCAGCATCGGCATGGGATCAGCGCTTTTGAGGTAAGGCGGACGGGTGTGGATGCGAATGCGATCGCCGACTTGAAAAGAAGGTGTAGTCATGTTGGGTAAAAATTACGGCACTTGCCAAATACGCTGGTGATATTTTTCCGGTTCTGCATAGGGGTCAGAGACTGAGTGGTCGTGATTATGGCCGTGGTGATGGTTATCACCATGGCCATCGCCTGACGTTGAAGAGGCCTCTTTTTTAGCCGCCAAGCGAAATTTACACGCTTCGCAGTTCATCGCAACACTCCCCAGCTGAGTTTCAATTTCTCGGTCGCGCAGCACGCGGATGAGCTGAGGATGAATGCCCATTTCGGGGAGCATGACGACTTCGACATCGGGGTAAAGCACCTGTTGCTGCGCCGAAATAGCCCTAATTTTTTCTATCAGGACACCGGTGAACATAAAGTAGGGAAGCACGATGATGCGCTTAGGGGTGTAGAGGCGCGATCGCCTAAAGCCTTCTTCTAGTCGCGGGTGAGTAATACCAATAAAGCAGGTTTCTACCGTGTGATAACCGCTACCTTCCCAGATCATTCTAGCCAGCTTGTACACGTCGCCATTGGCGTCAGGGTCACTAGAGCCACGTCCGATAAACAGCAGCGTTGTCTCTTCGCGAACGATGCCTCGAGGATTGTGATTAGGGGCATCAAGTAGATCGAGTCGGTTTTTCCAAAGGTCAAAGATGGCGGGTGTGATGCCAAAGTGACGCCCGTAGTGAAAGGTGAGCTCTGGATGCGTGCTGGCGTAGCGAGCCTTGGCTCTATCGAGTTCGCCCGTGACATCAAACTTGTTGTGACGCGCAGCAAAAAGCAAAATAGGCAGAATTGAGATGTCGGTGTAGCCCTGCTGAACACACTGATCGACCCCGTCTTGAATGCTGGGACCTGTGAGTTCTAAAAAGCAAGGAATCACCGGGCGAGAAGGGTCTAGCTGGTGATAAAGTCGGCCAAAATCAAGCAGGTCCTGGCGACCTTTTGAATTGCGAGTGCCGTGGCCTACCATTAGCAGCGGGCGCCTGAGCGGCAATGGCGGCAGATTGAGGTCAGTGGCCAGAGATTGGGTATCAGGAGATTGATTGGTTGAGGTGGTAGCGTCTAAGTCTTGGTTGGCTAGTCGGCCTGCTGCTGACAAGTGTTCTGACAGGGACTGATCCGATAAAGATTGGAGGACAAGCGTATCGGATGTTTGAATAAAGACCATATTGTTTTGCTCTTTTCTCGTGCAACGCGAGAGTGTGAGTAATGAAAGGATAGGTAAACAGGCGTTCTGACTTTGACAGCTGCGGCACAGTGCCGGAATCTCACCGGACTTTCCCTGAAAACCTTTTATCTGTTGGCTTGGTAATTTTATCGTCTGAGAAAAATTATTAGATAGACTCGCTACATGACTTTACGAGAGCAAGCCTTACCGGAGCAGTCCTCAACAGAGCAGACCTTACGAGAACAGGTGAGATTCGCCGTCGATGAGAGTGAGTCGCGCACGGGACTGTGGGTGAGCGGTGCGATCGCGCTCCTCATCCTTTTTTCAGCGGCCCTCTTTGCTATCCAAACCTACCCGCTGCCGACCACTGCTCGCCTAGCCGTCCAAATCACCGATCAAGTCATTCTGGCGCTCTTCACCCTGGAGTATGTGGTTCGGCTATGGTCCGCAAAAAATAGACTTCGCTTCATCTTCAGTCTCTATGGGCTCATTGATCTAGTCGCCATTTTGCCCTTCTTATTGGGTGCGTTAGACATCCGATTTCTGCGCCTAATCCGCTGGCTACGGATTCTACGTCTCGCCCGCTTCTTTGAGCAAAAAACCTGGTTTAACCGCATCAGCGGCTACGAGGGCCTCATTTTTGGCCGTATTTTATTTACCCTTTTCTCAATCATTTTTATTTACTCAGGCGCTATCTACCAAGCCGAGCACAAAACCAATCCAGATAGCTTTGCCACCTTTTTAGACGCGGTATATTTTGCAGTCGTCACCATGACCACCGTCGGCTTTGGCGATATCACCCCCATTACAGAAGCTGGACGCGGGCTGACTATCGCCATGATCCTCACAGGCATCGCCCTGATTCCGACCCAGGTGGGCAACTTCATTCAGCAATTTACCAAAGTGCAAAATTCAGTACGCATCACGTGCGAAAGCTGTGAGCTGCTCGGGCACGAAACAGATGCTCAATTTTGCCGGCGGTGTGGCACTGAGCTCCCGAAGTCGGGACAGATTCTGTCGACAGCGGTAGATCATCAGTAGCGTTGGGCACGGCTCACTCGACAACAGCCAGGCAACTCGCCTCTAGAGGACACACTGAGAGTGCGAACCCCAAAGGGTGCGATCGCCAGCACAAATCGACCAGATCGCCCCCCTTTTTATTACTGATTGCCTGATTATTTTTCGCTGGCTTTTTATCTTGCGCCGCTAACGCTTCCTAGGTGTCTAACCCCGAGAGCAAGGCTTTGACCACTTCACCGTGGCTATGGGTGAACACTTATTTTCTCAACTAATCAAATTAGCTACCGCATTGGTTGCCACCACAGCACCCGCGAGCCAAACCATACGTTACAATTGATTAACCTTTA
>JBCBDN010000143.1:0-9483 GCA_038529685.1 Cyanobacteria bacterium J06598_1 | reverse complement strand
GGTATTAATCCCTAATGACTAATCTTTAGTGATCAATCTCTAATGATCAATCTCTAATGACTAGTCATTAGGGATTAATACCTACCAACGTGTGATTTTATAAACAGCTCAGCGACCTTCTTGAGCCCACTGATGTGCTCCTTTGTGATTTATTTCAAGACAGATGGCCGGTTGAGCATGTAATCTACGTTCACACTCTTCAAATAGCTCACCTCACAAATCAAGCGTACAGTCAACCGTTCAAGCGTACGGTCAACCGTTTGCTCAAGGCCCTGGCCAATGTTTGCAAAAGCCCAGCGTAGATAGCGTAGATAGATGATAAACAGCCGTTCTAGCACGAGTTACAGTACTTCCCACAAGCTGCACCCCTTAAGTTTGCTAGCGCAACTCATTAGCCGACAGGTTAGTGGCTGTCTTAAGCTCACGGCGCAGTCCGCAGAATGGCGACTTTTGTTTGACAAGGGCCAGCTTAATTTTGCGACTAACTCAGTCGATGCATTCGACCGTTTGGATCGTCAGCTTCAGGTGTTGGGAGACAGCGTACCGACAGCTGTCCGAGATGAAGCTCGGCTGCTGTTTGAAAATACCGAAGAAGCCGATCACGTTGTCAGCCGTGACTACCGAGCCATCTGCTGGCTGGTCGATCAAACCTACCTAACACCTGACCAAAGCGCACAGCTGATTGTGGCGATCGCCATTGAAGTCGTCGAACCCTTCCTCAACATTCGAGAAGGCAGCTACGAACTCATCCCCCAAACCCAAACCGAAGGCATTCCCATCTACTGCCGCCAAGACCTGCGCCCCATTGTAGAAATCTGTCAGCGTAACAGTAAGCAGCGTGCCGCTGGCCAGCCCGTCAGCAATCGCCTTGCGACGCCGGTAACAGCGGCCCCAACACCCATGAATGGGCGAATCAACGGCATGGCGACTATGGGTTCAGCCACCAACGGTACCCGTCGGGCGACGTCGGGCATGAGCCTGTCTGGCATGGATAGCCTGAAGCGCACGACCTACACTGTGGCTTGTATTGATGACAGCCCAACGGTACTCAATGCTATTCAGAAGTTTTTAGAAGACCAAAGCCTGTCCGTTGTAGCGATTAACGATCCGGTGAAGGCGCTGATGCAAATTGTGCGCAGTAAACCCGACTTAATTTTGCTCGATATCACGATGCCTAATCTCGATGGCTACGAGCTGTGCGCTCTGCTCCGTCGCCATCCTCGCTACAAGCGTACGCCTATCGTGATGGTCACTGGCAACACCGGTCTGATTGATCGCGCTCGCGCCAAGCTAGTTCGTGCCTCAGGCTATTTGACCAAACCCTTTACCCAATCAGACTTACTGAAAATGGTGTTTAAGCACCTCCCCGTAGAAAAGCGCTAAAAAAACGTCAAATAGAAGCAATAGGTCTGTTTTAAGTCCGTTTTAGAATCCGCACCCACTGAGGACCATAATCAGCGATAATTCTTAAGGATATCTACCTTATTCAGTTTGTGCTTCACAATCGACGCCCTTGCGTGAATTTACCGTAAGGACTCGCTATGCTAGAGCAGTGTGTCTGGATCAGTACCTTACGAGTTTTCCGAATAGTCTTACGGATTTTCTAATGAACGCAACAAAGATTGCCACAGTGCTCGTTGTTGAAGATGCGCCTTCAGAAATGAAGCTGATGAGTCACTACCTGCAAGCGGAGGGCTTTAGCGTTATCAGTGCCGTAACTGGAAAAGAAGGGCTAGACAAGGCGATCGCCCAAAAGCCAGACGTCATTGTGACCGATGTTGTCATGCCGGGTATTAGCGGTTTTGAGCTGTGCCGCAAGCTGAAGCACACCCCCGAGACCAAAGCAGTCCCCGTGTTGATTTGCTCCTCAAAAGGGCAGACCATCGACCGAATGTGGGGCATGCGCCAGGGTGCAAAAGCCTACCTCACTAAGCCCTACACCCGAGACCAGCTGATTGAAGCCATCAAAGATGTACTGGCTAAAGCAACGCAGTCAGTCAGCGCTAATTAGGTAGGAATATCCGCCCAATAACTGCCCGATAACTAATCAAATAAAATTGGTACAAACGCATTCTCACTGGGAAGGCTGTAGCTACAACACTTGTGGCAATGCCGCTTTTGCTCTACATTGCCTACGTCTAAGCTTTGTGAATTTTATTTTTTCGTTCTAATGCTTCACGCTCTTATTTCTTTATTTTCCTCTATATATAAGGAAGCTAAAGAGAAGAAACTAAAGCTTTTTTAATCCTTGACTTACGTCGCTTTGTGCTTGTGAAAACCAAACTTGCTGTCCCTGACCGCCAAATGATTGGCGAGGCCTATCTCAAGTTTCAGTTGGCTCCTCGTGTGCCAGCCGTTTTCGCGGCAAAGTCGGTAGAAGAGGCGACGGTACTCATGCCCTCGCAAATTACGGCTATTCCTAACATGCCGTCCTGCATGCTAGGGCTCATGAATCGCCGAAACCGAGTGATTTGGGTAGCCCACTTAGTGCGACTATTGGGCATGCCGGTAGCTGATAAGCCCAGGCAGCAGTACAGCACAGTCATTGTCAAAGCAGGCTCCTCATTGGGGCTGATGGTAGACGCTATTGATGGCATTATTCACTTGCCAGCGGAGTCTCTACAGCCATCACCACCGCAGGTTAACTCGGTGCTGGTGCCTTATCTCAAAGGGTGTGCAGTTCAAAACGACCAAATTTTACTGGTGCTAGACGCTGAAGCGGTGCTGCAATCTTCTGTTTTTCAAAGCGCTTGAAGCGTCTGTTTTTCCACAAGCGCTTGAAGCGCTTGTGTGCGTCATCTACCGACCGATTCTCTGTTTTATTTAAGCCTCTTGCTACATTTTTGAAGTGAGTCCGATATGACCATTGACTTTCGTCCCCCCCAACCGTCTGAGCCCAGCGATGATGCCATGAATGACCCGGCAGCTCAGTCCGAGCAAGCGAATGCCCCGCAAGGTGGCCCCCAGACGAATGGTCAAACGGGAGAGCAGCTCAATGGCAAGGGTGCTAGCGAGGAGGCCCCAGCAGACAACGGCAGTGCGGCAAAAACGAAAATGACCTATCGAGGGGCTGCTTATCCGGAGGGACGCGATCGCGAAGTTTCTGACGCCATTATTCAGCAGCGAGCCGCCAGTACAACCGATGAGACTGACGAAGAGCGGGTGTATCGTGGGGTTCGCTACAAGGGCACAGAACGCTATGCACCTGAGAAAATTTTGGTCACCAGAGGCAGCCGCTCTGGGCCTTTGCAGTGGTTTTACGATCGTCAGGTTGCCGATAAGCAGCTGACTGGATTGCTCGCTTCCAAAATGCTCTCAGTGCTAGGCGTCATTGGTGTCAGCCTGTTTTTGCTTTCGCGGGTGGGGCACAGCCAGCTGAAAGATCAAGCCATATCTGAACTAACAGCCACCACCGCGCGGCTTAATCAGCCGTTACCCATACCGGCACCTAGCGATGGATCTTTGGTAGAGGCTGCTGAAGAATACGCCGAACTTGGCGAAATAGACGACGGACTCCGGCAGCGTGCCCGCGTTGCGCTACAGACGCGCCTAGAGCTTCAGCAGCTAAACTATGTCGCTCTGGTAGATCCAGAGTTTCGAGTGATTGCCAACAGCGCGGCCGCCCGTAGCGGAGAGCCCTTCAATCCCAATAATTTGGTATCGAGCGCGCTGCGTCAGAGCGAGGCGAAGTCAGGGATTAGCCTACAGACGATCACCGAGCTTCAGCAGCTGGGCATATCTATTCCGAGCAGCGTAAATGAAGCGGCACTCGTGCAGTACAGCGTGACACCACTATTTATCGGGGGCACACCCACAAATAAGTCTGGGGTCCGCAATCCAGTCGTAGGCGCGCTGATTACCGGCGATATTTTAGACAGTGGCTCGCCCATCGTAGCCAACACGCTCACGAGCTTTTCTGAGGGCTACAGCGAACTCTATTTGCAAGAGCCCAGCGGTTCCTTTGACCTGGCGGCGCTCTCTCAGGCAGGCGAAGTGGTCTCTGGGCAAAACGCGCGCGCCAGCTACGACTTTGAGTTTTTAGACCAGACCATTCGAGTGGCCAATGAGCAGCCAGGTAGTGTGGTCAGCGAACGCTTTCGACAGCCGAACGGCCAGCGCTACACGGTCGCGGCCACAGCCATTGTGGATGGGAACGGCAAGGCGATTGGAGTACTCCAGCGGGGCATTCCTGAAAGCATGCTGCAAAAGTGGCTAGGCATGGCGACCTGGTGGCTAATTTTGACGGCGCTTTTGGCACTGCTAGCCGATGTCATTATTGCCAAACTGCTGGGGCGTTCGATTGTGAATCCACTGCGAAATTTGCAGGCGGCCACAGAGCAGTTTGCCTCCGGCGATAGGTCCGCTAGGGCAGATGTATTTGCTCGTGACGAAGTGGGCCGAGTCGCCAGTGCGTTTAATGAGCTGGCCGCTGCGGTTTCGACCTCGGAGTCTTCCTTACGCTTTCAAAGCGAAACCCAAACGGAATCGGCTAGGCGGGCTCGGACCCTCTCTACCCTCACCAGCGATATCCGTCGCACGCTAGAAGAAGAGGCCATTTTTAACACGAGCGTAGAGCGGGCCAGAGAAGTGCTAGAGGTAGATCGAGTGATGGTCTACCGGTTTAATGCAGACTTCACGGGTGGGGTGGCAACCGCAGAGTCTGTGGGTAAAGGCTGGAGCCGGGCCAAAGGGCAAGCCCTCGAAGACCCGATGCTGCCGGACTCAGTTGCGCGCTTCAAGGAAGGCACCGTTTCTACGGTAGAAAATATTGAAACCGAAGACCTTACAGAGTGCCACTGCCGGCTGCTGCGGGAGCTAGACGTCAAGGCCAATATGGTAGCGCCTATTTTGGTTGGCGACGAGCTAGTCGGCCTGCTGTGCGCACACCAGTGCAGCGGGCCACGTCAGTGGCAGCCAGAAGAAGTCAATATGATTCAGCAGATTTCGACTCAAATCGGGTTTGCCCTGTCACAAGCGCGGCTGCTGAAGTCTCAAACAGAAGCAGTAAAGCGTGAAAAGCAGCTCTCTGAGTTGGTAACCAGCATTCGTGAGACCAGCGATCGCGACAAAATTTTCCGCATCGTCACCCGCCAAACTAAGTTAGCCATCGACACTAGCCGAGTCATTGTGTACCTATTCGATGAAAACTGGAAAGGTACAGTCGTCGAAGAATCGGTCGATCCGCAGTGGCCACCAGCGCTGGGCGCAGAAATTGCCGACCCTTGCTTTGCCGATCGCTACGTAGAGCAGTATCGGTCAGGCCGGGTAAAATCAACACCCGACATTTATAACGCTGGTTTGACGCCGTGCCATTTGGGTCAGCTAGAGCCCTACCAAGTAAAGGCCAATTTAGTCGCGCCGATTGTGTTTGAAGATCGCCTGCTGGGCTTGCTCATTGCCCACGAGTGCAGCGGCCCGCGCGACTGGTCAGATATCACCATTAACTTTATGCAGCGGGTGTCAACCCAGCTAGGGTTTGCCATTGAGCAGGCTGAAGCCACCCGGCAAAAAGAAGCGGCCACCGTGCAAGCCAAGGCCTTAGCCGAAGAACTCACCCAGCGGCAAGAAGCCCTACAGATGCAGCTGATTGATTTGCTCAGCGATGTAGAAGCCGCCGCTGATGGAGATCTGACCGTTCGCGCCGATGTATCAGCCGGCGAGATTGGCACCGTTGCTGACTTCTTTAATGCCATCGTTGAAAACCTAAGTCAGGTCGTAGTTCAGGTAAAAGAATCAGCCAGACAGGTGAATGAATCTTTGGGCCTGAATGAAGGCGCGATTCGGGTATTGGCAGATGAGGCCGAACAGCAGGCTCAGCAAACAACGCGCACGCTCGACTCAGTCGGCACGATGACGAACTCTATTCAGCAGGTGGCTCAACAGGCCGCTGAAGCCGCCGCCGTCGCTAAAGCCGCTTCCGAAACCGCCACCCAGGGGGGTGAGGCAATGGAGCTAACCGTGAGCAACATCATGAGCCTACGGCAAACGGTAGGCCAAACGGCGAAAAAGATGAAGCGCCTAGGCGAGTCTTCTCAACAGATTACGAAGGCCGTATCGCTGATTAATCAAATCTCGCAGCAGACCAACCTGTTGGCAATTAACGCGGGCATTGAGGCGGCGAGAGCCGGGGAAGAAGGCCAAGGCTTTGCGGCAGTCGCAGAAGAAGTAAGCGAGCTGGCAACCCGATCAGCAGTAGCCACTGAAGAAATTGAGCGAATTGTAGAAGCGATTCAGCGGGAGACCGGCGATGTGGTAGAAGCGATTGAGCAGAGTACGGCTCAAGTCGTAGAAGGCACGCGCCGGGTGGAAGATGCAAAGATGAGCCTCACTGAAATTTTGAGCGGATCGCAAAAAATGGACGAGCTGGCCCGACAAATCTCGGAGGCAACCAGTTCTCAGGTGGCCACTTCTACCTCGGTATCGGCGCTGATGGAAGAGATTGCTCAGCTGGCCCAGCGCACGTCTGAATCGTCACGCCAGGTAGCCGCAGCGCTAGACCAAACGCTGAACGTTTCGCAAGACTTACAGTCTCAGGTGGCGACGTTCGTAGTAGAAAATTCTTCAACATCGCAGTCGGCAGATGCGACGGAGGAAGGCTATGGAAGATAAGGAACGGGAGATTCGTTTACAGTTCTTAGACGAAGCGGGTGAGTATTTGGACACGCTTGAGGCAGCGCTGCTAGGCGTCGCGCAGCGAGGCGTAGACAGCTATGAAATGAACGGCGCACTGCGAGCAGCCCACTCCATCAAAGGCGGCGCAGCGCTGATGGGATACGAGCTCACTAGCGAGTTAGCGCACCGGTTAGAAGATTCGCTCAAAGTAGTGAAAATCAATCGGGGTGAAGGCGTCACCAGCGATATAGAAGGACTACTGCTCAGTGCGATTGATGCGATTCGGCAGGTGGTTGAACGCGATCGCACCAACACCCCCCTAGACGACAACTGGGTCACCGGCTCAGTGCTCCCCATTTTTGAAAGCCTGCTCGAGACCTTGGGCAAACCGTCTGCCGAAGACATGAACTCGATGATCGATGGCGAAGAAGGGCAAGACGTCATGCCCTTAATTTTTCAAACAGAAGTAGAAGGCTCCCTTGAAAAGCTCGAAGCGCTGCTAGAAGAACATCCGCAAAACCTGCAAGAAGAAGTGGTTGTGATGGCTCAAGAGCTAACCGGCCTAGGCGAAATGCTCGATCTGCCGCCCTTTATTCAGCTGTGTCAGTCGGTAGAATCTTATGCATCGGGCGCCGCGAACACCGAGCAGCTTCAGGAAGTAGGCCAAATTGCCCTACAGTCTTGGCGGCGGGCCCAAGCGCTGGTCGTCACCGGCAACGCTGACTCCATGCCGACCGATTTAATCGGTGTGAGTTTTGGCCTCATTGATATTGCCTTTGGCGATGAGGCAGAGAGTAGACAATTTGAGGGGGGTACGACTGAAGCAGATTTGAGCGATCGCTTCTCACCCGATACCGTATTCAGCTTTGGCGACGAAAATGACGCCCTCGTAGACGACGTATTCGCAGGGCTTGGCGACGAGAACGATGCTCTCGTAGACGACGTATTTGCAGATCTAGGTGACATGAGCAGCCTAGATGAATTAACAGATCATGAATCAGACGACAAACAAATAGCGTTTTCTGACGATGGGTTTGTAGATGACAGCCTAGGCAGTGAAAATGAGGTCTTAGAACAACAGACCGAAGCCCCCCCTCAAGAAGATGCTTTTGCTGGCGTGTTTGCCGACGATGAAACCGTGAAGCGGCAGGCCGCGCAGGCAAGTGGAGTAGCCTTTGGGAAATCGGGGCAGTCCACCTCAGGAACGCAGTTTCGCTTCGCTGACACGTCGAAAACACAGACCGACGATGCCGACTTAAGCGACAACACCGTGCGGGTGTCAGTGCGCAAGCTCAATGAGCTGAATGATTATTTTGGTGAGCTGACGATTGAGCGCAACCGGCTAGAGTCTGAGGTAAAGCGGATGCGAGGTCTCGTGAAAGACCTCAGTAGAAAACTGCGATCGCTCGACGAAATCAACGACGATGTCAAAGACCTATACGAACAGCCCAGCAGCAGCCAATATCTACTGACAGGGCATACGCCCAACGCACTTCCTGGCACGGCCACTGCACCTTACTCGGGCTCACTTCAGCCAAACCTAGCCACTAGTCAAGTAGGCACCACAAAAAGAACAACAGACTCTGAGCATGGCACTGATGGCCACCACAACAATACTTCCAATAATGGCTCTAGTAATGGTAATGGCTCTACAGAGACCGGTTTTCGCAGCGGTTTTGACACGCTAGAGTTTGATCGCTACAACGATGCGCACCTACCCTTTCGCCAGATTGTAGAATCGGTCGTGAAGCTGCAAGAAGTAGCCGATGACATCGAGCTCAGCGTCGATAAAACAGAACAAACCACCCGCATTATCCACCGAACAGCCAGACACCTTCAGCGCAATCTTAACCAGCTACGGATGCGCCCGCTAACCGATATCACCAATCGATTCCCTCGGGCCTTGCGAGAGTTAGAGATAGAGCATGGAAAATCTGTTGCACTTTCGCTAGAAGGTGAAAACATGCTGATTGATCGCAACATTTTGGAATCGCTGAACGATCCGCTGATGCACATCGTACGCAATGCCTTTGATCATGGGATTGAAAAGCCACAAAAGAGAGAATCTCAGGGGAAAGACGCTCAGGGAACTATCTCGATTAAGGCCTTTAACCGCAACAGCCGTACCGTGATTACGGTGAGCGATGATGGCAACGGAATTGCCTTGGAGAAAATACGCGATCGCGCCCAATCTATGGGCTTAGACGCCGACCTCCTCAGCGATGCCAGCGAAGCTGACCTGCTCTCCTTAATCTTCCAACCCGGCTTCAGCACCTCAGACGAAGTCACCGCCCTTTCCGGTCGCGGCGTAGGCATGGACGTAGTCCGCAACAATCTCTCTCAAATTCGCGGTGATATCGCCGTAGATACCGCAGCGGGCGAAGGAACAACTTTCACCATCTCGGTACCCTACACCCTATCAGTCACGCGGATTTTGCTCGCTGAAGGCAACCGCATGCCGGTGGCACTGCCCACAGACATCATTGAAGAAGTCGCACTGCTAGACCCTGCCGACATGTACGAGACTGAAGGCAAGCCAATGTTCCACTACAAGGGAGACGCCGTCAGGCTAATTAAGCTGGCAAACTGGCTAGCCTTCAACTGCCCTCGGCCCATCGATAGCCTAGAACAAACGCCCAACATGGATCAGCCCAGCGTGCTGATATTCCGCATGGGCGACCAGCGCATGGGCCTAGAAGTAGACCGCTCCTGGGGTGAGCAAGAAGTGGCCGTACGCAGGGTAGAAGGGCCGCTGGCGCTTCCAGCAGGCTTCGGCAACTGTACCATTTTGGGCGATGGCAAGGTGGTGCCGCTGGTGAACTTGCCAGCTTAATTAGCCTGACGGCGTCTCCCTTGTAGTGGAACATTGGC
>JBCBDN010000142.1:0-9505 GCA_038529685.1 Cyanobacteria bacterium J06598_1 | reverse complement strand
GCCTATTCTTATACTTGTCTATGGCTAAAACTAACCAAACTAACTAATTAGCTACATAGCCGTTACAGAGAAGCCGTTACAGAGAAGCCGTTGGGGCCGGAATCGTCACATCTAAAGGCGTAATCTGCGCGTCCAAGGTTTCTAAAGTCGGCGCAATCTCATCCGTATTGCCCACAACCAGCGTAATTAGCTTATCGGGATCTAGAACCGCTTGCGCCGCTGCCAGCACTTCTTCAGCCGTCGCACTTTCCAACTCATCTCTAAACGTAAAGACAAAGTCAGAAGGATAGCCGTAGTACTCATAGCGGATCAAACGAGATAGCGTCTGATTCGGCGTTTGGAAATTAAACACAAAGCTATTGAGAACAGAATCTTTCGCAAACGCCAGTTCCGTGTCAGTGATTGGCTCTGTACGGACTTTATCTAATTCGGCGTACATCGACTGAATGAATGGCACCGTCGCTTCAGATCGGGTCTGACCGCCACCGATAAAAATGCCGTTATGGTCGTAGCGAGGGCTCCAAAACGCATACACGCTGTAGGCCAAGCCCTGCCGCGAACGAATCTCGTTAAACAACCTGCCACCGAAGCCATTGAGCACCTCATTGAGCACCGCCATCGGCGCGTGGTAAGGACTACGCAGCTCCCCGCCGATATGACCGATCAAAATGCTGCTCTGGGTCAGCTGAGGTTGGTCAACGGCAAACACCCCAGAGGCTAGCTGGGTGCCTTCTGGAGGCGCAGTGATGTCCATATGGTCTTCACATTCCCAAGCACCCAAAGTACGCGCAATCAGCGCCTTCATCTTCGCCGGGTCAAAGTCACCAGAAATACCCAAAATCGTGTTCTCGGGTGAGAGCGTTCCCTGATAAAAGCTCACCACGTCATCACGACTAATGTTATCCAAGCTGCTGTACTCCACCGTGCGAGCGTATGGGCTTTGCGCACCGTACACTAGCTTGCTGAACTCACGAGACGCAATTTCATCTGGGTCGTCGTTGCGGCGTGCGATGCCGCCAGCAGTGCGGCCCTTGATCAGCTCTAGCATTTCCTCCGAAAAAGCAGGCTGGGTCACCACATCTGCAAACAGACCAAACACACTGTCCAAATCTTCTGTCAGGCTCGAAAAGCTAGCGCTGCCAGCCGTCCCGCCGATGGACGTCTCTACCGAGGCAGCGCGCTGCTCTAGCATTTCATTGAGTTCGTCGGGCGAGTGGTTGAGCGTGCCGCCCAAGCGCATAGCCTCACCTGTGATGCCAGCAAGGCCCACCTTTTCAGGGGGCACCAAGTAAGAGCCCGTACGGAACGTGGCAGAACCGCCCACCAAAGGCAGATCGTGATCTTCCATCAGGTACACCACCAGGCCGTTGTCTAGCTCATAGCGCTCGTAGTCTGGAATTTGGATATCGCCCAATGTGGGAAACACCAGATCTTCATAAGGTTTAGCTTCTATAGCCTGAGCCGGTTTGGGCCAAGAGAGCGTTAGCAGCACCGCGCAGGTCGCTGCCGCCAGAAAAAAGAACGGTAAAAAACGAGACTTTGAACGGTTGGCTCGACTAGCGGGCATCCGTCGTGAAAGTAAACCCATGAATTCCTTAGATGGCTTCGAATCAGACCAAAACAACAAAACGAACTAAATCAAACAAATCTTGCCTAGGCGGATATAAGGATCTACCAAAGACCTCGAATAGGTGCCGCTGGTGTAGCCGCTTCCGCCGCTGGCACGGTACTCGACGATTGAACCTCGGGCTCGGCGGAAGCCTCTGGAGTAGTCTCAGGCACGGTCTCTGACACGGTCTCTGGCACGGTCTCTGGCACGGTTTCTGGCATGGTTTCTGGCACGGTCTCTGGTGTAGCTTCAGCCGGAGCGTCTGGCATTTCCATCGGTTCTGAGGCTTCTGGCCCCGCTGAAATCAGCTTGCCAACGGTACGATTCGTAGGCTGAAAGACCTCTTTTGCGACTCGCTGTACGTCAGCAGCACTCACCGCTTCAATTGCCTGAAGCTCCTCAAACACGTTGCGCCAGTCGCCTGTTTTGGCTTCGTACTCAGTCAGTAAGCTAGCCATGCCCCGGTTGGAATCGAGCTGGCCGAGTAACCCTGCTCTCGCTTGAGTCTTCACGCGCTCTAGCGTCTTCGTATCGACAGGTTCTGCTTTCAAACGCGCTAACTCAGCGTCGAGGCCCACAGCTAAGTCTTCAAGCGTGTGTCCGGGCGCGGTGAGTCCATAAAGCAGCATCACAGTCGACTGCTTGTCACCAGGGAAGCCGTTAGCGCTACCAATATCCAGTGCAATCTGAGGTTCTACGAGCGCTTTGTACAGGCGAGCTGTTCGGCCACCCACCAAAATGCTGTCAATCATAGAATACACAACATGGTCAGGATCGTTGATGCCTGGTCGATGGTAGCCTTCCAAATACCAGGGTTGAGAAGCCAGCTCCAGAGTGAATTCACGTGGCTCGGTTTGCTTAGGCTCATTGACCACCAGCGCTGGCGGATCTACTCGAGACTCATAGCGACCAAAGTAAGCTTCAGCTAACTGCTTGACTTGCGCAGGATCGACATCTCCAACGACCGCTGCGATTAAATTACTAGGGCCGTAGTATTGGTCAAAAAATGCCTGCACCTGAGCGCGGGTAGCCTGCCGCAAATCATCTTGGTAGCCAATCACCGGGCGGCGGTAAGGATGCTCTGTAAAGGCCACTTCCGAAAAGCGCTCCACCATCTGACCAATCGGGGAGTTATCCACCCGCATTCGGCGCTCTTCTAAAATGACTTCTTTCTCTTTGTAAAACTCTCTGAATACGGGATCTAAGAAGCGCTCAGATTCTAATGAGAACCACAGCTCTAGCTTATTGGACGGCAGGTTATAAAAGTAGCGAGTGGCGTCAGCAGAGGTGGTGGCGTTAAGACCAGTACCGCCTGTTTGCTCAATAATTTGGCCGAATTTGTTTTGCTCTACGTAGGAAGCGGCGTCGGCTTGGAGGGTTTCAAATTGTTCGGTGAGGGATGCGATCGCGCCTTGATCGCCAGCCTTCTGAGCCGCCATCAGCTGGTCAAACACAACATCTAGCTGAACGAGTACCGCTTTCTCGGCCGGATAGTCCGTCGTCCCAATTCGCGTAGTTCCTTTAAAGGCCAAATGCTCCAGGTAGTGCGCTACCCCTGTTTGCCCGTCAACTTCATTAGAAGCACCGACGTTGGCATGTAGCATCACCGTAGCGACCGGCGCTTCATGCTGCTCTAGCACAATGAACTTCATCCCATTGTCTAGCGTGAATTCTGTAATGGATTCGCTTACTCGGTCGAGATAGGGCTGAATAGAAATCGAAGCTTGCGCCAGTACAGGCGGAGTAAAGGCATTGATACCCAACCAGCTAGCCATCAGTAAAGCGACTACTCTATTTAAAAAAAACGGGAGAGAGTCTCGAACGACACCGAGACGATGGCAAAAACCCATACCAAAAATTATTGCTTGCAAAACGCTGCTTACTAGCATAGTTTTTTTTCAAAGTTTCGGGGAAAGCTTTTGTTTTTCTACGATCTTTCGTCCGCAGCCTACTGCTGTCTTGGTTAACCGTTCTGTAGAGAGTCTTGCCAAGCGTTGTCCTGAAGGCCATACACAGCCACCTTCCGTTGTTTGGCACAGCCACCTTCCACTGTTTGGCACAGCCAAAGTACTCCACCGCTATAAGATAGCGTTAACGTCCAACCCTCTAGGCTATTCATCCCCAAGGTCGCTGATATATATGGCTAGCTCTCTTGTTCCAAAAAGTCTCAGTCTGTGGTTTCAGCGACTGCTTTCGGCCATTTTTTTGGGCGGGCAAGTCCTTATTCACATCATTTCTAGGCCCATTCATCGCCGTAACACTGTCGATCAGATGGCTGCTGTAGGTCCTGAGTCGTTGCTGATTGCCCTGGTGACCTCTGTTTTTGTTGGCATGGTTTTCACCATTCAGGTCACTCGCGAATTTATTGCCTTTGGCGCAACCACAGCGATTGGAGGCGTACTCGCAATTACGCTTGCTAGAGAGCTAGCCCCGGTGCTCACTGCGGTTGTGCTGGCAGGGCGCGTTGGCTCCGCTTTTGCCGCCGAGATTGGCACGATGCGCGTTACCGAACAAATAGACGCCCTGCAAATGCTCAGAACCGATCCGGTCGACTATTTGGTGATTCCTCGGGTCATCGCCTGCGCGCTGATGCTGCCATTGCTCAATATCTTGGCGTTCATTACGGGAATGATGGGCGGATTTATCGTGGCCATCTCGCTGTACAACATTCCACCTCTCGTGTTTCTCAACTCTGCGCAAAGCTTCATGAACATCTGGGATTTGGCCAGCTCACTGATCAAAGCCCTCATATTCGGTATTTTGATCGCGGTTATTGGCTCTAGCTGGGGCCTCACAACATCAGGCGGGGCCAAAGGCGTAGGGCAATCAACCACCACAGCAGTTGTCACCTCTCTACTAGCTATTTTTGTCGCTAACTTTTTCCTATCTTGGGTCATGTTCCAAGGCACAGGCAGCGCCTTTACCGGCAACTAGCCTCTGATATAAAGTCAATCCATTCTTTAGCAAAGCTGATCCATCTTCAGCACCCAAATTATGACGACAACTTCCACCGATACGATTACCCTTGAACCCAGCTACAGGCTATCGATTAGCATCGTAATGCTTTCTCTGCCGCTCATAGCCATACAGCCCATCTTTGGCACTATCGTTGCGCTATTGGGACTGTTCTTACTCTATCAAACCACTTCTATCAAAATCCTGTTCACGCCAACTAGCCTAGAAGTTCGGCGTAACGATAGCTTGCTCAAAACCTTCCCTTACGCAGAGTGGGAAAGCTGGCGAGTTTTCTGGCAGCCTGTGCCTATCCTGTTTTACTTCAAAGAAGTCAACAGCATTCATTTTCTGCCTGTTTTGTTCGACCCTGTTGCCTTGACAGAGCAGCTACAGACGCACTGCCCTGACTGCGCCGTTTAGCGCCTTCCATAAAGAGTCAGCCACCAAACGTCTTTGGCTCAGTGCCCGCTATCAGCCGAGAAATATTGCTGCGGTGGAGAAATATCACGTAGCACCCCCCGAGCAAAGCCAGCAAGATATAGGGCAACGGCTGCTGCGTCAGTACCATCAAAACAAAAGCCGACAGCGCTGCCGCAATCGACCCAACTGACACCGTACGAGAAAGCCCTAGCGCTACGCCAAATACAACAGCCAAACCCAGCCCCACAGGCCAAGTCAAGGCAAGCAGCACGCCGAGCCCCGTTGCCGCTGACTTACCGCCAGAAAACCCTAGCCACACCGACTTGCTATGACCTAGGACAGCCAGCAAACCTGCTAACGTGCAAAGAATGTATCCCCAAAGTTCTACGCTGGCAGGATCTAGCAAGCTGCCAATGGGGAAGGGCACAAGGTTAGAGGAAAAAGCTAACCAAACCATCAAACGAACGGCAGTAGCCCCCTTCATGAGGTCAATCAGCAGTGCTGCCACACCAGGGCCTTTGCCCGCTACTCGAAACACATTAGTCGCGCCGGTATTGCCCGAGCCATAATCACGAATATCAGTCCCCTTCAGGGCCTTTACTAGCAAAAAACCAGTTGGGATAGATCCCAATAGATAGGCTACTAATAAACTCAGCAGCGTAATCGCAATCGACAAACCCATAGCAGCCTCAATGCCTTAGTATCAATAAACTTAGCGCTCGCAAACTGAGTACTCGCGCTTTTAGTAATAGTCGTAGTCGCCCGAAGGATTCTCAGGGTCACGCGCAAACCCTAACCAGAGTGGATATTGCAGTAAAGACAAGCTCACCTTTTCTTCTGCTTCATCCATAATCAAAAAGGGCAGTCTTCCGCTGTCTAGCAAGCGCTCTGCTCGCTGCGCCATGGGCTCCGAAGACTCAAATAACATAATGCCACGATTAGTCCCAAAATCTGAGCGGGCGACCCCTAAGCAGTCTTGCAGCCAGCGTCGCCATTCACCTAAGCGCTCGGGCGTAGTAGCGAGCACCAGCACGCACATTCGCCGGTCATAAATTGCGTACAGACATGAGATTGCCGCTGAGGCGACCAGCACGTTCTGCAAACGACTACCCACACTCTTTACTGAACCGCGCCCACCCTGCGTAAAAAACCAGTTAGAAACCCGCTCGGCGTGAATGGGCTCAAAGGTACGGCGTAGCTGCCACGGAGGGCCGTAGTAGTCTGGGCGGGTGCGGTACTGGTCCAATAGGCTATGAATGCGATCACGCTGTTGAGCAAACCGCTGCGCAGCAAAAGGCACCATCCCGCCAAAGTCGTCGCTCACCGGCTCTGACGAACGGCTCACCGGTTCTGGCACAGGCGCTTCCACCGTCGGCTGAGACACCAAATTAATCTGCTCTGCTGCGGTCGCCAAATCTTGCAGGCTACCAATCAAATAATCTTTGAAGCCCTGGACCCGAATCGCGATCTCTTGGGAAGACCCTGCAAAGCTAGAGCGCATCTCACCTTCCAAACGCTCTTTACGCCGCTCTAGTTGTTCAATTTCGCGCTGCAAATCGCGCCGCTGTCGCTCTAGGTCTTGCAGCGCCTTCTGGACAAGCTGATCAATACTTGCAGCACTCGATGAAGAGGACCGGGCCGAGAAAGAACTCCCTAATCCCGAGGAAGAACCGGAAGAAGATGGTCCAGAGGGTGACGCGCCTGAAGCAGATGCCCCTATCCCCGCACGGTTGCGATCAGAGCGTCTAAGGCCCAAAGGCGTATCGCTAGAGGCTGAACGGCTAGACGCTGAAGCTGAGGGTTTATCCGCTGCACCGCTATCAGTCGCGTCGGTATCTTCGTAAGGGGTTGAATCTTCTGGAGGCATAGACTTAGCTCTTTTGACCTAAAGCTTTTGAGCGTGCACTTGCTGTTTTCACCGCTTCAATCAGCGCCGAACGCAAGCCTAGCTCTTCGAGTCGAGCCACGCCTGCAATAGTTGTTCCGCCTGGGCTCGTAACCCGGTCTTTTAGCTCGCCAGGATGCAGACCTGTTTGCTTTACCAGCTCGGCAGTACCTAAAACCGTTTGCACGGCGAGCTGCTTGGAGATCGCCCGAGGCAATCCAGCCGCTACACCACCATCCGCCAAAGCTTCAATCACAATCGCAACGTATCCAGGCCCCGAACCCGATAGTCCAGTGACCGCGTCTAGCATGCTCTCAGAAACCGTCACCACTTGGCCGACTGCCGAGAACATAGTTTCTGCAATCTGCGCATGTGACTCGGTAGCGTGAGTGCCCATTGCGATCGCACTTATCCCTGCCCCCACTGTTGCTGGCGTATTCGGCATCGTTCTCACTACCGGGCAGCTGTCCATCAGCGACTCTAGCTGTGAGAGCGTCACACCCGCCAAAATAGAAATCACTAAGGGCGGGCGATCACAACGAGCGGCCCGAAAATCCTTAGCGATTAAATCAAATATTTGGGGCTTTACTGCTAGCAGCACAACCTCACTAGCCTCAATCACGTCCTGGTTGTTGCCCGTCGTCTGAATACTATACCGTTCAGACAAATCTTGGCGACGTGCGGGCGTTGGCTCACTGAGCAGCACCTCTTGCGCGGCGTACAGCCCTTGGGCAAGAAGGCGGGATAACAGAGCTTCGCCCATTACCCCGCCACCAATAATGCCAAGTCTTACAGACAAAGGATCAAGCTCTCAGAAATTTCACCCACAGCATACCGCGAATAGGAAATCTATTGACTCAAAAGCATCTAAACCCTTGGTGCCTGCAACAGGTAAACGCAAGCAACCGGTTGAAGTATGGCGCTAAGCAACTAACTTAAAAGTTCGCTTAGCATTCAAACACCCGCGCTCACCCGTTGGTTATTTATGCCAATCGTCAGCCGTTCTTTGCGTACAAGAACCAGCGAGCTTATGCCATGCGAGCGATTTGCTCAGTAGCCCAGGCTGGAGTAGGTGCAGCCTGACGAGGTGCGCTCATAGGCTCTTGACCAGTGAAGCCTTCTTCGCCTTCAGTTGGCATGCTCACCTGAACACAGTTAGGCGTAAACAAGAAGATGCTCTCACCGATGCGCTCTTGATGGCCGTCCATTGCGTAGGTACCACCAGCAACGAAGTCAACCGCGCGCTGGGCCTGATCAGGGTCCATGATAGTGAGGTTAAGCACTACAGACTTGCGCTCACGCAAAGCTTGAATTGCCTGGGGCATTTCTTCAAAAGTGCGGGGTTCCATGACCAACACTTCAGACATTCCGTTCATTGCACCAGGCATTCCAATCACGTTATTCATTGACACCATTCCAGAATCGGTTGACAAAACTCTCTCACGAATGCGGCGACGCGCAGGGCGAGCCTCTTCTTCAACGGGCATAGGAGGAACAAGGGCTTCAGGCTCAGTGTTCTCTTCTTCGTAAAGGCTCTGATACTCTTCGCCTTCTACTTCTTCGTACTCGTACTCATAGTCAGCAGGATCGTTCAATCCTACAAAATCCTTGATCTTTCCAAAAAGACCGCTCATAACTTGTGCTCCATCACGACATTAACGACTTGGCATAAATAAATATACGGGGGCAACAAAAATAAAATTATTGGCCACGCATTGGATTCAGGCATTTGAATTCAGGCACCTGAGTTCAGGCTGTTTCTTAAGAAAATTTTTCGCGCTGCCTAGGCTAAAGACCCAAGGGGCTAGAAGAAATTTTCAAAGATGGAGACCTTCGATGAATAAAGAGTCTATACCGTAATCCGGCAAATCTACTAAAGATTTTTTGTGGGTTACGATTCTCGGCTTGGCGCGATCGCGACCATACATTCGCTTCGGTTGCCAGGAATCATCGGGTTTGACAGCTCATCTCTTCCAATTCGCAAATTGGATTCAAATGCATTACCCCACGCTTCAGAAAATATGTCAAGCTTTTTTTGATGTATTTTCTTAACGCTTCTTTTCGGCTTGTTACCCAGATATCTATTCAGAGTATCACCGTTGGCCAAAAAGACCACTCCCAATTCTGACCATCGTTGCACCAGCGGCGATCGCCGCCTCAAAGTCTCCCGACATACCCATAGAAAGCTGATCCATTTTCATGTTTATGATTCCCGAGCACTCAATTTGACCCGCCAGCGCTTTCGCCTTAGAAAATCCGACCTGTGCCTGCTCAGCCGATAGGCCGTAGGGCAAAATCACCATCAGACCTCGAATTTTCAAGTGTTTGAGCTGGTCCAGCTGAGGGATTTGGGCCAGCAAAGCCTCAGGTTCAAAGCCATCTTTATTCACATCAGGCATTACCTTCACCTGCAAACAGCACTGTGGAGAGAGGTTCAGCTCAGCAGCCTGCCTATCCAGCCGAACGGCCAACTTGAGGGTGTCAACAGAGTGAATCCAGTCAAAATTCTCCAGCACCTTGCGAGACTTGTTCGACTGGATATGACCAATGAAATGCCAGGTCACATCCGTAAGATCGCCCATCTCCGCCCGCTTAGCCATAGCTTCTTGGACTTTATTTTCCCCAAAATCACGGAT
>JBCBDN010000141.1:0-9588 GCA_038529685.1 Cyanobacteria bacterium J06598_1 | reverse complement strand
TATTAAGTTGCGTGTTTTTCTTTGCGGTATTCGCTATATTGATAACAGCTCGAAACGAAAGTTTATTTATTTTTGATGGCTGACGTCGAGAGTCAATTTGTACCTAAATACTCGGAATAATAATGACTACTACTCTACAGCAGCGCGAAAGCGCTAACCTGTGGGAGCAGTTTTGTCAGTGGGTTACAAGCACCGACAATCGCCTCTATGTAGGTTGGTTCGGCGTATTGATGATGTTGTTACCGTACATCAGAGAACCTGCAACAGGCTCACGGATGCCGTCGATGTCGACGGGAGGCGCTGCGATGAACGCAATTACGAAACAAGCGGTAGCAGCGAGTAGAGTCGGGATCATCAACACACCGAACCAACCTACATAGAGGCGGTTGTCTGTGCTAGTAACCCACTGACAAAACTGCTCCCACAAAGAAGCGCTTTCGCGCTGCTGTAGAGTAGTAGTCATTTTTATTATTCCGGGTAGTTAGGTACGAAATTAGTTCTTTGCAATGGCTCTCTCCGAAGAAGTGAACCTTTGTTTTGAACTGTTAACAATGTACCGAATAGTTTGCAGAAAAACGAGGAACTTAACAATTACTGCGGAATTGGTATAAATGCCTAATTTTGGAGTGGGAAAGATATGGAGTTGCGGTAGCACGAAAACCACTTGAAGCTATTCACATGCGTGCGATCGCAGCTAGTCGCCTGCGTGTAATCGCGCGCTCAACAAAACCCGCCTGCAAAAATAATAGAGCCCCCAAACTAACGTTAGGCGCTCTATTATTCGCAGGCGGGTACTGCCAAAAAGAATTGCAGGTTGTGAACACACATGAAGAATCCTGTCCTTACAACAGTTTCTCTCAGCAGCGTGTTCTCAGCAGCTGCCGTCAGAATCCCTAAACCAGACGGCTAAAAGTCGAAGTAAATAAATGGCGAGGCCATATCCGGTGCCAGCACCCAAGCGAGGTAGCAGCACAGCGGCAGCAACAGCATCTTGATCGGCCAGCTGATTTGCAGCTTCATGCCCTTTTGCATAGCGTAAGCGATCGCCATAAAGCCCATCACTGCCCACAGCAGCAAAGACAGCTGAGGGCGGCTCAATCCAGCCGAATCAAGGTACACCTTCTGCGCAAACTGAACATCGCCACTATGACCAAATAAATGCCTCATCGCTAAGCTAGCATCGCCCAAATTCGGCAAACGGAAGAAAATCCAGCTGAAGAAAACTGTGAGCTGAGTCAGCGCCCAAGCCAGCAGCAAACCTGGCGGTGTCGCCCAAAGCCTTGCTACCGTGGGCGCCTTTTCACCCAAGGCCACACTCAGCCGATGAACAATCAGCGCAAGACCATGAATAGAGCCCCACACAATAAAGCCCCAGCGATCGCCATGCCAAACCCCCGCAATAATCATCACCACCATCAGGTTGATACACGTACGCAATAAGCTACGCCGAGAGCCCCCCAGTGGAAAATACAAGTAATTGCGCAGCCATTCTCCTAAGGTCATATGCCAGCGCCGCCAAAAATCGGCAATGCTGGTAGAAAAATACGGGAAGTTAAAGTTTTGCGGCAGGTTAAAGCCCAACAGCAGCGCGCTTCCTCTGGCCACATCCACATAGCCGCTAAAGTCAAAATACAGCTGCAAGCCATAGGCAAACGCCAGTAGCCAAATATCACCGCTGCCCGCCCTTGGTAAGCTTTCTGCACTTAAGTCCACCAGCTGACCAATATTGTCAGCCAACAGCAGCTTTTTCACCGCGCCCATCGCAATCAGCCATAGACCTTCTACGTTTTGGCTAATAGAAGGGAAATTAGTCCCTTTCAGCTGGCCAGCAAAGCTGTGATAGCGAGTAATCGGCCCTGAAATTAGCTTCGGGAAAAACAGTTTGTAGGTCGCAAACTCTAATAGGCTATTACTCGCCGGCGACCCTCTGTACACATCGACTAGATAGGCCAGACACTCAAAAATGAAAAAGCTTAGCCCCAGCGGCATCACCCACTCCGCTGCTGGGCCGGTTGCCAGCTGCTCAAACCCCAGAGTAGAGAGACCTGGCGAGATATATTTAAAGCCCAGCAATAGCAGAACATTGAGCACAATGCCCAAGGTCAGCAGCCAGCCGCGCTTACGGTTCCAGTCAGCCTGAGCATACTGCCAAGCTTCATTCGGAATGCGCCAGTCAAGCGGTGCGCCCAGGACTTTGCCCAAAGCAAAGTTCAAAGCTACTAAGACCAGCATCAGCGGTACGTATTGCGCCGTGGGCAGCGAAGCGTAGAACACGACACTGCCAATAAGCAGCATCCACAGGCGGAATGGCTTACCGGGAATTGTCCAGTACAGCGCTACCAGTATCCCTAAAAATAAACCGTAAAGGATAGACGGCTGAATCATAGTAAGAGCGTTAAAAAGGGCGGTCTATCGATGAGAATTAATAAAAGGGGTAAATCGCCAGTGGGGCAATGGATAAAACACCGCTACTGGCCTTCTCTGGGCACCGCTTCAGGCCAAGAAATCAGCGGATCTTGAGAGAGCCTTTGCGAAACCTGATAAGCACCATAGCGATTGAGGTGGCTCGGGTCCGAAAAATAGTCGTATCCCTGGGGCCAGACTCTGCCTAAATCGCGGTAAGTGAATTCAGAGTAGCGCTCAGCCGTTTGCAGCATATACCGCTGAAAGGCTTTCTCAGAGCGGTTGCGGTGGCTATCGAGGTATTCATCTGTCAGGGGCGTGTTGACAAATACAACCGGAAACTCTTTTTCGGTAGCAAAGCGAAGAATGCTTCTGAGCGCATCGGTTTGCTCACCTTCCATCCGAAATGCTTTGTAATCACCATCGTAAGCACCCGCAACTCGAGGATGGTCTTGGTAATAAGTGGCTGGGTTAAAGCGAGTGGAAAGGGCCAAAAACCCGTCGTAATCAATCAGGCTGGTTTCAGTCGGTTTACCCGTTGGAGTAACGCCCGCACTGGTGCTAGAGCCGCTGTCAAACTCAGGGGTAATGGCCCCTAAACCTTGGCCGATGGCGCTGCGAATTTTGGTGCGGTTGGTGTAGGCCGAGGAGACCTGACCAAACAGGTCACTCAGGGATTGGTCAGCGTTGGTGGCGCGCACAGTGAGCTGGTCAGAGAGGCTGCCGAGAGCCAAACCGTTGACACCATCTACCGGGTCGCTGGCCTCTAGCTGACGGTAACCTTCAGAAGTGGCGATCGCATTAAAGGTCACATCTGTCCGGCCGCTGTTAAACGCCCGCGCCCCATCGGCCCACACCACCATCTGCGGCAGCTGATTGGGCGAAATCAACCGCCGTAAAATCAAATCCACCACCTGAGCGGTTGCACCATTCACACCAAAGTTGAAAATTCTCAAATCTTCATGGCCATTGAGCGCCAGCGCCTGCTCCAAAGCCGCCGGGTCAATGCCGCGCAGTGCCCTAGAGCTGCCGATAATCAGTATGTCGGGTGGGCCAGATCGCTCTACCAGCTGGCGGTAAAGCGCCAGCTTTTCGTCCAGCTGCTGACTGCGAAAAGACGGCAGCCGAGAGCCCGCCAGCAAAGAAGTCGTAGACACAAACTCCTGCTGTGGGCTATACAGCAGCTCGCTATCATCAATTGCAGAAGAGGTAAAGTCTTGATTCGCAATCCGTTCAGAACGGCTCGAGCCAAAAAAGCCCTCGGCATCATCAGTCTCTGCCCACTCATCCTCACGCCAGCCATCGTCGCTGTTTCGAGCTGCTTCCTCACGCCGACCCTCCGCTTCGCTCCATTCCTCATCATCATTAGGCCATTCCAGCTGAGAAAGCTCATCGTTAAAGGGACTCGGCTGCACTGGCTCTACCCCACGCCGTGCGCTGCTCGCCGTCGCCGTCGCACTATCGACTCTTTGCACAGGCGCCGCCACCTGCCGCAACGCCTGACCCACCATAAAGTCGAACTGAACCGCCAGCAGCAGACCCGCCGCGCCCCACAGCAGCGCCATTTTGCCACCCGCCGACTGAAACGAACCAGGTAGATTAACCGCCAGTGCGCCGTTGTCTTGCACCGGGGTAAACATCTGACTTTTAATCAGTGCCCTACGGACTAAGTGGCCAAGCAGCTTAATAGGATTGACCCGATCGCTCTCCTCTCCAACCGCCTCCAGCTCTCCAGCCAGCGTTTCATCGCTGACCGCTGTAATCAGCTCCCCGGCGTAGGCGTCCGAAGCCGCAAATTCTGGCTTGGCTTCGGGCACAAGCCGCAGCCGCTCGGTATAGTCGCGGCCATGACTCCATATCGGCTGCTTTTGTCCGGCCCGTCTGCCATAGAGCCGCAGTCCTTCAATTTCGGGTAAGTGTAGCTCTTGAAGGGTTTGAGTAATGAGGGGAACGATCGCATGCTTAGGCGGGCACACCGGGCCATCAGCCATAATGTGCAGCAAGCGATCTTTAATCAGTAGCTGTACCCGAATACCGCCCGTGGCCAGCTGATCTCGAATGTCAGGATTAAGCGCTCTTGTGAGGCAGTGAGCCAGCGCGGGCAGATCGCCACTCGCCGCTAATGAAGCAGTGCTAGGAATCAGCGCAGGCCGAGTCATGGCCGGTAAATCAATCCCGCGCAGCCACTCTGGGCTGATGTCGTCTGTAGAAGGGCCATAGAGCATAGCCCGCTGCAGACCTTGGGGAGAAATCTCTTCTAACAGCCGAGAGACGCCGCTCACCAGCCCATCTACATCGATTTGCCGACGACAAAGGTCATCTTCCGAAGCCAGCAGCGGTGCGCCGGTCAGGCTATCGACGGGGTTGATCGGATAGCTGATCAAATGAAGCGTATCTTTTTTAACCTCTGTGACCAATTTCAAGCCGTAGGACTTAGAAATTTGGTTCACCAGCTGAGAAAGCGCCGGTACATCGCCCCAACGGCTCCACTCTTGGAGCATTTCGTCGGGCGGCGTAAGATCGACCCGGAGCCGCCAGTCAGAGGCAGCCTCTCCAATCACCTGAATAGTGATCACCGCATCTTGAAACTGGTTCAGGTGCAGCTGCCGCAGTCGCTGAGCAATCGGCTCTGCAATTAGCAGCGGATCAGGGCTGTAGCTCGCTTCACAAAAAATCCACAGCCTAGAGACTAGGGTTTTGGCGAGATCGGTGTCATTTTCAGCGAGGGCATTCTTATCAGAGTCATTATCAGAGTCATTATCTGAGGCCCTCTCTTTAACCAAAGCGCTGTCTTTATGTGAGACACTTCCGGACTCAGCAGTGTCTATCGCCACAGGCTCAACAGACAAGTCAGCTTGCTCTTCTTGAGCGGCTTTGAGCGTGTGGGTCGCACCGATTACCCGAGGCTTGCGGGCTTTGCCTGGGACCACTCTGGCGCTGACTTTTACGCCTACATTGAGGGCGCTCAGGGCTTCGCTGAGGTAGCGAGCGATCGCATCCGAATCCCCTTGGCGCGCCAAGCTAATATTAGACAGCTGCTCAGAAGAGATCGGAATATCTGACTCTCTAGCCGTCGCCACCACCTGGTCCACATCGGCAGCGCTCTGCACCAGCCGCTCTAGATGCCGCTCTAGCCGGTTGAGATAAATCGGCGCACTCCACACCGGCTTCGGCTCTAGGGCAATTCGACTGTAAACATATATTTGATAAACCTGAGGAAACTCGCGTTCAAATCGGTCTTGAACATCTGGGTCCAGCAGCGATCGCACTAGGCGCATCAGCACATATTCGCGCGTCAGTTGCTCAGCCGATGACTCACACAGCACGTGCAAAATATTGCCGCGTAAGCGAACCTGCACGCCCGTATCCAAGCTATGCTCGGGGCGCAAAATGGTCTCGCGGAGCCAAGGAAGTAAGGTGGCCGGATCCGCATCCGTCTTTTGTCTGGGGAGATGGCCTAGCATAGATGACTATATAGATGGTTGCCGCACAAAATGGGCCACCCTAGCGCTCGCTGCATTCTAAGTCACTCTTGTTCACTTTGCACGAGTAAATCTTATGTGATCTTCGGGTAAAGTTTCAACAAGTCCTCTCCTTGTAATTACTGACATTCAGTCTCTTTTCAAGGGAGCAGCGATCGCACGTTTTTATCAAGAAAACCTACCGAACGCTGGCAACCTTCCTATTTACTGTCCCTTTTTTCTCCACTCTTGACTATGCAATCTTTTCGTGAACCCAACACTTCTGCCCAGCCTAAGCTCAAAGTATCGTTGCCGCTGCCGGCTGATTTTGCCGTTGCGATCGCCACAGCTCCTCTTATAGGGGCGCTCTTGGCTAGCCGTGTCGCAGCTCAAAGTCTAGTCCAGCTAGGCCAAAGCAGCGAAGAACTCTTTCGAGGCGAGCGCCTCCCGACCCTTCCCTTACTCCAGCGCGACTAGCCCGTCGTCAAACAGCTGTCTCTCGGGTTTGGGCAGGCTTTCACGAATTGTCAGGAAACCCTCAAAAGAACCGTCCAGATCACATCCAGAATCAGAAAATACCCACATTGCAGACGTTACATAGGATAAAGACATCCCGATACGTCCCCAAAACTCCTACAATCATTTCGAGTGCTCACTATTCACACAACATCAGCCGCATGAGTTCAACCCCCTCGTCGATCGGTTCCTATTCAGTTAGCAGCGCGCTGCCTACCGATACCCCCACTTACCCATTAGATGAAGGCAACAGCACAACGACAGATGAGCTTTCCACCCAAGAGTGGCTACTGCAACACCGACTTAAGCGGGTAGAAGAGACTTGGTCATCGGTGCTAGAAGAAGAGTGCGGCCCTACCCTGGTTGCATTGCTCACTCGGCTCTCTCGGCTATGCGCCCCAGATGGTCAGGCCAACGCGGCTGATGCTTCCCCCGTACTCGAACTGATTGCTGAGCTAGAGCTCAGTGACGCCATCAAAATGTCACGGGCATTTGCCCTTTACTTCCAGCTGATCAATATTGTTGAGCAGCACTACGAACAGCGCGATCAGCAGCAGCAGTACCGAGCTGCCTACGAAGATGCCGCCGTCGCCTCTGCTGAAGCCGTTCAAGATAAAGCGGCTTCCGGTGAAGACAACGTCTCCAACCAAAACACAGCCCAAAACACAGCCCAAAATACAGAGCCAGACAAAAACGGCTTTAATGGTCAAAGCTCGCTGGGCGAAAGTCTCAACACAACTGACAACCTACGCGACGTGGGTACTTTTTACTGGCTCTTTCCCACACTCAAGCGGCTAAACGTACCGCCCAAAATGATTCAACGGCTGCTCGATCAGCTCGACGTGCGGCTGGTATTTACCGCGCACCCCACCGAAATCGTGCGCCACACGATCCGAGACAAACAGCGCCGCATCTCCGCTATTTTGCGCCAGATGGACCGCGAAGACGAAAGTGCTCGCGCCCTAGGCCTCACCTCCTCATGGGAAATCAAAGCCCTCCAAGGACAGCTAGTTGAAGAGATTCGGTTGTGGTGGCGCACCGACGAACTCCACCAGTTCAAACCCTCCGTACTCGATGAAGTAGATTTCACCCTGCACTACTTCGATGTTGTTTTGTTCGACACCATTCCTAAGCTGTACGAACGGATCTGTCGCGCCTTAGAAGGGCCTTTCCCTAACCTCAAGCCACCGGCTCACAACTTTTGCCGGTTCGGCTCTTGGGTCGGCAGCGATCGCGACGGCAACCCCTCCGTCACCCCCCAAATCACCTGGAAAACCGCCAACTACCAGCGCAATATGGTCATTGGCAAATACCTCACCTCTATCGAAGCGCTCACCGACCGCCTAAGCCTCTCCCTACACTGGAGCGAAGTCCTTCCCGACCTGCTCGAATCCCTAGAGCAAGACCAAACCCAGATGCCCGACATTTACGAGCAGCTGGCCATTCGCTACCGCCAGGAGCCCTACCGGCTCAAGCTCGCCTACATCGAAAGGCGCTTAATCAACACCCGAGAGCGCTCTCAAAAGCTCTACAACGGCGACTACTTGCAAGAGGCTGAGAGTAACTTAGATAGTGACTTCAGCAGCGGCCGCATATATACCTCCGGCGACGATTTCCTGGGCGAACTCAAGCTCATTCAGAGCAATCTCAAAGAAACCGGTCTCGTTTGTAAAGAGCTAGAAGAACTTATCTGCCAAGTTGAGATTTACGGATTTACCCTTGCTCAGCTCGATATTCGCCAAGAGAGCACCCGCCATTCAGACACCATTGGTGAAGTCACCGCCTATCTAGGACTGCTAGATAAGCCTTACAACGATCTCACCGAGACCGAAAAAACAGAATGGTTGATTAGTGAGCTGAGCACTCGCCGCCCGCTGATTCCAGGTGAGCTATCTTTTTCAGATAAAGCCAACGAAGCGATCGCCACCTTCCGCCTCGTACGCAAGCTGCATCAAGAGTTTGGCCCCAGCATCATCCAAAGCTACATCATCAGCATGAGCCACACCGCTAGCGACCTGCTAGAAGTAGCGCTGCTGGCCAAAGAGGCCGGTCTGTACGATCCGACCACAGGCGTTGGCGCGCTCAAAATTGTGCCGCTCTTTGAAACAGTAGAAGACCTGCGCCGTGCCCCCGACGTGATGAAACAGCTGTGGGAACTCCCCCTGTATCGCTCCATGCTCCAAGGTGGCTACGAAGCCATGAGCGCAGCTACTGAAAACCCTGAAACTGCTGAAACCGCGCTACAAGAAGTCATGCTGGGCTATTCAGATAGCAACAAAGATTCGGGCTTTTTGAGCAGTAACTGGGAAATTCATAAGGCGCAGCAGGCGCTACAGTCCATCGCAGAAACGTTCCAAGTCGCCCTACGCATTTTCCACGGTCGCGGCGGCTCGGTTGGTCGGGGCGGTGGCCCTGCCTACGAGGCAATTCTGGCTCAGCCGGGTCGCAGTGTAGATGGCCGGATCAAGATTACTGAGCAGGGTGAAGTCCTCGCCTCTAAATACAATTTGCCCGACTTAGCGCTGTATAACCTGGAAACGGTCACAACAGCCGTGATTCAAGGCAGTGTGCTAGGCAGCAGTTTTGACGGGATTTCGGCCTGGAATGAAACGATGGAGCGGTTGAGTGTGCGATCGCGTGAGCGCTATCGTGAGTTGATCTATGAGCAGCCCGATCTCGTCGAGTTTTTCCATCAGGTCACCCCGATCCAAGAGATCTCTCAGCTGCAAATCAGCTCTCGCCCAGCCCGACGCGGCGGCAAAAAAAATCTAGACGGCCTGCGCGCCATTCCGTGGGTATTCAGCTGGACCCAAACCCGCTTTTTGCTGCCATCTTGGTACGGTGTCGGCACCGCACTCAAAGAATTCATTGATGAAGAACCCGAAGAGCACGCTAAGCTGTTGCGCTACTTCTACGCCAAGTGGCCCTTCTTCAAGATGGTGATCTCTAAAGTAGAAATGACCCTAGCCAAGGTAGATTTACAAATTGCTCAGCACTATGTAAATCAGCTCAGCAGCGAAGACAAGAAAGAAGACTTTCAGGTGATGTTCGACCAAATCGCAGCCGAGTTTTATCTCACGCGCGAAGTCGTCCTCACCATTACCGATCATGAGAGTTTGTTGGATGGTGATCCTGGGTTGCAGCGTTCTGTTCAAAAGCTCAGCGGCACAATGCTGCCGTTGCGCAATTGAACAGAACGCTGCAACCC
>JBCBDN010000140.1:0-9597 GCA_038529685.1 Cyanobacteria bacterium J06598_1 | reverse complement strand
TTATTAGCGCAGGGCGCTATTAAGCCGAACGTTATGACTTCTATTGAACGCATTGCCGACGAGGTACTTACATAAAAAAGCATCAAACTCCGAAGAAGCCTTCTCATAAGTATCCAATGCTATTACGATTGGCCGCACCTTAGTTTTTTCAATCACACCCACTGCAAAAGCCTGCGTCAGCTTTCCAATCGGGTCTAACATAAGATCTTGTAGATCTTTCTTTTTCCTAGTTGCCCAGTGCTTCTTCAGCAGTTGTTCAAATCTGTCTTTCTCAGAAACTGCAACAGAAGCAGTATCCTCCGCAATACCCTTAACATTGTTAACATCTTTTTCTGACAAGCCAAGCTTACTAGCAGCAAACATCGCTGCTATGCCCACAAGTTTCCGCACCAAAGCAGTCTGTTCAGGACTTACGGTTCCCCGTTTATTCTCAGGCTCAGTTTCAAGCTGCCGCCGCGTCTCTTCAAATAGCTTGTACTGCGCTGTAAAAACCTCATCACCCCACTCATTACGCGGCAGCTGAGAATATAAATGCTCCATCAACGACAGCGGCCCGTCAATCAACGTAGAAGAATCAAACGTCGCCGTTACAAATAGCACATCGTCTTTATACGTATCACGCACATGCTGCAAAAGCGTAGACTTGCCAACGCCACCTATCCCATAAACATGGTGCAGTATCGGCCCATCCTCCGAACGAGGCAACCTGATCGACGCCTCAAAATCATCAACAAAACGCCGAGCCGCTTTACGAGAAATGTAGATCGATGAACTGACCATACAGACAAACAAAAGGCATATTCCGCATACATACTAACCCTTCGCATGCAGCAACGTGAGGCTTACGAACCGAAAACACAATCGGTCTAAAAATCCTAAACCCCGACACAGTAAAGTCTAGGCACATCTTGCCTCAGAGCCCCGAACTCGGGGTCGGGGGCTCCGTCACAAAACCGCGCGGTTTCAGGTTCGCGTTTCTCCTACCCCAATCGCTTCGCAATCTCAGCTCTCACCGCATCCGCATCCGCCGCCACCTGCACCGCCGGATTCGGAAACTCACTCGTCACCTCCTCCAACGTCGACTCGTGATACCCCACCTTAAAGTCCGTAAACTTCAAACCGTGCGCCGTACTCACCACCACCGTTTTATCGTCAGACTGAATCACCCCACGCTTAATCAGCTTAGTGAGCACCGCCAGCGCCACACCCGTATGCGGACAGGTGAACATCCCCGTAAGGTCAGCATGCGCCGCCGCCGCCGCCAGCTCATCTTCAGTGGCCTGCTCCACAATGCCATCCGTTTCCACAATCGCCTTCACCGCCTTGTCGTAGCTCACCGGGTCACCGATCCGAATCGCATTCGCCAGCGTTTGCTGCGCCGTCACCACCACCTTCTCCTTAAACCCGTTCTTAAACGAATCATAAAAAGGACTCGCCTTAGCCGCCTGCGCCGCCACCAGCCGAGGCATCCGGTCAATCAGACCCAGATCGGTCATCAGCTTAAAGCCCTTATACAGCGCACTGACATTGCCCAAATTGCCCACCGGGATAATAATCCAGTCCGGCACTTGCCATTTAAATTGCCGCACAATCTCGATGCCAACCGTCTTCTGCCCCTCAATCCGCAGACTGTTCATCGAATTGGCCAGATAGATCGAATTGTCTTGAGTCACCTCTTTAACAATTTTCATACAGCCGTCAAAATCAGTATCTAATGCCAGCACATGGGCCCCATTAGAAACCGGCTGAATCAGCTGCGCTGTACTCACCTTGCCAGCAGGCAAGAAAATAATCGCCGGAATACCTGCATAGGCCGCATAGGCCGCCAGTGCCGCACTCGTATCGCCCGTACTAGCGCAGGCCACCGCCTTCACAGAGCTGCCCTTAGCCATCATCTGTTTCACCACGCTCACCAGCGCCGTCATGCCTAGGTCTTTGAAGCTACCCGTATGACTGTTGCCACACAGCTTAATCCATAGATCTGGAACCCCCAGCTGCTCGCCCAGCCGCTCAGCCCAAAACAAATTCGTATTGCCTTCAAACATGCTGACGACATTGTCATCTTCCAGAGAAGGAATCACCCACTCGCGCATGCCCCACACGCCGCTACCGTAAGGCCAAGTGGACGTACTCGCCCGAGAGTCAAAGAGCTGCTTCCACTCATCAGCGCTCTTCTTTTTCAGCGGCTCCCGGTCATGATGCACCTCTAGCAAGCTGCCGCAGGTAGGGCAGGTATAAATCACGTCGTAAATAGAGTGCTCACCAGGGCAGCCTGCAATGCAGCGAAAATAAGTGGTCTGTTTATCTGTAGCTGGTTTGGACGCAACAGCGGACGACATGAAGAATTCCTAGAAAATGGTCATGATGTTACCACCATTTTATAGCGTCACAGCCACGCAGTGTAACGGGAAAGACACAATTCAAACACTTGCCCAGCAGCAGACTTTTCTCTACAATTACATTTGATAATTGTCTGTGATAGCAGACGATTTCATTGCCTCATTACATTTGACGACATCGGTCACCCCCAAGCCGAAGAGTCAGCATTGAAATGAAGTTCTTGAAAAACGCGTTTACCCCCTCCTGGAATGAATTACTGGAAACATCTCGCCCTCGCGGGCCTAGGGATAACCATATCGAGTGCCCTCCTCGTTATTCCTCGCCCGGTCCCTCAGCCATCCTCCGTTTCATCCAGCCTAATCATCCCTAATCAGAGCCCAACGCCCAGAACAGCTTCTCTGCTGACGACCTCACTATTTAATCGTGTTAATCGTGGCCCTTCCCCTTCTTCAGCCAGCCGCTCTCTTCAGGCACTCACGCTAGAGCAGCGAGTAGAGCTAATTGATCAAACAATTGAAGCGGTAAAGGAAAGAGAAACGGAAGCGATCGCACAGACCAAAGCACTCCAAGCTCAATCCTGGAACAGCCAAACATTCAACCCAGCAGACTTCGACAATGCCTGGAGAAGCATCGAAATGCTCTGGGAAGAGAACATCAATGCGATCGCTCACCTAATCCCCTCAGAATCCAACAATCAGCGCGCCCAGGCCAACACTCAAACCAGCTACGTCGAAACCCTCATAGAGATCAAACTACAGCCGCTGTATCAAGAATACGTCAACCGGCAAAAGCTAACCGCCGCCTACCATGCTCATCACAAATCTGTCCTCCTAGCCGAGCAGCCCAAAAAAGGCAGTTCCGCACAGTGCGCCACCGAAGCGAGCTTTGCAGACTCTCCCGCTAGGTGGAGCGAAGTCGTCACCCTCCGCCAAAAATCTGTTGATTACCTAAACACGATCGCTACAGATGTCAGCTTTTACGCTAACGAAGTACGGCCTCTACAAACCGACTACCAAGAAAAGCATCAGCTTGCAGATCAAATCTATCGCCGCAGCGCCTGGTACTACGCCATCCAAAAAGCAGTGTGTGCTACCCAGCAAGGTAAAACGGCCCAGCAAAGCGATCGCCCCGAAGATTGGGCTAAAACAGCCGCCCTTTGGGCTCAAGCCATCGATCGGCTAGAGCAAGCCCCTGACAGTATCCCAGTAGAAATTCCAACCGTCACCCGAGACAGCTACCAAACTGCCAAAGCTAACCTGGACCTCTGGAGAAAAAATCAGCAAGACGCCCAAGCCAGAGCCACCAAGCCGTAACCGCTAGGCTACCAAAGCCCCAGATCAAACCAGATCAAACCAGATCAAGCCTCTCCCTCACCCGCACCCAGCAGACCCGCAATCAACTGGGTCTGCTCGAAGGGCTCTAGCAAAAGCTTCTTCACCATCACCGTAAGCGGCAGCGCCAAGAAAGCCCCAATCGGGCCCAGTATCCAAGCCCAAATAATCACCGCCAAAAACGTCACCAAAGCAGATAAGTCCAACCCCTCTGCAAGATACTTAGGCGCAATCACCAGGTCAAAAAAGTTGTTGATCGCAACATAAACCAGCGCAAACAAAATTGCCTTCAGCCAGCCCAGCTGAATCACTGCCAGCAACAGTGGTGGAATCACCGCCAAATAGAACCCAATATTCGGCACAAAATTCAGCAAAAACGACAGCACCCCCCACAGCACCGCAAAGTCCAACCCCAGCATCCACATCAGCACAATCTGCGCCAGCGCGGTCAGCGCCCCCAGCCAACCCTTAATCAATAGATACGCACTCGTACTCTGCGCAAACGACTCCAGCCGTTGCAGCGTTAACAAATCATTCTGTAATCCCTTACGCAGCCGCACCGAAAAGCCAGGCGCCGTCGCCAGCATATACACAAAAATAATCAGCGTCAGCCCAACATTCGACACTGTGCTCAGCAAAGTTGTTGTAATCGTCACCGATATCTGCAACAGCCGCTCTGGCTGCAGCCAACTCAGCGCCTGAATATCTTCGGAATCTATTCCCTGTTCACCCAGCCAGCCCCACAGCTCCCGCACCTGTGCTTGTATCTGAGTGCTGTAAGTCGGCAACAGATCCAAAAGCTGATTGAGCGATGTTGCTAAAAAGAGAATAAAGAACAATCCAACAACAAACACCGCCAGCAAAATCAACAGATAAGAAAGCCAGCTAGGCAACCCCTTCTGTCGTAGCCAAGCTAGGAGCGGCGCAGTCACCAGCACCAAAAACAAAGACAGCAAAATCGGCGTCAGCAATCCAGCCATCGTCTTCAGCCCAGCGATAATCAACACAACGCTCGCCAAACTAATGAGCAAAGAAACAATCTTTGGCTGCTGCACACTCATCGACACCACTCCACAAATCTTCTCTGGCTTTACACCACTCTGGCTTTACACCACTCTGGCTTTACACAGTAGCAGGCGATCGCACACCCAGCGCCATAGCACCAGCATCACACACGCCACAGCACTGATGCCCAACGTGCGCCACCGTCACATCACAAACGTTTCACGATGAACCACACCCGCCAGCGCTAGCTCAATTGCAAACGTTTCGCTCATCTCGCCTCGAAAGTAAGGTAGCTGTATAAACGAATCAGCAGAGCCAGCAGCCACCGTCGCCAAAATCTGCTGATTAACATCTAACAGCGTCAGCTCCAGCGCTTGGGCCAGCGCATCATCCCCGCTACTGGGCTGCACCTGCACACAAACTTTATAGGCATCCTCCGCATCCTGCTGAATAGCCACTAACAAAATAGCCTCAGCCACCGGGCCAGCACGCTCAGCAGAGAGTACAACCGGTTTACAGCGCTTCACAAAAGTCATATCGCGAAGATGATAAACACTACGCAACCGTATCGCGGGCCTCGCTACCGATTCAAATAGCCAGTCCAAGGAATGCCAGCTCGACTCAAACTGTCCTTGAAACCAGTGGCTAAGCTGCACCGGCTTGGCCACAACCGGGCTGAGGTTAATAATTTTATCTAGCGTCCCATAGGCAGGCGTAACCGACACACCAGCAGAAGTACTCTGCCACCGAGATTCCCAAGGTGCTTTATCTTGAGAAAACTGCCTCATGAACTGATAAAGGGTGTACGCCTTTACCAGCGCTGGCAGCTGAAAAGTAGGGGGCTCTGCAGCTGTTTGAACAGTCAGCAGCGATCGCTGATTCAATGAATCCAATGCCGAAATGAGCTCCGCAGAACTCAACGCCAGCGGCAGCGTTTGCTGAAGCTCGCTCAAAGAAAGCGCTGCCTCACCAATAGATAGCCAGTACAAAATGCTGGTTTCAGGCAAAGAAAGCCTGGAAAAAGAAGGCGACAACAGCTGAAAAATACCGTTAAATAAAGTAGAAGACTGGCTTAAAAAAGTATCGACTCTACCGTTAAAAATTTCTCGAATCACCCGAGCCGCAGACTTGAGCGCTAGGGGGTGTCCCTGATAGCGAGCAGCCAGCTCATTCCACTGTTCAGAAGCCAAGAGTCGCTCTGATTGCAGCAGCTCAGTCGCGGCCTCAGCCGATAGGCCATTCAGCACCAGCGATCGCACGCCATCTTTACTGCCAAATCCGCCCTGACGCAGCAGCGCTGAAGGCCCCTCAAGTCCAGTCAATACAACACAGCTACGAGAGCTCACCACCGACTGAAAAAAGTCATTGTAAGACAACTGCTCTGGTAAATACGCACCGACCAAACTGTCAGGCTCTAGCAGCGCTTCTACCCCTTCCAATACAATCAACAATGACCGATTAGCCATAATGCTCAGCAGCTGAGCTGTCGCCTGCACAGGCGGAACCACCAGCCCTAAGCTAGTCAGTATGCTAACGCTCAGCTCATTGAGCGTAGGCTGATCCTGCAACGAACGCCATATAATCCCCTCAAAGAGATCGCCAGAGTGAGCCACCGCCGTCTCTACCAGCAGCGTTTTTCCAACACCCCGTAGCCCCCACACTCCAATCAAATGGCTTTGGCCTTCTACTCCAGCCGCTTCAGCTAGCCAATCATTCAGCTGAGTCAGCGCTCCTTCATAGCCATACATCGCACTCGGAGAAATCGCCGCCGCCGACAGCACAGAAGCACCCACCGCGCCCCAAAGAGCACCCTCACTTATCCAGCCATGACTAGCCTCCTGTCGCTTAGCCGCCACCCCCACCCCCTGATCCGACAGGCCCTGATTAGGCAAGGGGCGAGCCCCCTCAGTTGCAGACAGCGAATCCGGCTCTAGCGCAGCATTAGCCGCAGCATAGGCCTCTAGCGCCACCCGAAAATTGGTTTTCCCCACCGACCGATCAAACACGCCTGAAAGCTGCTTCCAAAGCTTAGGCGCCACATCTCTCATCAAATAGTTGGTGCTGTACTCAGAATCATTGGCCATTTGTTCGTAGGTCAGCCCGCGCCAAGTTCCTTTCAAAATCACAATCTCAGGCTCTCGCAATGCATGACCCGCGTGGGTGCTTACTGCAGCATTTACCCATCTCAGCGCAGCATTTAAATCCAATTTTTTCATCTGCCCTGACAGCAGGACTCCTTACTCACAAAACAGACCATTACAACTAATCTTACACGCCTTCTCTGTACGTAAGCATACTTCTCACCATAAGAAATAATACAAATCAAACAAACATTATTTTCCGACTTGAAAAGTTCATGCTCTCCACGATTACTGGGACATATTTAACAGAAGGAGTCTATAATTTCGATTGAAATCATAGACTCCTTTTCGCTCAAAAAGTAATACAGCCCTAACTAAATACAGTTTTACATAACTTAGTTATTCAACATTCCTACTGGAGAAAGGCAGCGCGGCAAACCTATTACAGCAAACCTATTACAGCAAGGCCATCAGGGCGTCTGCCAATCGATCTGCCTCCATCGGCATCACCGCTTTTCCTGGCATCACCTCTTGAGTCAACATAAAAAATACAACAGCTCCCAACAAAATATGAGCCGTTGCCTCTGGGTCTTTAATTCCTAGCTCAGGGGCATCCGCCAAAAACTCGCTCAGCTTCACCAGGCTAGGCCGAGTCACATTCAACAAAAACTTCTCCACGAGCCCCGGAAAGCGCTTAGACTCTCCAATCATCAACCGCACAAAATCGTGATAGTCCTCATCTGCGGCCAGCTGGGTCAACGTTGTTCGTGCCAGCATACTCAAAACGTCCTTCGGATCCCCCTTCAGCGGCGCAGAGCCAAAAGCTGACTGAATCTGGCGGCGGCTCATCTTATCTACCAGCGCCACAAACAGCGCCTCCTTATCGGCAAAATGGCTGTACAGCGTCTGCTTAGAGACCCCAGACGCCTTCGCCACCTTGTCCATACTGGCCCGCTCGTAGCCCCGCTGCAAAAACACCTGCGTTGCGCCCGTCAAAATTTGTTCAGCCTTCTGCGCAAAGCGCCTCTGCCCTGCCGACTCACCCGATACTGTCAAAATAATCTAGTCCTTTTAGCTCAAAATTTCTTGCATATTTTTGCATTTTATCAGACCGTACAGTCCAGTGCTTTAACAATCAAAGGAACTTGACACTTTATTTTGAGATAAGCTAGATTCTACGCAGACAGCAGTAAATTTAATTCATTAGCTGTTCAGACTTTCTATGAGCGCCCAGCAATACACTCTACACACCATCAGCAACAGCCTAAACGGGCTGAACCTGCTGCGCGGGCGCGCATAATATTTTTTATCACTCAGAATACTCTCACCTCTCTAGATTCCTAATAGGAATCTAGAGAGGTGAGACGCATGTTGGGAATCGAATCCCTTTTGCCACTATCTGAAGCGCAATTACAGTAAGCCAGCACACACACTTTATCCAGAGCTTTATGCGCTCGAGAAAGTGCACATCATTCACACAGAATCTTCCTATGAAAAATCTCTCTTTTCCTGTCCAAAACCTGCGACTGACCCAGGGCTGTCAGACTCAATTCTGGTACCCCGACAGCCCTGAACCCATGCTCATGCCAAACAACAAACAACCCATCTTTCACCACACCCTTCTAAAACATCATGTTGACCCAACCCATCACCAAGTACGCGCCCTTCACCCCGATTGACTTGCCTGATCGCACCTGGCCTAGCCGCACCCTCACCACTGCCCCCACCTGGCTCAGTACCGACTTACGCGATGGCAACCAGGCCCTGATTGAGCCAATGGATATCGCCCGTAAGCTTCGTCTCTTCCGCACCCTCGTAGATATCGGCTTTAAAGAAATTGAAATTGGCTTCCCCTCAGCCTCCCGAACCGAATTCGACTTTGCTCGCCACCTCATAGAACAAAGTCTCATTCCTGACGATGTCACGATTCAAGTACTCACCCCGGCAAGAGAAGCGCTCATCCGTCGCACCTTCGAGTCACTCCAAGGGATAAAGCAGGCGATTGTACATGTGTACAACGCAACAGCACCCACCTTTCGCCAAGTTGTTTTTAACCTACATAAACCCGGCACCCTCCGTTTAGCCACAGAAGCCGCCACCCTCATAAAACAGCTCGCCAGCCAGCGTCCAGATACCCACTGGCGATTTCAATACTCACCAGAAGTCTTTACATCCACCGAATTACCCTTCGCCAAACAAATCTGCAACGCTGTTCTACAAGTTTGGCAGCCCACACCTACAGCCAAAGCCATCATCAACCTACCTGCCAGCGTAGAAGTCTCGACACCCAACAGCTTTGCCGACCAGGTGGAATGGATGCACCGCAACCTCGACTACCGCGAAGCTACCGTGCTCTGCGTTCACCCTCACAACGACAGAGGCTGTAGCGTTGCCGCCGCTGAACTGGGGCAAATGGCTGGCGCTGAACGAGTCGAAGGCTGCTTGTTTGGTAATGGAGAACGTACGGGGAATGTCGATCTCGTTACACTGGCCATGAACCTCTATACCCAAGGTATTTCACCCAAGCTCGACTTCTCAAACATAGACGACATCATCCGCATTGCTGAGGACTGCACGCAGCTACCGGTACATCCACGCCATCCCTACGCAGGAGAGTTGGTCTTCACGGCTTTTTCAGGGTCTCACCAAGACGCTATCAAAAAAGGTTTTGCAGCGCGCCACACCGCAAATTTCGGACACGAGAGCTGGGCTGTTCCATACCTACCTATGGATCCGGCAGATGTAGGGCGATCTTACGAATCTGTTGTTCGAGTAAACAGCCAGTCTGGCAAGGGAGGCATTGCTTTTTTGATTGAGCGTGATTACGGCATAACCTTGCC
>JBCBDN010000139.1:0-9738 GCA_038529685.1 Cyanobacteria bacterium J06598_1 | reverse complement strand
AAACGCAAGATTAATATTTTTTAAGACTAGCCTGAATTGGGCTGCGTGCAAAATAAAGCCAGACTTTTTGCCGGTTTTATGCTGGGGTCAGCCAATTTTAACGAGTTTCGATGACACCGGCTCGAACCGGGCGAACTCTAGGCGTATCGAAGGGGTTAGTATCGCCAATCCATCTGAAATTGCTTAGCCGAAATCCTATAGAACCCGTGTTCTGAACGGTGTCGTAGCGCAGTAAGAGCCCGTAGGTACGACGGCTATATTCTAGAGAGTAAATGGAGTTGATGGGGCCGCCGCCATCGAAACTCAGCGCTGTTTGGTAGCCAACTAAAAATGGACCGTATAGCTGTTGGTTCATGCCGAGGGTTAGGACGTTGCGGTCTACCTCACGGTCGAATAGGAAGGGAGAGGACGCATCTCCGATGAAGGACTGAGAATAGCCAATGTTGAGGCGGGTGTAGTCTCCGAAGTTGCGAGCGAAGTGGCCCAGCTGAGCTTCTAGACCAATATCTGCGACCAGGCTGTTTTGGCTATCACCCGTGCTGTACTGGGTGAGTGTGGTCCTGATGCCGGTGTTGAGATTGAGAAAAGGCACAACTGGCTGAGGTGTGAACCGCAATCCCTGTGCCTGGGTTGCAGGCTTAGGTTCACCTCGCCATAGGCCGAATCCACGCTGTAGCGCAACGCTACCCTGATAGCGGCCTGCGGTGATACGGCCTGTTTCGGAGTTGTTTGCTTCGAGTAGGTCGGCTTGATCGGTTTCGGCGTTGATCCATTGAGCACTGGCCTGGTAGGTCAGCTGAACCCCGGTATTCCCTAGGGTGTAGGTAGGTGATAGCAAAACTGCACCCAGGCTAGACTGTACGTCTTGAAAGCCTAGTGAGCCGTTGAATAGCCGTTCGCGGTAGCCGTACTGTAGTGATAGGCGATGGGTGCCAATGAGCTGTTCGGCGCGGAGGCTAGCGCGGAGATGCTCGGTGATTTTGCCGAGCTCAAAGCTGGTGAGATCAATGTTGCCTGTGAGACGAGTGCGATCGCTCAGTCGAACCCGCAGCCTTGAGGTCATGCCAAAGTTTTGAGCATCGGCAGGAGACGAGCTTTCCCCGCTAAAAGCACGAGCCGCAAAGAATTGAGGCGTAACGTCTAATTGAGTGGTTTCATTATTGATTATGGGGACTTTTGAACCGAGGTAAAAGCCACCGCGATCGCGTCCATCAATCCCTACTGGAATAGGCACCGGGTTAAGATCTTCAGGGTTGAGATTGCCCCGGCTGATGAGAATGCGCGATCGCACTAAAGGAATCGACAGCCCCTGGTCAAACACCAGCCGAGGCCGCTTCAGCAGCAGCTCATCTTGAGTCGGTGAAACGTTGCGCAACACCAATCCGTCAGTGCGCAACTCTAGCTCTGGCGGCGAAAAGGGATCGTTGGTAATACGCACCTCATCGGCCCGCCACCCCGCCACGTCAAACGTCAGCTCATCAGTTTCAAACCGCAGCTGATTGAGCGCTGCACCCTCACCTACTGCCTCATCTTGCACATTTCGCCGTGTCTCAGCGGGCTCTGTACTCAGCGGTGTGCCATATTCCAGCGTGCCATCGCTTTCGACTAGCAAACTATCGGGATTACGCCGAATAGGATCATAGGCGCGGCGCGAAGCTGATAGCCCATCTAGCGGCGACGCCAAGTCTTCTTCAATGGCCGGCAAGTAGATTGTGCCGATGGCTTCACCCACCGTGCCAGATTGCTGAATAAAGTTGTACTGAAGCCGATTCCCTTCAATAATCTGGGAGCCTCTCGTTAGCAGGACGTCTCCTTCTGCTAAGGCATAGCGGTTGACCAAATTGACCCACAGCTCCTCAGCTTCAATAATGGCGTCATTGAGTTGCAGCACCACGTTGCCACGGGCGGTGATGATTTGCGCGGCAGGGTCAAATTCTTGAGTGTCTGACGTGAGCTGTAGCTGCGAGATAAAGTCTTCTGAAGACTGCGATGGCTCAGGTTCAGCAGCGTCTTCAAGTTCTAGGAGATCTTCTAAGTCGCTTTGGGCGGGATTTTCTTGGGCGGGAGCTTCTGTGTCTTCAGATGCGTCTTCTCTGTCAGGATCGGTTAAGACCTCAACTGGATCGCTATTAGACTCCGTACCAGACTCAATTAATGGGCTATCTGCTGGCGAATTACGTTCCTGCGTGTCTTCGGGGGCATCAGCAGGTAGCTGTGGCAACCTGTCTTGTTTCGCCTGTGCCAGTGGATGGATGGGGTGATCGGTAGCGGGTTCAATCCACGAAGCAACTGCTTGTAACGCGGCAGATGGCGGTCGTTTTTCGGCAGGTCTGACGACAGCGGGGGGCGGTGGAGGCGGCATGCTGATGTAACCCATACGCAACCTCCTGCCTTAAAACCACTTAATACTTTATAGGGCTGAGTACCCCAATCGATCTTTTAGTGAGCGATCATCTTTTAGTGAGCGATCAACTGGGGTACTTGAATGATTTACTAATACACATTCAAAAGGACAGCTCGCTTTACCGGGCTGTCCTCTTAAAAATCTGACCACTGCAAGGCAAGTCGCAGATGACGGCGCTGCCTGCAGTTTTAAGGGCTACTTTAAGGTTTGCTGCTAGGACTTAGTCAAAGTCTCTGCCGCTGGGGTTACGAGCAGGGTCTCCGTTTAGGAAGCCAAAGATAAAGAGGCCAACGAAAAATGAGACCGTAATGTAAACAACAATTTTGAGCGTTACCATCTTTTAGTTCCAAACGCGGTTGAGCTATTGAAAATTATCATATCGCACTCTAATGCACTTCTAGCGGGCGATTGAGATCTTCACCGCTCTCTTAAGCAGACGTGAACCGGCCTAAAACGCGCAACCCTCAAGGCTTCGATTGCTTAATTAAAAATAAAGCTATGTAAACAAATGTTACTGACAGTGCTCTCCATAAAGCCTAAATTGCTTGGGCGTTTGATTGGTTTTTGAAGAGTGTGCTTAGGAGAGCGGGTTTGATGAGTGGTTTGGCGCTACAGCTCAGCAAAAACCCTTTTGGGTGCAAAAACGGTTTCGAGCGGTGAGTTGGTCTCATTATCCACAGTAGGCAATCCCGCTCGGAACTCACCGATACCCAAGAAAGCCTGAGACTCAGCGTTCATCACTCTAATCGGCATGGGTTGGGCTAGCGCTGTTGATTCATGGTCTGAGATTGAGCTGTGTGTATCAGCGAGCTGCTCTAAATGGGAGGTGATTTGGGGCGTCAGGTAAGGCGTTACGTCGTTGAGGGAAAGCTTTTGGCCTAGGCACCAGCGGCGGGCTAGCTCAGCGGGGAAGTCGATCGCATTCAAATGCTCCATCAGCCCGCCAGCGGCAACCGGCACAAAAGTTTTTTGCTTAATCGCCGCCGCTAGCGCTTCTAGCGTCAGGCTATCTTTAATTTCAAATCCATTGCTGTAGGTGCGCACTAACCCGGCGAGCGTTGCGCCAGTGTTCACGGCCTCACCTAGGTCACGCGCCAGTGAGCGGATGTAGGTGCCCGGCCCGCAAACGATATCTACGACAAGTTCTGGCTGCTCGCCGCTCTGCCAAGACTGGCTGTGGAGCTGTTTTATCACGACTTGTCGAGAGGGCACTTCTACGGCTTTTCCCTGACGCGCTAGGTCATACAGCCGCTTGCCGTTTACCTGTACGGCGCTGTACATGGGGGGCGTTTGGGTGAGGGTGCCGACGAAATTGGGGAAAAGGGCTTCAATGTGCGATCGCTCTAAATGCGCTGCCGAGACCTGATGCACCACCTCACCTTCTAAGTCATCGGTAGTGGTTTTGGCGCCGAAGCGAATAGTTGCCCGGTAGGCTTTACCCTCTGGCAGATATTGCAGCAGTCGAGTTGCTTTGCCCACAGCTACAGGCAAAACGCCCGTCGCCAGCGGGTCGAGCGTGCCGCTGTGGCCAACCTTCTTAGTATTGAGCAGGCGGCGCGTTCGAGCGACGCAGTCGTGCGAAGTCCATCCCTTGGGCTTCTTGAGATTAATAAAACCGTGAAACATGCCTACTCTTCCTGTTGCGGCCCCTGCTGTGATTCTTGAGTGGCCATATCATTGAAGGCTTGCTCAAGGGTGAGCATAACCGGAAGCTCTCCGGCGGCAGCTAGCTTAAGCTGCTGGGTTAGCAGGTCAGCATCGAGGTTGTCCACGATATTTAGCGGCATCTCAGGTTCGCTAAATCGGTTGGTGAAGTTGCTGGTGAGAATGGGTTGATAGCGCAGGTCGTTTCTGAGATAGGTGCTCAGAAAGCCGAGGCTCATGACCTGGGTGTAGTTCTGCGCGACTTCAGGTACCGGGCCAAAGATAGAAGGGGGCAGCTGAAAGGTTTCTTCTCCGGTGATGCCCATCGTAGAAAAATGAGTGCCGCCATCCATCACCAGCAGGTGGCGTTCGGGCGTTGTGAGCCAAGTGAACGGAATCACCTGCTCGGGTAGTGCTGGGGCGACTGTGTCGCTGCTGCCTGCCATCATCATCACCGGAACTTCAATGTCTCCCATGCTCTCTGGCCCAAAAATTAGGCTTGTCATAGGGTTAATGGCAATGACGGCCTTGATGCGAGGGTCGGAAAAGTCCAGCTCATTGATGTTGGGTGGGGCGAGGTTTATGGCCTGACACTGGAGCAAAACGACGACATTAAGGCTGAACTCTAGCGTCGGGCAGTTGGCGCGTAAAGACGCCAAATTAATCGGAGCGCCCGCGACGGCGAGCGCGGTGTAGCCGCCGAAAGACTGACCGATGATGCCGACATTATTAAAATCGATTTGGGCGAAATTTTTGTCTTGAACGGCTCGGTTTTCTAGCTCAGTGAGTACCTGCGAAATGGTTTCGGGCCGACGGGTAAATTCATCATCCGGTACGACTCGACTGGTGCGACCTGAAATGAGGGCGGTAAGTTGGTCGGTGCTGCTGCCGGGGTGCTCTACGTTGATAACGGCAAAGCCGTGGCTAGCTAAGAATTCAGCCAGATATCGGTAGGTTTTTCGCTCGTTGCCAAAGCCGTGGGAGATGATCACAGTCGGCATCGGTGATATTGATGCGGGCGACTGCGGCAAATACACATCGACCGGCGCCTGACTCGTTTTGACAATGGTGGTCAGCCGCTTGGCCTGAAAAGGGCCTGGTTGATTGGCTAGCCGATTGAGCTCGGCAATCGATTGCCCACTGGGAAAGGCTTCGGTGATGCTTTGAAGGGCGAGCTGTTCGACGAGGTCTAATGCTACGCGGGTTTCTTGCAGTGAGTCGGTGGCTTGATTTGCGATCGCCAGTCCCTGCTGCAAATCGATCCGCAGCACTGGCGTTGGAAATTGTTTAATGACGTTGAGAATCGTGAGCCCGTTGGCATCGTCAGCAGCGGCCAAAATAGCGGCGCCTCGGAGCCCTTTGCTCCCGGAGAGACGAGCCCCGGTCCGAAAAATTTTGCCAATTTCGTTGAGGACGTATTCCCCTTGAGGGGTATATGAAAACTGAGAAACGGTCGTGACATCTACATCGGCTCGCTGGGTCAGCAGCCCTCGAACCGCTTCTAGCGCGTTTGGGTCGATATCTGTGATGTAGCTGACATAGGGCGCAAGCTCGTCGGTAATGCGGCCTTCGTTGGCGTAAATCTCCAGTGCTTCGACAGAGATAGACCGCTCAAAGGTTGCACCCAGAGAGACGGTGATTTTTTCGGCGGCGTGAGCAGGTTTGGTGACTGGTGTGGCAAGGGTTAGTGACGTGAGCGCGATCGCTATCTGAAATGCGACCCGCCAACCTCTAAATCCTTTCGTCTGATATCGGTTCACAATTCTGTTCATAGTCTTGCGCTGACAGAAAGAAGAGGTCCTAGACGCATCATTCCGATATTTCATAGCCCTTATTCCTGATCAGGCAGATTTTAGCAGAGATAGTAGGTCAGCTTCGCTGAGCTGAGTAACCCCTAATGATTCGGCCTTAGCCTGCTTAGATCCGGCTTTTTCGCCCACAACCACGTAGCTGGTTTTGGTGCTAATGGAACCACTGACTCGCCCGCCCGCTGCTTCAATCATGCTTTTGGCCTCTGAGCGCTTGAGCGTGGGCAAGGTTCCGGTCAGTACAAAGCTTTTGCCTGATAGGGTTTGGGGCTGCGTAGGTTCGGATGCTTCTGGCGCATCGAACTGGAGTCCGGCAGCTTGCAGCCGAGCAATTTGCGTCTGATTAGCGGGGACTTGGAACCACTGGGTGACTGACTGAGCAATTTCTGGGCCAATTCCATAGACCTGGGCGATCGCTTCCTCACTCGCCTCAGCCAAATCCGTTACCGTCCGAAAATTATCTGCTAACAGCTGGGCGTTGGTGCTGCCCACTAGCCGAATGCCCAGTCCGTATAGCACCTTTGCCCAGGGCCGTTGCTTAGAGTCTGCGATCGCATCAATTAACTTCTGAGCGAGCTGCTGACCCATGCGCTCCAAAGGCAATAAATCTTCCAGCGTTAGGTCATACAAGTCAGCAATAGAGGTCACGACGCTCTGATCTAGCCAGCTCTGCACAAGACGCTCACCGAGCCCACTAATGTCCATTGCATTACGGCTAGCCCAGTGGCGCAGCGAACCACTCAAAATGGCAGGGCAGGCGCTATTGACACAGCGGGTCACGGCTTCGCCTTCGGGTTTGACCACAGGCTGCCCGCACACCGGGCACGTGGTGGGGAGGTGATACGCTTTCGCGCCAGCAGGCCGCAAATCGGGCAGCACCCGTACGACTTCGGGGATAATTTCACCAGCCTTGCGCACGATGACGGTATCGCCAATATGTAAGTCCAACTCCGCGAGCCGGTCAGCATTGTGCAGGGTGGCGCGGGCAACGGTGGTGCCTGCTAGCTGGACGGGCGATAGCTCAGCTACGGGGGTAATCGCTCCAGTTCTGCCGACTTGCACGGTGACTTTTTTGAGGATGGTGGGCACTTCTTCGGCGGGGTATTTGAGCGCGATCGCCCAGCGCGGAAATTTGTTCGTAAAGCCCAATCGGTCTTGCAGCTCAAAGCTGTTGAGCTTTACCACCACACCATCGGTGAGGTAGGGCAGGTCGTGGCGGGCCTCTTCCCAGTGGTCGTAGTAGCTGGCGATCGCCGCTGCTGATTCACACAGCTGCCGATTGGGGTTCACCCGAAAGCCCAGGTCTTGGAGCCGCTCGAGGGCTGCCCACTGAGTATCGGGGGTAGGTACGTCGCCCGTGCCATTTGGCATGAGCAGGGTGTAGGCAAAGAAGTCGAGCCGCCGTTCAGCCACGACTTTGGCATCTAGCTGGCGCAGGGTGCCTGCTGCTGCGTTGCGAGGGTTGGCGAATAGGGCGGTGCCTTCTGCTTCACGCTTTTGGTTGATTTCTTCAAACACATCTAGGGGCAAAAAAGCTTCGCCGCGCACCTCGACGATAGGTGGTGGCGTCTGACCTTCTGGCATTTGGAGCCGCAGCGGAATCGTGCGAATGGTGCGAACGTTTTGGGTGATGTCTTCACCGACGATGCCGTCGCCGCGCGTGACACCGCGTGTGAGGACGCCGTTTTCGTAGGTGAGGGCGAGGGCGTTGCCGTCAATTTTGAGTTCAGCTACGGCGTCGGCTTCTGGCATGTCGGGCTCTAGGCGCTGCCAGCGGGCTTGCCACGCCAAGTATTCTTCGGTATCGAAGGCGTTTTCTAGGCTGTAGAGCGGAATATTGTGCGGCGTGGAGGTGAACTGTTCGGCGGGCTGCGCGCCAACTCGCTGGGTGGGGCTATCGGGGGTGAGCAGGTCGGGATACTTCTCTTCTAGGTCTTGCAGCTCTCGGTACAGCCGGTCATATACGGAGTCGGGCAGGTTGGGTGCGTCGAGAACGTAGTAGTCGTAGCTGGCTTTTTGAAGCTGCGATCGCAGTTCTAGAATCCTACTTTTTGCCACGGGTTTTTCTGCGGTCTGTTTGGTCATAGAAAAACGCTCCTGATCTAAGCCCTCTGCAAGTTATGTCTACAGTAAGTTATGTCTACAGTTGACCTGGCCTCGACACGCTGCTTGCAATTAGTTATTTTGTACTATATAGCTTTCAGTCTAATGTTTGACCATCACTAACAGCTGCTTTGCAAAGAATACATCTTATGTATATCTGTCTGGATGGGTCAGGCTAGTAAGATTTACCTCCTGGCCTGGAGCTTTTGGTAGACCGCTTTGAGATCGACATCGTGGTGAGCGATCGCAACTAGGGTGTGATACAGCAAATCAGCCACTTCTCCAGCAATCTCATCGGGTTCGTCGTCTTTGCAGGCCATGACCACTTCTACGGCTTCTTCCCCGATTTTCTGCAAAATTTTGTTGTCGCCGCCTTCAAAGAGTTTGTTGGTGTAGGAGTCGGGTTTGGGGTTGAGTTTGCGATCGCGAATTACCCCAAACACCTGAGAGAGCGTATCTGCGGGCGGCGGCACAATTTCGACTGTGTTTTCTCCATCTATTTGCACCTGATGAAAACAGCTCCGCTCCCCGGTATGGCAGGCTACATCGCCAATTTGCTCCACGCTCACGAGCAGCGCGTCACTGTCGCAGTCGTAGCGTAGCCCTTTCACCTTTTGTAAGTGGCCAGAGGTTGCCCCTTTGTGCCACAGCGCTTGGCGAGACCGGCTCCAGTACCACACGTCTCCGGTGTCTATGGTTTTTTGGAGTGAGTCGGCGTTCATCCAAGCCATCATGAGCACCGTGCCATCGAGATAATCCTGAGCGATCGCCGGTACCAGACCCTGATCGTTGAAGCGAATTTGATCGATTGGGATAGTTTGAGCAGAAGGATTCATGGGCCGAACGCGAAGGAGGTGAGGGGCAATGATTTTCCCATGCTACGTCTTATTGAGATCTCTACATTCCTTAACATCGCGAAACAAAAAAGGATCCCAACCCGTTAGGATTAAAAACACTGCGATTGACCATATCTTTTGAATGTAGGAGCGTGTTTTGGTTAGCACCACAACCCTAAAAACAACCAAGTCTGACGAGATTTTTTCAGCGGCCCAATCCCTCATGCCCGGCGGCGTCAGCTCCCCAGTAAGAGCGTTCCGGTCTGTCGGCGGTCAGCCCATCGTGTTCGATCACGTCAAAGGTGCACACGTCTGGGATGTTGATGGCAACAAATATATTGACTACGTCGGTACGTGGGGCCCCGCCATCTGCGGCCATGCCCATCCTGAAGTGCTCGAAGCCCTGAAGGCCGCTATCGACAAAGGCACCAGCTTCGGCGCCCCCTGCTACCTCGAAAACGTGCTGGCCGAAATGGTCATCGAAGCCGTTCCTAGCGTAGAAATGGTCCGCTTCGTGAACTCTGGTACCGAAGCCTGCATGGCGGTACTGCGCCTCATGCGCGCCTTCACGAGCCGCAACAAAATCATCAAGTTTGAAGGCTGCTACCACGGCCATGCCGACATGTTCTTGGTGAAAGCAGGCTCCGGCGTAGCTACCCTCGGCCTACCCGATTCTCCTGGCGTACCCAAAGCAGCGACTGCCGATACGCTCAACGCGCCTTACAACGACTTAGAAGCTGTTAAGAAGCTATTTGCTGAGAACCCTGGCGAGATTGCAGGCGTCATCTTAGAGCCTGTGGTCGGCAACTCTGGCTTTGTGACCCCTGACGTTGGTTTCCTAGAAGGGCTCAGAGAAATCACGAAAGATAACGACGCGCTGCTGGTGTTTGACGAAGTGATGACAGGTTTCCGCATTTCCTACGGCGGTGCGCAGCAAAAGTTT
>JBCBDN010000138.1:0-9797 GCA_038529685.1 Cyanobacteria bacterium J06598_1 | reverse complement strand
CTTTAGATACAACAATATTCACAGTTGTATTCACACTCGACAGCCCCCAAGGAACCTAGCTTGTTCTCGATAAGCTATCGTCATGATTCCCCTGACAGAGATCCCCTTTGCTGCCGGGTTTCTATAACCCTTGTAATTTCGTAACTGAGTGAGGCCAATCGATAAATGCTTCAGGACGCTAGAGTAATTCGCTACTACCAACGGATTACTGACACCCTCGTAGATTATTGGAACAAAGGTTACCGTACTGATGAACTAAGGCTCTACCTAGAAGGGTACATAAATTCTTTACGCCATTCTGGTGCCATTGAGTCTTACCTCATCAACAAGCTAGAGCAAGAAGCCATCCGCTTTCTGTACGATTCCTCTAACTTTGTGATGCCGCAAACCCAGCTAGAAACCGACTACTACTAAAGCGATCGCAATCAGCTACCGACCAACGCAGCGTAAATAATCGAACGCGTACCCCAAATACTGAAAGCCTCCAAAGAACTCAAATCCTTTGGAGGCTTTTGACGGTCATCGAGTATTTGCAGCTTAAGACGCGAGGGCAACTTCCACCGTTTCTTGGAGATTGCCATCTTCGTACATTTTGATCAAAATATCCGAGCCACCGATAAATTCACCGTTGATGTACACCTGAGGAATCGTTGGCCAGTTGGAATATTCCTTAATGCCCTGACGAACTTCAGGATCGGCCAACACGTCCAAGGTTGTGTAAGGCGCGCCCAGCATGTTCAAAATCTGCACGACATTGTTTGAAAAGCCGCACTGAGGCATCAGCTTGTTGCCTTTCATGAACACCATGACTTTGTTTTCTTCAATCAGGCTATCGATTCTTGCTTTGGTTTCTGGAGACATAGCTATCCTAAAAAGTAGAGTTGTGTATGTTCTATCGTAAAGGCACTAGAAAAAGGCGTTTGAGAGGCAAGCCATAAGGCCAGCACATCTAGCTCGCGGCGGCGACTTCGCTAGGTGTACTGGTATCGAGTGAGAGCGCATGAATCGCCTCAGATGACATGGCCGAATTAACAGCTTTGTACACGAGCTGATGGCGCTTGACTAAGCTCAATCCTTCAAAGGCACCAGAAACGACAGCAACCTGATAGTGGTCGCCACCGCCTGTGAGATCTTGAACAGCGACTTCAGCATCGGGTAAGCCCGTCTTAATCATGGCTTCTACTTGATCTGGGCTAATCATCGGTGCCTCCTTTGGCAAGCATTAACCCAACTATTATGCCGCACTCGCTTCGAGTGGTCGGTCAATCGTTAGAATCTTTCAACGCCAAACTCTGTTACGTCTTAAAGGCTTAGCTAGGTGAGTCGTAAGCTACGCCTACAAAGCCCAATTCGTAGAGCTGCTGGTAGGCTTGCTGGCCCAAAGGACGCGTGGGCTGCTGAGAGCTCACGACTTCAACGAGCAAAGGCACTGCCAGGTCAGGGCGGTTTTGGGCTCTGTACACTACGGCAAGCTGATAGCTAGCCTGGTCGCGGACCTGAGCAGATTCTAGGGCGAGGGCACGTAGGTCGCTGTTCACTCGGCTATCGACGCCGACAAATACGCCAGAAAGGCTTTGATAGTGAGCAGAAACATCGTTGAGGGCTTTGCGAGCTTCAACGAGTTTAGCAGCGGCTGAAGCATAGTCTTGAGAGGCAATAGAGCTTTCAGCGTCACTCATCAGCGCCTGCCCAGCGGCAATACCAATTGGGCTATTGGAATCTTCTATGGCCCGAGTTGCGCCTGAGGCTTCAGCAGGCGCATCCGCATCGACCGGAATATCTGTAGTCTGGGCGTGAACGGCAAGGGGCATGGACGCAGCGATCGCACCGGCTGCGGCAATCGCTGCCGCCTTGGGTGACACGCCAGACAATAAGGCTCTAACGAGGGAAACCATAGCTCAAAGGAAGACTAATTTTTAGGTAATTTAACCTAGATTAGGACATGGCGTTCGCCCTTGTCGCGCTTTCGTGTGACTCTTACCCAAGTGGATGTACCGAAAGGAAAACCTACCAATAACTGCTGTGGCCAATCCAAAATCAGAACATTTCAAAGATAAAACCAGAGTAGAAACAAAGACCAAAGTCAAAGACAGCTCAAAAGCCTGCGAACTCTGTCAGCAACAGGTAGATCTTCGCTATCGTATTCAGCATGATGCCACCGAAAAGTGGGTCCTGGTCTGCTCACCCTGCTGGCATCGGGTACAGCCGAACAATCCTTACTATCGGTATGGGGGCACATGGAAAGCAAATAGGCGATCGCGACAAAAAGGCAAAAAACGCTCTAAATAATCTCTCACTAATAGAAAATCTCTCACTATATAGAAAAAGTGTTCTGCCCTTATGAGATAACATCAGCGGAACCCTTCTAGAGCTGTGTGACTTCCGGTCTACCGTGGTTTATCAGAAAATAGAGCTAGCAATCCTATGAGCGTGTCTGGAAATACCAATGCCCAAAGCCCAACCGGGCCAGTTGACCCGAGTCAAGCCAACAAAGGCGTGCTGCCTGGGCTAGAGGGTGTCATTTTGCAGCGCGGCGGCGAGGAGCTCAAACTCAAAAAGGTGCGCGATCGCCTCACGCTCTGCATCAAAAACGGACTCCAAAACACCGAATCCCTGTCGGCACTCGCAGCCCAATGGACACCAAAACAAACTCAAAACATCACGCCCTACGCCGCGCCAGAAGAAGACATGCTGGTCTCTTGGCAGCTCAAGGTCTCACAGATCGATGACGCCCTAGAGCACCTACGGGCCAACGAATCGGTCATTTATGCCAGCCACGTCTATCAGTTAGAGGCCAGCCCTGGCACCTACGCCTACCTGGGCAATCAGCTCACGGTCCAGTTTGTCGAATCAATGACAGTGGTCAAAATAGAATCGCTTGCCTACGGATTTGGGCTCATTCGCACCCACGCGCTAGGAGATAACAGCAATACCTACTGCTTCAAAGTAGGGCCTGCTGCCCGGCAAAATCCATTAAAAATTGCCAATGCGTTAGCTCGCCAGCCCGAAGTGCTGATGGCAGAGCCCAATATCATTATGGCGATCGCTCCTCTCTATCGCCCCACTGACGATCGCTATCCCGACCAGTGGCATCTGTACCACCGAGGCGGCCAAAACCTCGCGGCAAACTCCCACGTCTCTGCCGAAAAAGCCTGGGACATCACCCGAGGCAGCCGCTCTATTACCATCGCTGTCACTGACGACGGATTCGATTTGGCCCATCTAGACCTACAGGGCGCGGGCAAAATCGTAGCGCCTCGCGATCTTAAAAATAAAGACACCCTTCCCACACCCGACCGCAATGAAAACCACGGCACACCGGTAGCAGGGGTTGCCGTTGCTGAAGAGACAGGCAAAGGAATTGTCGGGATTGCTCCAGGGTGTAGTCTTATGCCCATCCAAACGACCGGTTTTTTGGACGACGCCTCAATTGAGCAGCTGTTTGACTGGGCGATTGACCAGGGCGCAGATGTGATTTCCTGTAGCTGGTCTCCAGCGTCTATTTATTTTCCATTGTCGCGGCGGATCAGCCGGGCGATTAACAAGGCGGCAACCAAGGGGCGCAATGGGAAGGGGTGCGTGGTTCTCTTTTCGGCAGGTAATGCCAACCGACCGGTCGAAGGTAAGGTGGAAGAGTCTGGCTGGCCCAAAAATTTGCTGCGCGGTGTCACCACTTGGCTCAGTGGGTTTGCCATTCATCCCGATGTAATTACGGTCTCGGCCTGTACGAGTCTGAATCGGAAGGCGGCTTACAGCAACTGGGGTCGGCACATTTCTGTCAGCGCACCGAGCAACAACGCCCCGCCTTCGATGGCACTTTCAGGTGGCACATTCGATACAGGGCCACCGATTCGTACGAGCTTGCCAGGGCGAACTGTTATTACAAGCGATCGCACTGGCAGCGCTGGCTACACGCTCGATGACTACACTGGCTTTGGCGGTACCTCTAGCGCCTGTCCACTGGTAGCTGGCATCGTGGGGCTTATGCTCTCTGCCAACCCTGACCTCACCGCCCGCGAAGTCAAGCAGCTATTGCAAAGCACTACAGACAAAATTATCGACAAAAAACCCGACCCTCAGCTCGGGCAAAACCACGGCACCTACGACCGTAACGGACATTCCTTTTGGTTTGGCTATGGCAAGGTAAACGCGTTTGAGGCCGTCAAAGCAGCGATGGAAAGAGGCGATCGCACCCTAAGGGGCGTAGTTTCTGCCTACAACCGCACAGCTTTTCCGATTCCAGACGACGACCCTCGTGGCATCTTCAGCCCGCTCACCATCGAAGAGTCCGGCAATCTGCAAGATATCAAGGTCTATATTCAAGCAGAGCATGAGTTTTTGAGCGATCTATCCTTCACGCTGGTCAGTCCACAAGGCCAAAAAGTTTTGCTTCAGGGTCGGACGCTAGGCCGGCAAACTCGTCTACAAAGGATGTATTCGTTTGTCAGCACGCCTGCACTGCGCCGTCTGCTGAATGTATCGGTAGCAGGACGATGGCAGCTACAGGTGATCGATCATGTGCCTGGAAGCGTTGGCCAGCTGAAGCGTTGGGAGCTAACGGTGGGGATTTGAAGATTCAGAGGTGAGCAGTCTTCAGAGCTTGAAACCAATCACGCTAATCACACTTAGCCAGCGCACTCTGCCAACATATGTAATTTTGACTGTAAAACAGCTGTCAGCTGTTTTGACTGCTCTTTTCTGCTGCCAGCTTTGTAGTCAGCAACTGAGATAGGTTTGCCGACGCGGGCAGTAACGGTGCCGCGCCATTTGGGGCATAGTTCGCTGTATTCCAGGCTGATGGGCACGATTTTTACATTGAGGTTTGGGCGCGATCGCTCGGCTCTCAGCGCAATCCGAGCCAGCCCCGGCTTCAACGGATGAATACCATCCTGATAAATATCGCCTTCTGGATAAATCACCAGCATTTCTTGGCCTTGCAGTAGCTCCACACCATGCCGCAGCGACTTCACCGAAGGCTTACGCACATGCACCGGAAACCCACCCAGCCGTCTGATAAACCAGCCCTGAACGCCTAGGCATTCATCCGCCGTCACCATAAAGCGCAAGTAGCGATCGACCTTCTTGCCGAGCAGACCTACCAAGAGAGGGTCCCACCGGGACTGATGCGTTGGCGCTAGCACAACCGGACCTTGGGTCGGAATATTCTCCTCTCCCACAATTTCAATTTTGCTGAAGTAAGCCGGCAAAATGATGTGCTCACCTAAGCCATACATCAGCGGTGCTAGCCAGGGTGAAACCCTCGAAGACGTGATCGGACAGCGATGATCGGCAGGGAACGCCATATCAGCAGAAGAATTTGTATGCATGGAGGGAAAGAGACACCGAGTAAACGTTTTTGATATCGAGCCAGGTTTGGGCCACCTATATTTCAGGCTCTACAGGTTGAAGGCTCACTGGCTGACAAGACGCTTGAAATTAACAATAAGGGGGCAGGCCCCCTATTCAGCATTGAAAACTGACACTTTTACGGGTGGTCGTGGTTGGCGGGAGATCCTGAGTCGGCACTGAGGCTTTCCTTAAGAAAGTCCTGATCAAGCCATACGTCAAATTAGTGACACGTAAAGGCTATACAAACTCCGTGAATCTAATGATTGCTTGTTCTGTGCAAAGCACAAAAGAAAGCAGTTTTACTGTGGGTTAGTCTATGGCTTTCTCTGTCGTCTTTGTCGAAACCAAGTTTGCAGCTGCTGTCGGCAGGGCACTTCCAAAATACCGCCAACCACAGGCAGTTTATGGTTTGAACAAGGACTGTCGGGCAAATTGAGCACCGACCGAACTGCGCCCGCTTTTCGATCGTCAGCGCCATACACTAGTAAGCCCAGTCGAGATTGCACAATTGCGCCTGCACACATCATGCATGGTTCTAATGTGACGTAAAGCACACACTCATTTAAGTGCCAATTACCCAACCGTTCCCCTGCGGCTCGTAAGGCCAGTACCTCAGCGTGGGCAGTCGGATCCTGGTCGCGCTCTTTACGGTTTGCCGCCTGGGCAATGAGCTGATTGTTGGAACCAACTACAATGGCCGCGACGGGGACTTCGCCAGATTTGCCTGCTTCGTGGGCTAGGGAAATGGAGCGCAGCATCCAGTAGCGGTGGCGTAGGTAGGTGGGGTGTGCGATCGCAGCTGGCGGAATATCAAAGGGCAAATCCCCTGGCATCTTCCACTCATCAGCATCCATCCCCATCCTCGCTCCTCTACTTCCAAATTCTTCGCATCACGACCAACCCAGCGCCCAAAGGGAATCACCCGTGTATTTACAGATTTCACTCAGCCGGTATTTATATCAAGTGCCATACTTATATAGCCGCCGTACCGATACATGCGTACAGTGACAGGAGACTCGCCACTTTTCATACAGTATGGTCACTACCGTCGATTTTCTCAACCAGCTCAACCCCTCTCAGCGTCAATCTGTAGAGCACTTCAGCGGGCCACTCCTGGTCGTCGCCGGAGCCGGTTCAGGAAAAACCCGAGCGCTGACCTTCCGTATTGCCAACCTCATCCTCAACCACAACGTTGACCCCGAGAACATCCTGGCGGTCACCTTCACCAACAAAGCCGCTCGCGAAATGAAAGAGCGCATCGAAAAGCTCTTTGCAGAACAAGAATCCCTCGCCCGCCACGGCAAGCCGCTACACATGCTGCCCCAGCGCGAACAGGTGCAGCTCCGCTCCTACGTCTACAAAAACTTCACCAAAGGCCTCTGGGTCGGCACCTTCCATGCCCTCTGCGCCCGCATCCTCCGCTTCGATGTAGAAAAGTACACCAGCCCTGCCGGCCAAACCTGGACCAAAAGCTTCTCCATTTTTGATGAATCCGACGCTCAAAGCCTCGTCAAAGGCATCGTCGTCGGCCAAATGAACCTCGACGACCGCAAATTCAACCCAAAATCTGTTCGCTTTGCCATTAGCAACGCCAAAAACCAAGGCTTTAACCCCGACGAATTTGAGCAAGAAAACCCTCACTTTAAAGGGCGCACCATTGCAGAAGTGTACCGCCAATACCAAAAAGGACTCTCCGCTAACAACGCCCTCGACTTCGACGACCTCATCCGCCTCCCCGTCCAGCTGTTTCGCCAAAACAAACAGGTGCTCGACTACTGGCATCGTCGCTTCCGCCACATCTTGGTGGACGAGTATCAAGACACCAACCGCACTCAATACGACCTCATTCAACTACTCGCTACCAACGGCAAAGGCAAAAACTTCGACGGTTGGGATAAGCGTTCAGTCTTTGTCGTAGGCGACGCGGACCAGAGCATCTACTCCTTCAGGGCCGCCGACTTTACCATTCTCATGGGCTTTCAAGAAGAGTTTGGCGATGGCCTCTCTGACGACGAAACCCAAACCCTCGTCAAGCTAGAAGAAAACTATCGGTCCACGTCCAACATCCTTGATGTCGCTAACCACCTAATCGAAAACAATACAGAGCGCATCGACAAAATTTTGCGCGCCACTCGAGGTGAAGGGGCCGCAATTTTGTGCCACCGGGCCGACAATGAAATTATGGAAGCTGAATATGTCGTCAGCCAAATCCGTAATTTAGAGGGCAAAAACCCCGAGCTGGCCTGGAAAGACTTCGCAATTTTGTATCGTACTAATGCGCAGTCCCGTGCGATGGAGGAAGTACTCAACCGGTTTGGCATTCCCTACCGGGTCGTTGGCGGCATGCGCTTTTACGACCGCAGAGAAATCAAAGACATCCTGGCCTACCTCCGCCTAGCAGTGAATCCTGCCGACAGCGTCAGCCTCAAGCGCATTATCAACACGCCCCGACGTGGCATCGGAAAAACCACACTCGATAACCTCGACAAAGCCGCCAGCGAACTTAGCGTGCCACTCTGGGACATCATCAAAGATGAAACCTCTGCCAAAACCCTGGCAGGTCGCGCAGGCAAAAAAGTCAGCGATTTCTCCAAAATGGTCAGCAGTTGGCAAGCCAGAGCCGAAACGGTTCCACCCACCGTTATCGTGCAAGAAGTCCTAGAGCAAACAGGCTACATCGAAAGCCTAAAGTCCAAAGGCACAGACGAGGACGAAACCCGCATCGAAAACATCCAAGAACTCTACAACGCGGTCGTTCAGTTCGAGGAAGAAAACGAAGACGCCTCCCTGCTCACCTTCTTAGCCAACGCCTCCCTTAACTCCGACAAAGACGACGATAACGAAGGCAATCAGGTCACCCTCATGACCCTTCATGCTTCCAAGGGTCTGGAATTCCCAGTAGTATGCCTTGTCGGCCTAGAGCAGGGGCTCTTCCCTAGCTTCCGATCCCTAGAAGATGCTGCCGCCATCGAAGAGGAGCGCCGCCTCTGCTACGTCGGCATTACCCGCGCCCAGGACAGGCTATTTATCTCTCACGCCCGCGAACGCCGCACCTACGGACAAATGAGAGAGCTGTCCACCCCCTCCATTTTCCTCAGCGAACTCCCTCGCGACTACATTCTCGCCACCGTCCCAAGCGCCCTCCCTGAGCGCTGGGCCACCACCAACCGCGAAGCCAAACTCAAAAACCCTCAGCACAACCTCAACAAACCCAACACCCACGAAAACGACTGGGCCGTCGGAGACCCGGTAACGCACAAAGCCTTTGGCGATGGCAAAGTCACCCACATTTTCGGCGCAGGCAACAAAATCTGCCTCGCCATCCACTTCCCCGGCATCGGCAAAAAAATCATCGACCCAAGAACAACCGTATTGACTCGTCCATGAAATGAAAACGCTATGTTAGCGCTATTTAATTACCTGAAAGAAGATTGCGCTGACACACGGCCCACACTTAAAAATTCATCCAAATATTCTTGCTAATCCATCTGCAATTGGCTGATATTCTTTTTTGCTCAAGCTGCCAAAATATTTCACGATCCGTCGTGCGTCAACCGTTCTAATTTGGTCAAGTAAGACAATTGACTCTCGGGTTAAATTTCCTGTTCCAAGGGCTAGAACAGGGTAAAGCATGGGATTTTCCTTCACCCAGTCGCCTGATTGAGTCGTTAGCGGTACCACAGGGAGAAGCTGATAACGGGTTTTACCAAAGGGAGTGCCGACAACAATGGCGGGGCGTCTACCTTGTTGTTCATGGCCAGAAGGCGAATGTTCTGGAAAGGAGACTAATACAACGTCTCCCTTAAGTAGATTTCGATTCAAGGGTGCTTGCCTCTGTAATCAGGACACCTTTTCCCGGCACGTACTTGACAGGAATACCCTCTGGCACGCCTTCGGGGCCCCAATCATATTCAGGAATATCTTCAGTCAGTGACGCCTCTAACCAGCTTTGAGATTCGCTGTTTAGTCCGTGTGTACGCTCTGATCGGTTACCTGCGATATCCTCACGCAAGGCATCAAGAATGGATCGCTTACTGTCCAGTGGAAGTTGCTTAATCAGATCTAGAATCTGCGCTGTGTCAATTTCTAGCAATGCCATATCGCTGACCTAACGTTGTTATAATTACTGCCGAAAATCTATGGACTAAGCCTGAGCACTAGCCGTAACGACTTCCTTGCCCTCAAATAAGTCATCTGGCTCGTAGAGATATTCAAACCAGTTGCCAAAAGGGTCGCGTCCGTAGAAGGAGGCAGTTCCATCACGATGGTCGTGAATTTTGCCGACTTTTACACCCTCGGCTTTTAGTTTTTCGTAAGCCGTGTCGATCTCAGCTCTGTCGCTGAAGACAAATCCAAAGTGTGGCCCTGCTTGGTCATAATCGGGGCTCATAAGCGCTAGGCCGTCGTTGCCCGCTTTAAGGTAGGCCCAGTCAGTATCTTGCCAAACC
>JBCBDN010000137.1:0-9912 GCA_038529685.1 Cyanobacteria bacterium J06598_1 | reverse complement strand
AAGAACTATTACGCTTCGTATCACGCTTGTAAAAGTGCTCCCGGGGCAATGTTACGATCCCAATCAGCTAAGCTTGATACGAAGCGTAATAGTTCTTTAATCTTGCTCAGAAACGGTTGCGGGCTCTGGCCTTGATCGGTTTTGTTTGCTGCTGTTTTGAAAAAGCTACTTGCGATTATTTATAGAAGGGGTTAGGCGCGATCGCAGGGAAGTGTTGAGTGCGATCGCACCCAGAATACTGAGTGCTCATCCGGCAGAACTTTTCGCTTCCTTGGTTGATTTTTTTGTTTTTTTTGCTGTCTTTTGAGCCGACGCTTTAGGTGTCTTTTTGGTGCTGGTGCTTTGTGTGGATGCTCTCGCCGTTGATTTAGCTTGGGCAGCGGGTTTAGCCGCAGGTTTCGCATTGGGCTTAGAGGAGACCGCCGATTTTTGTGACCGCCGATTTTGACCTTTGACGTAGCGACCTGCTTTTTTCACCGAGGGGAGGGTGAAATGTATTTGGGTGCCTAGATTTTTCCCAGCAGAGACCGCCCAGATTTTGCCGCTAAGGCCTTCGATGATCTGCTGGCAAATCGCTAGCCCTAATCCGGTTCCGCCAACAGACCTGCGGAGCGCGCCTTCTTCTTGGTAGAACCGCTCAAATACGGTTTCTAACCGTTCAGGCTCAATCCCTCGGCCAGTGTCGCTGACAACGACTTCGACCGTTTTTTTGTTGAGGGCTTTGGCGCTAATGGTCACCTGCCCGTTGGCCTCAGTAAACTTGCAGGCATTGTCTAAGAGCTTGGAGAGCACTTCTACAATCCATTCCCCGTCAGCCCGGATAAAGGGCAGGGTTTCGGGTAGGTCCGTTTCGATGCGGATAGCAGGGGCGGCATTCGCTGAGTTCTGCCAGCGCAGGCTGCTGAGTGCAAGATCGACACATTCCTGTAACGAGAGGGATTCAAGGTTCCACTCTACCCGGTGACTTTCGAGCCGTGAGAGGGTGAGGAAGTCTTGAACGAGCTTCCGCATTCGCTCGGCATCGGTCAGGGCGGTGTCGAGCATAATTTCGCGCATTTCGCCGGGCATATCAGGCTCGGTGAGCAGGCTTTCTAGGCAGACGCGAATCGTTGAGAGCGGGGTTCGCAGTTCGTGGCCAGTGATGGCAATTAGGTTGCTACGGGTGCGCTCTAGGTCTTCAAGCTGTTGGTTGAGCACTTCTAGGTTAGCGTAGGCTTCTGCTTGAATGAGGGCAACGCTGAGCTGGTTGGCAATGGCTTCGCTGAGGGCGGTTTCATCATCACTCCAGTGGTGGCTGCTGCTGTTGTCGGCATGCAGTTCAACCATGCCAAGCAGTCGTTTTTTATGGATGAGGGGAACCAGCAGGCAGCCGCGAATTTGCCATCGCCTGAGCCGGGGAAGGGTGGTTGCCAAATTAATCTCAGCAGGCATCTCTCCATTGATGTCTTCGAGGCTGAGGGTGCTTTGGTTGCTTTGTACCCATTGGTAAAGCGGGTTGTTTTTAAGCGGCCAGGCAGTGCCTTCTAGGGAGTTGATATGGTTTTGGCGATATTCATGCTGAATAATTACGTCGGCGTCGCGATCGCTGCATCGATAAATAATGCAGCGAGCAACGTTTAGCACCTGGCCGAGTTCGTGGGTGGCGATCGCAAATATTTTCGCCGGGTTGAGCGACTGGCGAATGGCGGCGGTGATGGAATTGATTAAGCGGGCGCGCTGCTCTTGCAGAGCGATCGCACGATACGCCTTCAGCTGCTTATACTGGCCCGCCTGAAGGTAGGTAATCAGCCGTTGCGCAAAGGGATCGGCCTCTACTTCAAGGTCATTGCCGAGGATAGTTGGAATGAATCTGTTGCGGGCGCGGCCAATTTTTTCAGCCAATTCAGGTTGATACTCCTGAATTCGAGTAAGCAGCAGATCGGCAGCTCGTAAACACACCTGCTTATCTAAGGTCCAAATCCCCTCAAACCGACGAGTTTGATCGAGGTGTGGCACAGTTGAACCGGTTGCGATACTGACGCTAGCTGCTGGACGACCTGTATTGTTCTCCGCCGAGCGAGGCAGCCAGCGTTGAGCCGTCTTGCGCTTGGTCGCTGACCCCGCTGGCTGGTTTGCGTCGTTATCATGCTCACGACAAATCAAAGCCGCGCAATAGTTCTCTCCCAGAACGATAAGGTGCCACTCTTCGGTGAGGGCATCCTCCTCGTCAAAATTGATTTTTTCGTAGTTATCAACCGTTTCACGAAACTGCGTCTCAGCTGCTGAGAGTACATACACCTGATCGCTAAGGTTGCCAATGCGCTCATAACGGTGAGCTTCTTGGCGATAAAATCGCTCTTGTTGAAAACTTGCAATAATTAATGGCTGTTGCTCAGACCCTGCCAATACCTGATCTTCCATGGCATGGGAAAGAGCCGTCAGCGACGTTTTAAAGTACATCTGAAACCGCAGCATTGGCAGCGCCTCAAACATCTCTTCCACAATGGAAGTTGGATTGCCCATGGGAAGTATATTGCCTGCGCATCTACACAGACGGTTAAGACCAACGTGTGTTTAATCACTTGTCTTATGGGAGTTTTTTATCAACGTTGGAATTTTATAGTGTTTTAATAAGTACCGTTACAATAGCAGGCAGCTTAGGGGATCTGGCCTAGAAGTTAACTAAAGGTAAAACATCTCTTGTGCCAATCAAAAAGATGCTCACACAAAAAAGGTGCAGGCAAATCCAAAGACTGCCTGCACCTTTTTTACTTATCGAGTCAAGAAAACGTTAGCGAGAAGGCCTAGATAATGCCGCCCATGTCGCTAGTGTCCTTGAGGAAACCGCTATAAGCTTCCATGCCGTGCTCGCCAATATCCAAGCCCTTGAGCTCTTCTTCAGAAGACACACGCAGACCAATCAGAGACTTAATCACGACCCAAAGGATAGAAGTCACAACGACCGTAAAGAGGCCAATAGCCACGATACCGATGATTTGAGCAATCAGCTGAGTCGCACCGCCGCCAAAGAACAAGCCAAGTTCGCCATCGAACAGACCGACCGCAAGCGTACCCCATATACCACAAACGAGGTGAACAGAGGTCGCACCTACTGGGTCATCGATTTTGATGCTATCGAAGAAGCCAACAGAGAAGACCACGATAACGCCAGCAATTAAGCCAACAATGATCGCGCCCCAGTAGCCAATACCGCCGCAACCGGCAGTGATACCGACAAGACCCGCCAAAATACCGTTGATCACCATGGAGAGGTCAGGCTTACCACTGAGCGCCCAAGCCGTGAACGTGGCTGCGATACCACCCGCAGCTGCCGCGAGGTTAGTTACCAAAGCGATTTGAGGCACAGCCAAGTCAGCGGCTAGCTCAGAACCAGGGTTAAAGCCAAACCAGCCAATCCACAGAATCAAGCAACCAAGGGTCGCAATACTCATGTTGTGGCCAGGAATTGCATTGACCGCACCGTTTTGGTACTTGCCAATGCGGGGCCCGAGGAAGATAGCACCCATAAGCGCGGCCCAACCACCGACAGAGTGAACCACGGTAGAACCGGCAAAGTCACTAAAGGCAACGCCTTCACCGAGAAAGCTCATATCAGAGAGCCAGCCGCCGCCCCACACCCAGTGAGCGGTGATGGGGTAAGAGATAGCCGTGAGCAATACGCTGAAGATGATGAAGCTAGAGAACTTAACGCGCTCAGCAACCGCACCCGAAACAATAGTGGCAGCTGTACCAGCAAAAGCTGCTTGGAACAAGAAGAACACAGGCGTTGTGAGCGTGCCAAAAGCAGGCTCAGCCGGGTCAGTACCCGCCAGGAAGAAACCGCTCAGGCCGAGCAAACTATTGCCTTCACCAAACGCGAGGGCAAAGCCCAAGGCCCAGAAGGACACCGTTGCAAGCGCAAACACGATTAAGTTCTTGGTCAAAATATTGACGGCATTTTTCTGTCGGCAAAAGCCGGTTTCTAACATGCCGAAACCCGCATTCATGAAGATCACCAGAATGGAGGCGATCACAATCCAAATGTTGTCCAAAATGATTTGAACGTCATCAGCGGTGGTTTCTTGAGCGTGGGCTGCCAACCCCCAGGTGGCCACGATAACAAAGGCCAAGGGGACACAAGCTAGCCAACCCCAAGCGAACCGGCGACCAAAGGCGCGATGAAGCGCGCGCTTAGCCATCTCGGTAAAGGGAGGGACATTCGCAGACCAAGGAGACGGTGCTCGCCTTGCCTGCTTTCTTTTTCTGATTGTAAAATTAGACATTTTTGTCTGGCGTTCCTAACGCAATTTCGACAGTAATCCACGGCTCACAGGCATAGCTCTGGCAAGGTGGCCAGCGGCCAGAGAATGAAACGTCAGGTCAGCAAAAATGCCAATCATGAATAAATCAGTCACTGGATAGATAAAAAGTTATTGATTTGGGCATCACTATCTAAGAAGAGAGGGTGCATGTGGAAGTGCGTATAAACCCTCATAAAAACGCTTAGAGCAATATCCAAGATTCTTGTTAGCTTTTCACCTAGCTCGCCTGTTCGATACCTGTTCAAACTGATGGCACCTATTCCACCAAGTCTGAGCAAGTCGTTCTGTATCACTTGATACTTTTAATAGAGGACTGGCTACACAGCTAATTTTTTTTGGCACAGGTTTTAAATAAAGTTTACATAGCGTCTTATTTTTGCGACTTAATTGAGACGTTTGTATCATTTCTAAACATCAGTTTTCTTTGATTTCACGCGCTTTTTAAGACCCATTTCTTGTCTCAAAAAGCACCTTTAAAGGATGCGAATGTTTGAATAAATACTCGCAGGGTTTCTCCGTATTTTTAGCCTCTTTACAGGTGCTGACTTTTCTCTGAAAGAGAAATTTAGTCGTCTGGCGTTAGGTATTAATCATGTGTTTTAGATACTGGCGAGCACCCAGCGCCGAAAGCTGATTTTGCTTATCGTTCACCATTGTTTTGAGCTGCTGGCGATAGTTCAACACTCTATCTTGCAGGGTTTGGTCGTAGGCGCCCAACATTTGAGCCGCGAGGAGTCCGGCATTTTTGGCATTGCCGATTGCCACAGTCGCAACTGGGATGCCTCGCGGCATTTGCACAATGGAATATAGAGAATCGACCCCTGAGAGGGTACTGGTTTTGACGGGGACACCAATGACCGGTAACGGGCTCAGGGCCGCTACCATACCGGGCAAATGGGCCGCGCCGCCTGCCCCGGCAATAATGACTTTGAGTCCTCTGGTGTGGGCGGTTTCGGCGTAGGTGACCATGCGATGGGGGGTGCGATGGGCCGATAAGATGGCAACTTCGTGGGGGATTTCAAATTCTTCGCAGATGGCGATCGCAGCCATCATGGTGGGCAAATCTGAGTCGCTGCCCATAACAATGCCGACATCAACTTTGCCGCCGTGGCCATTCCGTTGGGGAGTTGTCATACGCTTAAAGGTGTTGGTGAGTCCTGATCTAAACCATGTCTGATAGTACTGTCATTCTCAATGCTCGTTTGCCCCGGCGATCAGGACTGTATCAAATCGCGATAAAAGCCGGCACTATCAGTGCTATCGAACCTAGCGATCAGGCATCTCCTGAATCCGATGCAGCCGTACTAGACGTTGAAGGCGACTGGATCACGCTGGGTGCAATTGAACTACAAATCAACGGTGCGCTTGGGCTAGCCTTTCCTGATCTTCGAGTCGATGCATTGGAGCAGCTACAAACCGTTTGCGAGCTGCTGTGGCGACAGGGCGTCAGCGGCTTTTGCCCAACGCTGGTAACCACTTCTCAAGAAAATTTTCAGGGCAGCTTGGCCGCGATCAAAGCCTTTCAAAGGCAGCAGGCTAGCACTAAGCTCACGGACAGCGCCAAGGTTTTGGGCGCTCACTTAGAAGGCCCTTTTTTGAACGTGGCGAAGCGAGGGGCCCATCCGGAAGAGTATTTGCAGGCCCCCTCCTTAGCCGCAGTACAAGCAGTGGTTGGTGAGTTTGCAGAGGCTATCAGCATCATGACGCTGGCCCCTGAGCAGGTGATGGATGAACGGGTGATTCCGTGGCTGCGATCGCAAGGAATCACAGTCAGCCTAGGCCACTCATTGGCCACAGCAGCGCAAGCCGCCAAAGCATTCGACCAAGGCGCAACGATGGTGACCCATGCCTTCAATGCCATGCCAGGATTACATCACCGGAAGCCAGGTTTGCTAGGTGCAGCGCTGACTGACTCACGCGTTCACTGCGGTTTCATCGCAGACGGGCAGCACATCTGCCGAACCATGCTAGACCTGTTGCTTCGCATTAGTTCAGGCAGTGACGATACTAGGGCAGGTGGCTTATTTTTAGTCAGCGATGCGCTGTCACCATTGGGGTTACCCAACGGCAAATATCCTTGGGATACTCGCGAAATCGAAGTAATTGATGGGACGGCAAGGCTGGCAGATGGCACGCTATCTGGGACGACGCTGCCGCTGATTGAAGGCGCGGTGAATTTGGTGAAGTGGGAGCTTTGTACAGTGGAAGAAGCGATCGCACTCGTCACCCAAGCGCCCCGCCAAGCGATCGGCCTACCCGTCCTCTCGGTTGGAGCCCCGGCACAGCTAATTCGATGGCGTCAGGGCAATCTGCGTCAGCTGGCTTGGCAATGGGTTTTATAGGTAAAACTCGCACGAAACAGGTTTTACCCTACCGATGAAAACCCAACTCAGAAGACTTCTCACGCGCTACTTTACGAGCTGGTGGATGCCAGCTGCTGCCTGCGGCAGTTTTCTCCTACTTTTTGTAAGCTGCTTAATCTGGGAAATAGAGACACCAGGGTCGTTGTGGTATCTGGAGATAGCGAGGTCTACCGCTGGAGTAGGGGGCATGATTGCTTTTTGTATGCTGATTGGGTCAATGCTTTGGCTAGCCGTTAAAAAACAGTGGCAAAAGCTAAGCGCAAGCTTCGGCACGCTGCTGCTGGGAGGAGAAGCTTTTCTTTTACTGAGCTTCCTCGTCGGGTTTGCGCTGCAAGACTTTTAAGCTGTCTGAAACTTCTGAAAGATGATTTGAATCACGATGATTCAGAAATTGAGTGGGTACGCTTAATACAAGTTTTTTTGATGCTGCTCGTCTTAAACTACGGATTTTGATTGTGGTGTTCGTAGATAGAGAGCAGATCAAGCTATTCCTCAATTTTTCAAGGATTTGCAATGGCTCGCAAAGTCACACCGCTTTACGCTGAAACACTCACACTCTTAAAGCTGTGGTCACTAGATGAAACACCGGCTTCTAAATCTAAGTTTGTTAGCTCTGGAACGAAGGCTTATGGTGTGGCTCTCCAACAGCTAGTAGAAGACGGTGCCTTGCTTCAAACAGCAAAGAATAAGCGCACAAACGTCTACGCCATTACTGAGCATGGAGCGCAGAAGCTTTCAGCTGGACTGGCCAATGAAGACTTTGCTTTTAGCGCGATCGCAGGTCCAAAAACGACCAACGCTCTGTTGAAATGGTTCAGAGAGCAGCCTCCCAAAGCAACCGCTGCTTCACCCGCTGCATCAACGAGTTCGGCTGCTGCTGAGATCAATAAAACCAACGGCAAAGCACCTCAAATTGACTCATACAGAGCCTTTACAGAAACCGCCCTTAACACCTACGACCAGCTCAACCAAGATTACAACCTGGATGATTTGGTCCCCATTTATAGAATTCGTCGCGCGCTGGGCGATCGCCTTTCCCGCCAAAACTTCAACGAATGGCTGCTCGAAATTCAGGCGAATGACCTGGTTCAGCTCATGGGTGGCGATCTGCCTAACGTCACGGCCGATCAGCTAGAAGACTCGGTTGCTATTCCGGGTGGCGGCACTCGCTTTTATGTAAAACGCCTACAGTCGGCGTAAATTTGCGCTGCATCTCTTCAAATTTCGGCTCACCTTTCAGCCCTTCTTTTTTTCATGTCAGCCTCTTCCAACACGTCTGCTGAGTCCGCTATTCTCGCTGCGCTAAAATCCACCAATCCCTTCGAAAGACCCGCCGTCGTTAAAGATCAAAACATCTGGGGCGAGTCTTTCCCTGATGTCACCACGCTCAATGCTACCGCTTCCGATACCGTATTCAAGGCATTAAACAAAGTCCGCACTGCCGACTCAACTCTCGACAAGGTCACGTCTATTGTTCTGACCGCTGAGCGTGGCGTCGGAAAAAGCCATGTGATTCGCAGAATTCGGCGGCGATTGCAGGCCACTGGCGAAGGCGTGTTTATTTATGCCAGCGCGGATAAATATGGCGATCTAGAACATATCAACGCGCTCTTTCAGCAGTCTATGGCGGAGAGCCTAGAGCAAATGGGAGGCGCTGGCGTTACGCAATGGCAAGAGATTGCAACCCTAATGGTCTCCGAAGCACTGAGTAACAGCAAATCTAAGGCGAAAGCGCCTGCCGCACCTGAGCTGGTGCGTAAGTTTGACGCGGTCTGTCGCAACAGTCGGGAGAAAAAGAAGAAAGACTTGGTGGGCGAACTGGTCAAAGCCATTCGTAGAAGAAAGCCCAATACCGACCCATACGTTTTACGGGCCATCCTCTGGACGCTTTCAGAAGAGCGGGGTTCGCTAGCAGTCAAATGGCTAGCAGGCGAAGAACTGGACGTTCAAGACGCGGCTGATTTTCGACTGCCACCGCAGAACAAAAGCGAGAGCGAAAAGGATGCCTCTGCCCTCACTCACGTTTCCAAAATTTTATCTTTAATCAGTGAGTACAAAATCGTCAGCATCTGCTTCGATGAGCTAGATACGTCGGCCTGTAATCAAGCTGGCCTCACCACAGAAATCGTAATCTTGGACCTCGTCAAGCGGCTGTTTGATTCGATTGGCTCTTCTGCTGATGGCAAAGGCATTGTTCTGTTGACCGTTGTACTACCAGATAGCTGGCGCGCGGTGTCTAGAACCAGACAATCTTCATCAGAAAAAATCTCTTCCTACGGTAAGCCGATAGAACTGAGCTACTTGAATGCGGAGACGGCTCGTGAGCTAGCAGCTACTACACTACAAACCTTTTACAAAAAGAAGGGGCTAGCTTCAAAGACGCCTTTTTATCCCTTCGACGAAGAAGAGCTCACTCAGTTTGGCAAAGGCAAACCTCACGCCAGAGAAGCGCTCAACTGGTTCGCTGCGCAAATCAACGAAAAACTTAAGAGCATAGAAGCTAAACCCGCCTCTTACAAGGAGCGCTTAGAAGGGGCTTACAGCAATGCCCTAGCGCAGTTTGAAATCGAAGACCTAGACAACAACGAGCTGATTGCATCGGCCCTAAGATTTGGGTTTGAAAAAATCACCGAAATCGACAGGCTAAGCGATCAGCCCATCGAAGGTGTCATTGTAAAAGGCGTTGAAGAGATTACGCCCAAAGGGAAAAACGGCGGCTGGCTACACTTTAAAGTAGTTGGGGAAGAAGAGGGTGTGCCTGTCACCATTGGGGTAAGCTCGTTGCAGCATACCGGTGGGCGTGCGGTCGGCGCTGGCTTTCGGCGGCTGCTAGATACGGAGACGTTTGGACTTTCTAGAAGCTGTTTGGTGCGATCGCGCGATCGCAAAATCAAGCGCTACTGGGATTCATTCGAGTACTATCAGCAGCTTGTCGCCCAAGGGGGTGAATGGGTAGATTTGGTCACCGAAGAACTCCAACCGCTGCTAGCCCTTCAGTACGTGTATGAACACCACGAAAAATTTGAACTCACTACCAAACGGCTCAACTCATTTGCCTTTGTGCGTGACTTGCTCAAAAACAACGCACTGCTGCAAGAAATTTTGAGTCGGCCAGAAGGATGCGTGGCCGACGAAGCGCTAGAAGGCAACGTGCTTGAGCACATTAGCGAGGATACAGACCTAGCGCCTCTGTCAGCTCAGCTTCCATCTCAGTTTCTAACTGCGCTAGGTCTGTATCCTCGCTAATG
>JBCBDN010000136.1:0-9913 GCA_038529685.1 Cyanobacteria bacterium J06598_1 | reverse complement strand
TGCAGAGTTTTGATTATGCGTTCACAGCCAACCCCAACTACGCAAAAGCCTACAACACTCGTTTTATCCAGATACTGCGCAAGTTTAATTGTGACGATGTCGAATCCTATATTAAGGAGACATTCAACAAGACGACTGGTTAAGTTACCGGGTCTTTGAGCTATTGGGCCCTAACACAGCTCGCCTTTGCTTGCCCAATATTAACCCAGGTGAAGGACAAGTAAAGCCGCTTTGCGATTGAAATCACTGAGGGTTAAATGAAGACGTATCGGAAAAAGCTATCAGGACATATATTTTCTGATTTTGCGCTTTTTACTCTCCGGTTTCAGTGCCGCTCTGTCCGTATATGTATTAATAAGTTTTTTCTTTTGTTCTGCTGATCGCCGTACGACTGACTATGACACCAGTTCTTTGAACCAATCATCGCTCCAAATCTCTTCAAAGATTTCGTCGGCCAGTGCTTCTTGTTTGTAGCTGGGCTCTAGGCGGACGGCCTGCTGAAGGTTTTCGAGGGCCAGATCGTTGTTGCGCTGGAGGGCGTAGCACAGGGCGCGGTTGTAGTAGGCTTTGGCGTAGTTGGGGTTGGCTGTGATCGCCTTATCAAAACTCTGCAACGCATCTCGATCTTTGCCCAACCGCATCAGTACGTAGCCCCGGTTGTCCCAAGCTTTAGCCAGCCCCGGCTTAAACCGTGTCGCCTTTTCAAACGAATCCACCGCTTCTTCATAGCGTTCTAGCTCAGTAAGCGCTAAGCCGCGATTAAGCCAAGCGACCGCATCATTCGCCTGAAGCTTCACGGCTTGGTCAAACGATTCGAAGGCTTGGTCATGGGCCTGCAAAATACCAAAGGCCACGCCTCGGTTGACCCAGGCTTCGTGGTATTTAGGGTTGATGTCGAGGGCGCGGTCAAAAGCTGCGATCGCCGCCTCTCTCTGACGTAACCGGCTCAGCACCATGCCCTTATTCAGCCAAGCTTTGGCATCTGTTGGCACCTGCTCAATTACGGTATCAAAGGCTTTGAGCGCCGCCTCATACTGGCGCAGCTCTCTGAGCAACAGCCCTTTTTGATACCAGGCGTCGCTGTTGTCAGGCTGAAGCTGCGTCACTTTTTCAAGGGCTTCTAGCGCGGCCTGTTGATTCTCTAGTGCGGTCAGCACTCGGCTGCGATTGAACCACAGCTCAGCGTTTGAGGGCTGCACTTCAAGCGCTTTGTCGTAAGCGTTCAGCGCGGCTTCGTACTGCTTGTTTTCTAGCTGCTGATCGCCTGCTTCAATAAATTCATCAGCGGTTAAAAACAGCTCGGGGCGATTTTCTTTGAGGCGATTGATTTGTTCTGTGAGGTCTGCTAGCTGGGTTTGCGCGGTGCTAATAAAGGTATCGGCCACGTACTGCGGCGTGACTTGGCCTAGCTCCTTCATGATTTGCTGTTTTTCGCTAGCGGCGTCTGCTTCTAGGTGCGCAATTTTGGTTTTGATGTCGTCTTTGGTCCGCAGTACTTCTGCGATCGCTGCTTCCTGCTGCTGGTCCATTCGACCCTGCAAAGCTTCCAGCGTTTTGCCAAACTGTTCTTCTATTTGGCTCAACTTTATCTGAGCTGCCTGCTGCCGGTCGGTGGCGGCTTGGGCTAGCTCCCCAATTTGTTCTCCGAGGCGTGAGTCAAAGCTGTTGAGCTTATCGATAATCACATCGCGGCGGCCAAATACTGTGGTGCGCACGCCTGCAAGTTCGTTGCTGAAGGTGCCCTCTATTTCTGCAAGCGACTTCAGCAACTGTTCGCGCTCGCCGCCGATGCCCGCCTGCAAGGTCTCTACTTCACGGGTGAATTCACCTTGCAGCTCCTGCACAAGGCTCAGCGTTTCGTCTTGCTGCGTGCCCAGCTCAGAACCCATCACGTTTAGCCGCTCTGAAAACTCACGGGCGGATTCGGTCAGGTCTGTATAGAGTTCAGTTTTGCGGGTGCCTAGGTCATTGCCTAGGTTCGCCAGCTGAGCGCGGAACCCTTCTGCGGTGGCCTGAAGCTGCATGATGGTATGGCTGCGTTCTTCTCCAATCCCGTCTTGGGTGTCGGCAATCTGCGCTTTAAAGTCTTGCGCAACTCGGTCCATTTCGCCCAGTATGGTGCCTTTGCGGCCTTCCACATCGGCCTTTAGCGTGGCGAACTGGGTGAGGAATCCATCGGCAGACTGTCGCAGGCTCTGCATCATGTCGGTTTTGCGCACCTCGACTTCATTGCGGATGGTGTCGAACTGCTGCTGAAGTGCTTGGGTAGAGCGCTCAATATTTTGTAGCGCTAGGTCTCGGTGGCCCAAGGCGCTTGCTTGAATCTCTGCAAGGTCCTTCGTGGCGCTCTCTTCAGATACTTTAAGTCGTTCAATCGCTGTGTCTCGCTGCGCTTCAATCTTGGCTTTGGCAGCAGCTTCCACGTCCGAAAGCTTGGGTCCGAAGTCGTCGGCTTGCTTTGTAATCTCGCTGAGCACCCGCTGCTTTTCCGCAACGGTTTCGGCCTGTAGGCTGCCCATCTGGTCAGAGAGTACAGATTCTTTGCGCTCTATTTCGTCAAAGAAGGCGGTTTTGCGGCGCTGGGTTTCTTCTTTAATGACGCCGACATGGCGAGAGAATTCAGATTCGGAGGTGGTAAAGCGCTGAAGAATGCGCTGTCCTTCCATTTCGGTGTCGCTTTGGAGCCCGTCGAGTCGCTGCTTGGCCTGGTTACGCAAGTCAACAGCGACCTGATGAAAGTCAGTGGCGGTGGCTTCTAGCTTGCCGTTGATGTCTTCTAGCTGTTTTTCCCAGTTATGCGCCGTTTGAACTTTGAATTCGCTCAGTTCTTCAATCAGCTGATACAGCACGTCTCGCTGCGTGGCGATCTCTCTTTGAAAATTGCTAGAGCGCCCTTGCAGTTCACCGGAGAGATCGTCGGCCTCGGCCAAAACGCGGTTCAAGCTGCGCGTAGCGTTATGGACTTTGTTTTCTAGCTCAGTCATTTCGTTGAGCTGAGTGCGCACAATGGTCGCGACCTCATTCACCACGGAGCGTCGGTAAAACCACAGCATGACAATGCCTGTGCCTACCATCAGCACCAGCAGTCCTAGCATGAGGGTCACTAGGTTAGTGAGTGTTTCTTCAGGATTATCTGACTGAAGTTCTGCGACACTAGTGGATGGATCCGCAATCGGAGAAATCGTTTCTGTTGGGGGCGGTGTAGTAGGGGCTGCCGGAGGCGTCGGTGCAGTTTGCGCAGCGGGCGCTTCGGGGGCAGTTGGTGCTTGGGCGATCACCTGATTTTTTGCTTCGGCTCTCGGTACAGCAAACGTCGCCATTGCAAGCATTAGCCAGCCTAGGAGTAAGGTGCTACCTGCCTTTGCACTGGTTTTGTGACTGCGCTTAAGACTTGTTTGGGTACCACTGCTTGTTTGGGTACCGCTGAGCGCCTGCTGCGTCGCCAAGTGTTCGGCCAAACGTGCTGTCAAACGCCAATTGTTCTGATTCCCCTGCATGGGTGACCCCTTACTGTGGCTGCCGCTGGTCATTTTTATATTGCATTTTACTGCTGAATCGTTACGTTAGCAGATATCTGCCTTGGTACCGCGTTCCCGGTACACTATACAAATGGGCTCATTCGCAGCCACTTTTCTGTATCCCTTCTTTTGTGTCCCGTCATCTATATATAGCTGTCTATGGCAGACGTTTCGATTGCCCAGCACTACCATCAGCGCACCAAATACGATCCAGAAACCTTGGCAGCGAAGAGCAAAGGCCCAAACGGTGGGCTGGACTGGTCAAAGCAGCCGCTTCCTTACAAAGACTACAAGCTGGGCCACCCGGTAGATCTCAAGCCTTATTTAGAAAAACAGCCTACGGACGCAGACGATGATTGGCGCTGGTGGCAACGGCTTTCTCGCTTGCTGATCGATAGCTATGGACTGACGGCTAAGGTCATGACGTTCTCAGGTGAGCCGGTATATCTGCGGTCTGCACCGTCAGCTGGTGGCCTGTATCCCGCAGAGATTTATCTGGTGTCTCGGGGAACTTCACTGCTGCCGCCGGGTTTGTACAACTATCAGGTGCGATCGCACACCCTCCTCCGCTTTTGGGACGACCATCCTTGGCCCGCGCTGCAAGCGGGTTGTTTTTGGCATCCGTCACTTGAGACCACACAGCTTGCTTTAGTTGTCACGACGGTATTTCACCGTTCAGCCTGGCGCTATCAAGACCGAGCCTACCGCCGGGTGTTTTTAGATTCAGGACATCTGCTCGGCAATTTGGAAGTCGCTGGCACTTTGTGCGATTACCGACCGCATTTGATTGGGGGCTTTGCTGATGAACAGATCAATCAGCTGCTGTACTTAGATAGTCATGAAGAGAGTGCGATCGCCCTACTCGCCTTAGCCGATCTCTTCCAGGTGGACCAAAATCTTTCCCCCGCCCGCAGCGCCCTGCCTAGCCCTATCCATACAGACATTGTTGCAACACCCGATGGCGAACTGCTGGACTATCTGCACGAAAACACGCTGATTACGACAGATGCTGGCTTTGGCCAGCTTCAACAAAAAAGTAATGACACCATCATCTGGCCGTCGGGTAAAGCGGAAGATACTAGCCATCAGCGATCTCGAACAGAGGATGGATCGACTGCTGCCCAATCCGATGATCCTGCGCCCGAACCCACTGATTCACCTCTAGCTGATTCACCTCTAAAGGAAAACCCTGCGGGCGATAAGTACAACTTTCCATTTGGCATTACGCTTTCGACCAAAACGCAGCCGATTCCCTGGGGCGATCGCCTCGCCGACCTAGAAGACACGCTGCTCAACCGCCGCTCCACTCGCCGCTACAGCCGCGCTCCCTTACACAGCGCCGATCTATTTGCCCTGCTCGACTTCACCTATCACCCTGAGCATTATCTAATCCAAGATTTTGACCAGCAGCCAGATTATTTTGACCTCAGCCTGATTGAAACCTTTGTGGCGATTTCCAATGTGGATGGCTTAGAGTCTGGCTGCTACTACTACGCGCCCAAAGCAGAAGAGCTGCGCCAGATTCGATTCAATCAGTTTCACAAAGACCTTCACTTCTTGTGTCTGGGTCAAGACTTGGGTCGCGATGCGGCGGCCGTTATTTTTCACACGGCAAATCTAGAAACCGCTGTCGGTAAGTATGGTGACCGGGCCTATCGATACCTGCATATGGATGCGGGACATTTAGGCCAACGATTGAACTTGGCAGCAACCCAACGGGACATCGGTGTGAGCGGGATCGCTGGCTTTTTTGATGATCAGGTCAATGAGCTGCTGAGCATTCCAGCTGAGGAAGCGGTTTTGTACATTACGACGGTGGGCCAGAAGGCGTGACTTCGACTCCGCTCAGCCACCGGATGGGTTGAAAGGTGGACCAGCGTTGCTCAGCTACTGGGTAGGTTAAAAGGTGGACTCGTTATTCGATGCCGCCCATTTCTCTGACACTGCGGGCGATCGCAGAGATATCTTCATCGCCAAATCCTTTTGCCATCAGCCCGTTTTCTATCTGTTCTACGTAGGCTGCCATCGGTAGGGGCAGTCCTAGTTCGCGGGCGGTTTCGAGTGCGATCGCCAAATCCTTCTGATGCAGCCTGACCCGAAACCCTAACGGATACTCATTGGCAATCATATTGCCAGACCGATTCGTCAATCCCCAAGACCCTGCCGCACCGCTGCCGACGGCCTGAACCACTTTATCCATATCTAGTCCTGCTTTCATCCCGAGGGCCATCCCTTCTGCCACTGACCAATAGGTTCCTGCCACAATAATTTGATTGATCGCTTTGGTGGTTTGTCCAGCTCCGATTGGCCCTACATGGGTAATGGTGGAACCCATTGCGCTCAGCACAGGCCGCGCTTTTTCCACATCCGCTGCACCGCCGCCCACCATAATGGAGAGCGTGCCTTTCTCGGCCCCTTCTGACCCGCCAGAGACGGGCGCATCAATCATCGCAATCTCTTTTTTGGCCAGCTGCTCGGCCAAGTGTCGGGTCACTTCAGGGCTAATGGTAGACATATCGATCAGTAGTGCGCTGGGCTTGGCACCTGAAATAATGCCCTCTTCGCCAAGGACGACGGCTTCTACATCGGGGCTGTCGCTGACGCAGGTGATGATAATTTCGGCTTTGGCGGCGGCGGCTTTAGGGGAAGATGCTGCGATCGCACCTGCTGCTACCGCAGCGGTCACCCGACTCTCTGTACGGTTATAGACCGTCACTGCATGACCTGCACGCAAAAGATTGAGCACCATAGGCGCGCCCATTGTTCCGAGGCCAATAAATGCAACGTTCATAAGGTCACTGGAAATAGAGAGAATATAAGAGAAATCTTCTCATGAAAAAATCCCTGGAATGCTCCAAGGATTTCTTTAAAACTATTTGTTGAGTCATTAAACTCTCGGTTAAAAAAAGACTATTTAAGAGTCTCCTTTCAACCAAGGGTAAAGTCACTCAGCTTAAATCTATTCAGCGGCGCAAGGGTCAGCGGCGCAAGGGTCAGCAGCGCAAGGGTCAGCAGCGCAAGGGTCTTCTTTCGCAGCGCAAGGGTCAGCGGCGCAAGGATCAACTTCGACTTCAACAGTATCTGCTTCTACATCTGTAGCAGCAGGTTCACCGCAGCTAGTGAGCGCAGTCATGCCAAAAACAGAAGCAGCAGCTAGAGCGGCCATATACTTAACTTTCATTTCGAACTCCTTGGTATTAAAAAGAGAGAGTCACTACGTGAATGCAGCGACCGAGTTGCTTAATTAAGTGCTGAACTTAATCGTTACAATTATGGGCTGTCAACAGGGCTAAAAAGTGAGAAACCGCTGAGGCTTTCATAAATAAGGCGTGTGTGCTTTATTACTCTTCTGTCATTTTTCTTTCGCTTAAAAAACGACAGAAGAGCAATTGCATTTTTATCTGTCACAAAGGCCGTCAGTCAAAGCCGATTCCTTAGGGTGATTATTCAGCTGCTGCGCAAGGGTCAGCTGCACAAGGGTCAGCTGCTGCGCAAGGGTCAACAGCCTCTTTTGCGCCTTCAACAGCACCGTCGATTGCAGCGCCTGCTTTATCAGCACCGTCGTTAAGAACTTCACCGGCTTTATCGGCAGCGCCTTCAACCGCTTCGCCTGCTGTATCAACAGCACCTTCAACCGCTTCGCCTGCTGTGTCAGCAGCACCTTCAACGGCTTCAGTCGCTTCGTCCACACTGGGTACAGTGACATCAGTTTGAGTTCCACAACTCGCGAGTGTGGAGACGCTCAATACAGAAGCAGCAGCCAAAGCGGCAAAATAGTTGACTTTCATAGTGTGTTCCTAAAATCGATGAATTCCTGGGGCGATATCTGCAAATTGCTTGCGGTATCGCCCCTAAACTAATCTTTACAATCATCGAGTGTCAAGTGACTAAAAAACCGCCAAAGGCTTGTAGCCACTGGCGGTCAGGGTTTGACGCTTTATTACTTTTCTGTCATTTTTTTGTTATTTTTCTGCTGATTTCCTGGCTTTACCCCTCTTTTTGCGGTTCCTCCGGCGACTTTTTTGCTCCACCAAATAGCTGCCTACTGTATCGCTCACTGCATGGCTAACAGAGCCCAGCTCCAACCCCACTAAAATAGAAATCCACTCAACCGCGTATCGGCGGACCAGGGCCCGAAAAGGATCTCTTAGATTAATCAGTGAAATTTGCGCATCCCACACCAAATTGAGCGTTTCGACCCCCACTATCGTAAATAGTGCCAGCCAAACAGACAGATAAACGACTCTAAGCGCAGTGCCAATAATAGGCCCATGAGACCAGTGCGATCGGTGCTTAATAGCAATCTGATACGGTAGCCAAATCCAGCGGAGCAGGCCCCACCGACGGTATTGCACTGAATGAATATCCAGGTCGGGACCCATCATTAGCCCGCCGATGAGAAATGAACCTGTGACAATAACAGTAATCGTCGGGCTGCGGGTGAACCATGCTGTGGGTGCAATGATGAACGGCAAGCACCAGTAGGTGATGCGGTCGTGGGTTCGGCCTGATGGCATAGGAGTCGCGCTTGTAAAAGATGCAATACCCTATACAGTAATACAGATGAATTAATGGCTACCGAGGAACTACGTAAATGCCCCCCTCGCTCATCTGTTTTTACGCTAGGTCTAATTTGCTCTAAAAATGCGTTTCAGTCGGTTCCCTTGTCTGCTATTATTTTATTCCGGGTGCAGCAACGTACTTAGGGCGGTTAGCTCAGTTGGTAGAGCGCCTCGTTTACACCGAGGATGTCGCGGGTTCGAGTCCCTCACCGCCCATATCTATACAGTCGATATTTACACGGTTGATAGTTCATGCGTAAAGAAGGAGCTCTTTGAGCGCCCTTATTTCTTCTGGGTCAGCGCTTAAAAATTGAGGTTGGTTCATTCTTGGTATGGTGGGTGTTCTCTACCGCTGCTTTTTGACGATGCCAACGCCTTCTTCCTCTGAGCCGCCTTCTGAGTCTACGTCTTCTTCACGGCTGCCTTTTCAGTTTTGGATGGTGGCTTCGATTGCGTTCATCAATTCTGTTAGCTTTACCATCATTATCCCTACGCTGTATCCCTACGCTAAGCAGTTTGGGCTCAGTGATTTTGAGGCAAGTCTGCTCACGACTGCCTATTCCCTTTCTCAGTTTGTCGGTACGCCTATTTTGGGTCAGCTGTCGGATCGATGGGGGCGGCGGCCTTTGCTGGTGGTGAGTTTGTTGGGGACGGTGGCCTCGAATTTGTTGGCTGCGATCGCAGGTGTTCCTTGGCTGCTCTTTACCGCCCGCATTTTTGACGGCATTACCGGTGGCAATAACTCTATTGCTCAAGCTGTGGTTAGTGACATTACGTCGCCTGCGCAGCGAACGCAGGCATTCGGTATTTATAGCGGCCTGTTTCGCTTGGGTTTTGTGGCGGGGCCACCGCTGAGTTATTTGGCTCAGCTGGTGCCAAAGATGCAAGTCGGACCGTTTGTCGTGACTTCTTTGGGGATGAGCTTTTTGGTGTCGGCTGCGATCGCGCTAATTGCCGCTGTTATGTGTTTCTTCTTCCTCACTGAGACCCAGCCGTTTGATAATCTGCCTGAGGAGATGGATATTACCGACACTACTGCGTCCGAGCGCTTCCCCGAAGAAAAAAAGAAGCCCAAAAAACTCGATTGGGCCAGTTTATTCACTGCGCTCGGTCGTCCGGTGGTAGGCCGCATCTTGCTGATGACCTTTCTCAATGGCTTCACGTTCACCATTTTTACCTTCGCCTTTCAGCCGTTCTTTATTAACGTGCTGGGGCAAGATGCGAAGAACTTAGCGATCGCCTTTGTTGCCTTTGGACTACTCGCCTTCGCCTCTCAAGTCTTTTTGCTAGAACCGCTGCGAAAACGCTTCAGTATTGTCAATGTCTTGGTCGGTGCGCTGATTGCTAGGGGGCTTTTATTTATGCTGATGCCCGCGCTGCCCAATATCTTTGCCTTCTCGGTTCTGCTGGGTTTCTTTGGCTTGGTCAATGCCTTCCCTATGCCGCTGATTGACTCCATCCTTTCGACCCGGAGCGACCAAAAAGAGCAGGGTGAAATACTGGGCTTGAATGCCTCCTATTTGAGTATTTCTAATGCGATTGGCCCGGCGATTTCAGGACTGCTGGTGACGGCCTTTGGCTATGCCATGCCTTTTTGGGTTGCAGGCGCTATGACCGTTGCGATCGCCGGTTTTGCCATTACGCTCAAGCCACATAAAGACCCTAATATCGCCAATCTATAATCAGCGTGACAACAATCAGCGCGACACCCAGCGTAAGTCACTAAGCCGCCACGTTTGCCTGCCTGCTGAGTGCTAGATACTTAGCCTGTAGCGGCTGCCACTGCTGCCACAGGTCTAGTCGAGACGCCTGAAATGCCTGTTCAATCGTGGG
>JBCBDN010000135.1:0-10165 GCA_038529685.1 Cyanobacteria bacterium J06598_1 | reverse complement strand
GTCTTTGGCTAAGGCTACTCGCCAAAGACAACATACCGATACTGTAAGCAGTACCTTGCAAAGCATCGACCATGTCTGATTCTCGAGATAATGTGATTGCATCTGAGGCATTTGCCAGATTGCTTCCTAGGTAGTACTCACGCAGCAAGCGTTTGGCTGAAGTATCTTCAGCTCTGTCCAAAATAATAATGTCGGCGGCGGGTCCACTGAGGTCTTTCCAGTTGGTGATTTTGCCGCTGTAAATGTCCTGAAGCTGTTGGGTCGTTAGGCCGTTGAAGCCAGTAACCGTAGGATGAGTAGCCACTAATAAGGCATCTCGAGCGATCGCCCGATAAGTCAGACGCTCATCGGCTTCTTCAGGCTTAGGCAATCGGGTCACCGTGCCAATCTCCGCTAGCCCCTGCTTCACGGCTTCAATTCCCCCACTCGACTGACTAGAGTCCAAGAAGACAACTTCTACGCCCGTCGTTTCTTGAGAATAGGCCTGCGCTAATAGCTCTAACGCGGGATAAGGCGTGCTGGCACCAATGATTTTGATGGTTTCCGACGCCGCTGGGTCAAACAATTCAGATGAGTCCGTGGCGCGATCGCCAGACGAACCCGCCGTAGGAGCGGTCAAGGCACATCCCCCGGTCAGCCATCCCAACCCACCTAGCGAAGCAATCAGCGACACTGTACTAAAAAAAAATTTATATTTCATATCCATGTCCCCAAAAGTCACAGCCAGCTCGAATCAACCTCAGCCAGCCAGTGTTCATCAAGTGTTTAGACTTAGATATAGCTTTCCCAGGTACCACTGAGTCTTTGAGTATGGACACATAAGATTCAATATAAAAGCTAGCCTACGGAACATCCATAAGCTAGCTCTATAGGCGATCGCTAAATGACCGTCAAATGGCCGTTAAATGATCGCTAAATAATCGCTAAATAACCGCAAAGAAATCGCTTAAAGCAACGCGCGCACTATCGCTTAAAAGCAACGATAGTACCGGTCAGCCACAAAAATAAAGACAAAATATGCACAGGTAAAAACAGCTTGAGATTAAGCCCCATCCATTTTCCCTCGTGTACATCCTCTAGCCAGTCCGTACGACGAGTGGCAACCTGTAACACCTCACCCGTTTGCGAATCTACCTGTATTTCTTGCTTATTTTTAGCGCGAATAGTCGTCACGCCTTCGTTGGGATATACATACATCCGCCACACATCTTTCCACGCGGAAACACCCGCATCAGGGGTTTGCTGCGCAGTGGCCAACACCTGCACAAACTCCATCTGAGGAACGGTGCTAGCCCCCGACTGTAGCGGTGGCATTACCCAGGGCACCTCATAGCGTACCTGTAGGAGCAGCCCACTAGCAATCACAAACGCCCAGGGCACTAGCACAACCCAACCCAACCAGTAGTGATACTTCATCAGCGATGCTTTAAGACGCAGTCGCTTAGGCTTTGCGTTATTGGCAACCTTATGTTTGGTGGCGACAGCAACAGCCGAATCGTTCGCACTAACCGAGCTAGATGCGGTCTGTAGCGAGCGGCCATTAGCAGCCTCTGAGGAAGATGTTTGAAGGCTCGACGATTTCTTTTTGAACAGCTGCTTAAAACGAGCGGGCGTCATTTTTATATTGAGCCAAACGCCCGTCAAGAAAAGTGCTAAAAAGCCGAGTCGAAGCGGCAACCCCAACCACAGGCGAGCATTCCAAGCCGAAAAGTCGTGCATCTTAACGACAAAGTCGTTGCGCCTTTGAGCAGTTTGTAAAACCTCTCCGGTCGTAGCATCTACCTGAGTTTCTAATTCATCAAAATTACGAACTTTGATGAGGCCTTTCTTAGGTCGAAGATCGAGTACTTTAATATCTGACCAGCCTGTCACCTGCATATCAGGGACAGCCCTGACGCTATCTAGAACCTGCTCTAAAACAACAGTAGGCTCATAGGATTGAGAACCCTTAGCAGTGGGAGGCTGGATCCAGTCGACCGGCTTTCTCAGCTGAAGAAAAATCCCCGTTAAGATGACAAACAGCATGGGAATAGAAATAATAATCGCAGTCCATCGATGGGCTTTCCGATTCCATCGCGAGAGTTTTTTGGCTGAAGCCTGCTTTTTCGCCTGTTCTTTCAAAGTGGCGCTATTTGTAGCGCTCTGGTCAGTTAGGGGTGCAGCAGAACGCTGAGACACGGTAGTTTTTCCTACGTAATAACTAAAGAGAGAATCTAAGCAGTGGTTGCCAATGAGGCAATAACACCCTATGCAGCCTCAAGTTAAGTGTAAATACTGAGTGCTGGGCATCACCTGCTAGTTTTTTAACACTCTCATTAATAAGACACTCGGTAAAATCATATACTGAGGACTTAAATAAAACTTTACGGTCGTACGGATACATACGAACAGGCTATGAAAATCTTGAAAAACTAGGAGACCCTATCCACTACAGGCACTTTCGTAAATTTGCAATCAGATGAAAGAAATATCTAGATGGCAAAGCTGTCGCCTAGAAGATCGCAAAACAGACCTGCCCCGAACCAGCGGCATATACGCGGTGTTAAACGGCGATCGCATCATGTACATCGGCCGATCGACCAACTTACAGCGCAGATGGAGCAGCGGCCATCACAGATACGAGCAAGCCGCCCGACTCAAAAATCCTAGACTGGCTTGGACCGTCGTTGAAAAAAGAGCGCTCAATAGTCTTGAGAACACATTTATCCACCAGTACAGACCTGCGTGGAATGGCACCAAAGTGCAACAGACACCTGCAAGGTTCGCCAGCCTAAAGCCTAAGCTAGTGGCTTTAGCGTTAGCCTTAGCAGCTGGAACCTGCATAGGGCTCATCAGCCTACGGCTGATCCCAACAATGTCTCCTAAACCTCAACAGCCTCAGAGGCCATCCCAGAATTCACTTTAGTCCCCACCCCGATATACATCACTCGATCGACCTCCGGCTCAAAACTCACCTGAAACTGACCGCTACGCCAATAGCGCCACAGGCTGCGCCCCTTGGCCAAAATCCCTTTCCCAAACAGATCGAATCCTGTGATGCAGCTAGGCTGCATGCCGTGCACCGTCAGCAGTTCAGTCAGCTCAGCAGGCGTTATGAACTGCTGCCAGTCGTGAATGCCTACCGGAATTTGCCGCAGCGTGTTCTCCAATAGCCAAATCATCACCAGCTTCGACTGCCAAGTTCGATTGATGGTGTCAAAACAAAACTGCCCCTGCGGCTTCAGCACCCGGCTAATTTCAGCAATCGTTTGATCCAAATTGGCCACGTGCTCCAGCACATCTACACAAACAACAACATCAAAGGTACCGGCTTCAAAAGGCAGCTGCTCACCGTACGCCTGCCGGTAGTCAATGGCTAACCCCATCTTGGCCGCATGACGCTGAGCCGATTCAATGCAGCTAGCCGACTGATCTATACCCACCACCTGCGCCCCCCGCGTCGCCAAAAATTCACAGGTAAACCCACCGCCGCAGCCCACATCTAGCACCTTGAGCTGTTGCCACTCAAAAACGTAGCGATCAAAAAACTGAAACCGCAGAGGATTCAGCCGATTCAGCGGCGCAACCGTTGCCCCTTGCTGCCACCACTGAGGTGCCCACTGGTCATAATAAGAAAGGTTGTTGCGCTGCATGGGTAACCTCTGTAATTATCAAAGAGAAGGCAGGGTCAAAAGAGAGGAAAACATTGGCAAGGGTTTCTATTGTCATACCTACCCTAAATGAAAGCGAGCTTTTGGCCAGAGCCCTTCGTCATCTTACGATTTTGAGTCCCGCTGCCGAAGAAATTATCGTTATCGATGGGGGTAGCCACGATCAAACGGTGGCGATCGCCCGAGCTTTCAACACCACCATTTTGCATAGCGACCAGCCAGGACGCGCCGTGCAAATGAATCTAGGCGCGCAGCAAGCAACCGGCGATATCCTATGCTTTCTACATGCCGATACCCTAGTTCCCGACGATTTAGTCGCCGTCATTGAACAAACGCTGAGCGATCGCACTATTGCCTGCGGTGGATTTATCTCTCTGATGACCGGCCAAACCACCCGCTGGGGCACCTCCCTGCACAACATCCTCAAAACCTATTACGCCGCCCTGTTGTTTCACCCCATATTGTTCTTTCGCCAGGGCTTTCGGCTGCTGTTTGGCGATCAGGTGATGTTTTGCCGGCGGCAAGACTTTGTTGCCATTGGTGGATTCAACAGTCAGCTCACCATTATGGAAGAGGCCGACCTGTGTATAAAGCTCTCTCAACTGGGTCGAATTTTGCAAGTGAACCGTACAGTCCAGTCTTCAGATCGTAGACGGGCCAAGTGGGGACCTTTTAAGGCAAACTTTATCTATTTATCCATCGGCTTTTTGTGGGGAATGGGCGTATCAGATTCAGCGCTCAGGCGGTTTTATGAAGATATTCGCTGATTTAGCTGCCAGCTGTAGGGTAAATATTCAATACTGACATCAGAGGGGATGTTCTCTTCTGGCAGGTAGAGTTGAATATAGCTCGCAACCGAATTCGATTGGCGACTCGATTGGCCGATAAAGTCTTTCTCGTACCACTTAAAGATTTTGCTACAGTAAAGCGTATTGTTACTTTGCTCGTATTTCACCTTGTCAGGATTGTTAATAAACCGGTGAGCATCTTCTTCTAACTGGGCATCCAAGCGGTGCGGCGTGTAGGCACTCGCACGCAAAAGTGGACAGCCCTGCGACACACACACCAGCGCAAAATGCATCCGAGGATCGCTGTATTGCTTGCGCAGTATGCCATGCTCTATTCCGTCTAAACTGAGCTGGGCGCCATTCTTAGCGTTGTGGAGCGTGTAAATCTCTTGCTTAAAAAAGAGCAAAAAACTCGCCATATTAGGAACGCCCAATAGCGTCGGCCGAATAGACTCAATGGGATACTTTTTCAGCACCTGCCGAATCGCTAACGCATTGTAGAGATTAATAAAAAAAGCCGTCGCGCTCGGTTGATCCAGCTCATCAGTATGCGTGTTGCTAACCTCAGCTAACCACTGATCTAATGTCGTCACAGACTCTGCTTTCCACCGCGCATAATCTACCTGTCCAGCCTCTACATAGGTACTCAGTAGCGTATCCCAAGCGGTAAAATCAACCAAAGCAAGCGTCCTTTCAAACTATTCTAGCCACTCCATTATCTAATGAATAGCGCCAGGTAGCGCCTTACAGCTGTGCTAAATCTTCTGGGCGATCAATATCTGAGAGGGTTTCGAGCAGGGCAACAGAGAGATTGTGCTGAAGGGCGATCGCCCGGGTCATTTCAAAAACGCGATCGCTGCCCCAAGGAATCTGTTCAAACAGTGGCGCGCGCAGGCTGCTTAGGCCCATCAAATAGTAGCCACCGTCCGTCGCGGGCCCTATCACCACATCATGAGTGCGTAGCTTAGCAAAAGCCGCCATCACCTGCGGCACTCCCAGCAGCGGGCAATCGCTACCGACCACCACCACGCGCTGCAATCCGCTCGCAAACCCCTGCTGGAAGGCTCGACTCAAGCGCTCACCCAAATCTCCCTCGCCTTGAGGTAGGAGCGATCGCTCATGCCCCAGCCAAGCTTGCATTTGCCCTAGCGTACCGCCCGTGAAGTAAACCTGTAATGACAACGCAGCCAGCACACCTCCTAAGCGATCGATGAGGGATTCCGTCATCTGTCGCTGTAAATTGGCCGCACCCGCAGCCCCCAGTACAGGAATCAGCCGAGTTTTAGTGTGGCCAGGTGCTGGGAAACGGGTAAATAACAACAGACCACAGTCGGTCATAGCTCGGTCCGCCCCTGGGTGCTGATTTGGGTGCTGACTTGGGTGCTGACTTGGGTGCTGACTTGAGTGCTGACTTGGGTGCTGATTCAATAATTTCGTCATCAAAACACAGATATTACAAGAATAGCCAGCCATGAATATCTTTGTTCACAGCAGCCATCTTCATTCTACCGAGCCACCACCACCGCATCACTCACCCTATCACTCACCGTATAGCCTATAGGGTTGCTCAATATCTAACCGATAGCTACAAAAAGCCGGCTTCTCCTGCTCAATCACCCTACGGACTAGGTCTGCATCAATCCCTTCTGCCTCAGCAGGCGTGGCCGGTCTCAAAACCACCCTAAAAAAGTAAGGCTGTCCGCCACCTAACCGAGGATTCTCTCCCAGTTTTACCTGGCCCAGCACAAAACCCGTCTCAAAAGATTCTTTCACTTCAATCGCGGCGCTCTCCTGTACCGAGCCATCTTCAGAGAGCTCTTCTAGCGCGAGTCCCGTATGCAGGTGAAGTATCAGCCGTAAACCCTGCCGAGTGCCACGCCACCGATACAGCTCTACCGCATGCTTGATTAGCTTACGCTGCCTCGAAAGCGTCCAATCTGAATTCAGCGGCCAGTCTACCCACTGCGCCAAAAACGGAATCATTGATTTGGGCGCCGTCAACGGATCTAAATAAGCCCACAAATTATCTGTTGTTTGCACAACCGGATCAAACGCCTGCTCAAAAATAGCAATAAATCGCTCCATAAAATCAGAGCGATAAATCTCCGGCAAAAAGTCCAGATAAGTACTCCCCGGCTGAAGCGTAATGTCTACATTTTTGTAGCCAACCAGGGTACCGGCTGGCTGGCCTGCCGATGTGCCAGCCAAATCACTAGAAGACACCACAGTAGGCGAAAGCGTAGGTACTTGAAGTACCTCCGTTCGCGAGCGAGGCCGACCGCTGAGCTGAGCAAAAATAGAAACACTTGCCTTATAGGAAAGCTGTAGCTGCGGCTGCACGCTGAGCGCGTCATTGCGTTCGAAAAAGCTGGCCGGAGGCTCAAACGCGATCAGCTGAGAGATTTTGCTGTGCGGCTCAATCACCGGCTGCTGCTGAGTCAGCTCGCACCAGGCCAGTGGAAACTCACCCGTTACTTCCACCGTCCAAGCGATGGCTTCACTACTGGTGTTCTCGATCCAAACCAGCAGCTCACTTCGCCGTCCCGGTACAATTTGCAGCCGGTGGTTTAGCCGCTCTCTTTGGGGAGAAGGCGACAGCGGCGAGGCTTGACCATTCTCTACAATATCTAGCGAGATCAGCTTAAGCGGAAGCGTTGGACGGGTAGTTGCTGGAATCATGTGCTAGTTCATAAATGAGATATGATGGCTGGCTAAAGGCATGCTGGAGGCGCGCGTCGGTGTACTGTCAGACCTAGGAGATGCTGACCTAGGAGATGCTGACATAGAACCCTCCGGCAAATCAGCCCAAGAGCAAACCGTTTCGAGTGAAGAAAGCGTAATCTCTTCTGCCGGAGCCGTTGACTTTAGCCAAATCTGTTCTTGTTCTTGTTCGTACTGACGCAAGCTAAACAGCGTTACGCTGCCTACGAATCGCACCTCCGGCTGGTCTTGGAGTAGGGCAATGACATCGGACGTGCGCACCGACCGGCCCAGTGGCCAGCCCTGCTTTTCAAAGCTGCCGGTTAGCGGATTGAGGAAGGTATAAAGCACTGCCTGAAGCTGTTGCTCTACTCGAGAGTGATCTGCCGCTTGAGCGTACTGAGTCTGCAAAAAGACCTGGGCCTGGACTTGAACGCCTACGTACTTTGGCGTCTCTAGCTTGACCTGAATGCCAAGTGCCTTGTGCTGATCGAGGTAGCTTTGCAGGTCTTGATGTAAGGGGCCAGATAGCTGAAGCTGTTCGGGTGCAATGCCCTGAGTAAAGTTCAGCTCGGCTTCTCCTAAACTCGGCACCACGAGCAAACGCACCTGGCCAGGAACCGTCAGCGCTGGATCGCTCACGCAGTGCGCCCGGTGCATGAATCGGGTGCCGCGAAAGCGCCGAGCGGTGGATTCAAAGTCTTCAGGGGTGATAGCTACTTGGCGCGATCGCAGTATCGCCGGCGCCCGCAAAACGGCCTGATCCAAAGACTCCGCATCGGTTCCACCCATCGCGGGCACGTAGTTAATCACCTGCTTCACGTAGGGAATCGCCGTTTTGAGTACGGTGAGCGATCGCGCCTGCACATTTCCTCGGCTCCCGCCCCCGGTCCGATAGCACCGCATATATATCTCTGCCCCCAAAGGTGGCACCGCCCCATACTGTCGCTCATTCCGCCGATCTTCATCGTCTAGCACAGCAGGCAACGTCGGCAAACTGGTCTCTATTTCCCGAGGCCGCGCCCGGCCCCATGACTGGATTTGCCCGCGCTCATGAGTTTGCTGACGCACTTGGTAGGGCTCTTTAATCAGCGGACCAAACTGCACAGTGCCGTCGAGCGAATTGAGCGTATAGCAGCGATCGCTCTGCCTAGCATCACCGAAGTCTGCTGCCTCATGCCAAATCTCACGGGCACCGCTGGGCATCACAATTTCAATACATTCAGCAGGCGTACGCGTAAGCACCGGTCGTCCTTCTAGCCCAAACGACTGTCCTGGTTTGCCGTTACTAACGCCCAGAAACTCTTCTTTTATTTGAATGCATTCACTAGCGGTGATGGTACCGCCTAGCGATCGCACCTCTAGCCCTGAGATCATGGGCGATCGCTGATACGGAAACTGTTGCTGTTCTACCTGCGGCTCCACATACACACAGCGAATCCAGTGGCCGCTGTAGCCGCTCTCATGCGCTACTTTCGGCCAGCTTTGAGGCAGGTGCAGCAGCACATCGGCCCCTTCTCGCTCTGGGTTAGGCCCAGCCTCCTGACTGAGCTGATCGAAGCTAAACCCTTTCGTATGGTCGTCTGTCGGTTTTCTCAAAATACCGGCAACCCAGGCTTCACCATTCCACACCTCCCAGCGCAGCGGTGGATGCAGCGGGTTAATGCCGGTCGTCACTGCCGCCGGCCCTCGAAATTTTAGGGCCAAAACGTTGCCTTCAATACCGCTAAAGCCTGTTTCTTCAGGCATGATCTCTTCAGCCGTGATCTCTTCCAAGTCACCTCGAATCAGTTCACCCACCGTTTCACCAGAGCGCCGTCGGGTGGTCGGCGTCGGCATGTCGGCATCTAGCACAAAGTACACGCAGCTACCCGGCAAACAGCCGCCAGACTGAGCCGCCGGAAATAGGGCCAGGTCTCGCTCCAGCCGTTGCCACTGATAAGACCTTTCATGGTCAGTATCGGTGAAGAGGTTTTCGTAGCCTAGGACTTCGGGAGAGAGATTCATCGCAGAGGGCGATCGCAGCACATGCCGAATAGATGGCTGCCCAATCACCAGCTCAGCTTGCGTACTAAACACAATCGCCTGCTGATTCTCGGTGCGTACCGTCGCCACCTCCGTCCCCGGCAGAATATGCACCGGCACAAACTGCTCTTTAGAGAGGTAAAACGTCAGCTCAGTGAGCGCCGGCGTCGGCGGCTGTAGCCGAATCCCCAACAGCTCCAAAAACGCCACATAGTTCCGCCTCGGCACCTGATTAAACCGGAACAGCATCTGGTGCACCAGCCAGGAGAACAGCTCCACCAGCGTCACGCCCGGATCGCCAGGGTTATAGTTTGTCCACTCAGGGCAGTAGCGAGGAATGCGCAGCAGGCACTCCTGTACCAAATCTTCAAACGTGCGATCGTCCAGGTTAGAGCGCGGCAGCTTAGGTAAAAATTTCGCAGCCTCTAAAAATTCGGCTTCAGTCATTGCGAACCGTCTCCTGACTGCATCAAAAAGAAAGGGTAAACCAAGCTACGGATGTCGTAGCTGTTGCGAGGCTGATACACAATATTGATAGAAACTCGGCCCGTACTCGGATCCGGCTCAGTAATCACATCCTTAAGCGTCAGCCTGGGCTCCCACATTTCAATCGCCTCACGCACATACAGCCGAATTAGCATCAGCACCTGCGTATTCATCGGCTCAAACATAATTTCTGACAGGCGCGAGCCAAAGTTTGGCCGGTAGGCCCGCTCACCCAGCCGAGTCCCTAAGATGATCCGAATAGACTCCTCCAAGTTAGTCGTGCCGTTACTGAGCTGAAAACTTCCCTGTACGTTAGTGCCAATCGGGAATGAAAGGCCCGCGCCAATAAATTCATTAGGCGAACCGCTGCTGAGATTTGAAGCCATACAAAGGGAGCACTTTACACCTGCTTCATTAGATTTACGTAGGCGATCGCCCCGATCAGGCAAGTTCTTTGAGAAGAACACCCCCATAGCAACAAAGCCACCTGACGAATCGCCCCCTACAAAATAAAAG
>JBCBDN010000134.1:0-10176 GCA_038529685.1 Cyanobacteria bacterium J06598_1 | reverse complement strand
ACTGGGGACCTCTTACACTAAGCGTGGCCCAACCCCCGATACGGCAGAAAGCTACGTTGTGTTTGGTCGCACTACAGGATTCGATAGCAGTATTGACCTTTTCTCACTCGACGGCACCAATGGCTTTAAGCTTAAAGACAGTGGTGGTCCTGATCAATCACTTCACTCAGTAAGCAACGCTGGCGATCTCAACCATGACGGTATTGACGACATTATTATTGGGGTACCTAATGCTACCGTAAATGGCAACAACAGTGCCGGAAAAAGCTATGTTGTATTTGGCAGCTCTTCAGGGTTCAACAGCGAGTTTGAATTATCTTTCCTCAACGGCACTAACGGTTTCATTATTCATGGCACTCATATTGGTGATGGATCTGGCCATGCAGTCAGCAGCGCTCACGATATTAACAATGACGGCATTGATGACATTATTATTGCAAAGAGATTTTCCGGCGCTTACGAAAGCTACGTCATCTATGGCAACAGTAACGGTTTTAACAGTCACTTAGATCTCTCTTCTCTCAATGGAGAAAATGGCTTCGTTCTCAATGGACATAACGCCGCTTCGGTCAGTGGCAGCGACGATATCAACGGTGATGGGATTAGCGACCTGATCGTAGGCTCCCACTCACCATTTCAGAACGAGGGAGACTGGATAGGTCAAAGCTTTGTTGTATTTGGGCAAAATGATCCGCTGCCGGGAGATGACGTCATTGATGGGGTAGCTGGCGACAATACGATTGACGCTGGTGGGGGAAATGATGTTGTGCGATCGCAATCAGGTAGCGACACTATTGATGGTGGAACAGGGAGCGATCGTATATACGCGAATGGTGGTAACGACAATGTTCTAGGGGGTCATGGCAATGACACGATTCACGGCGGCGATGGCAACGACACGCTAGAAGGCGGCTTAAATGACGATATTTTGGATGGAGGAACAGGTGATGACCTGATAAGCGGTGGCAATGGCAATGATATCTTGCTAGGGTATGCCGATCACGATCGCTTAAATGGTGGAGCAGGTGACGATAAACTCTTTGGCCATGGGGGTATCGACCAGATATATGGCGGAGAAGGTAACGACAATCTGTACGGTGGCAGCGGTGATGACACCCTAAATGGTAATAACGGTGATGACAAAGTGTATGGCGGCGAAGGTGACGACTCCGTCAGTGGCGGCATAGGAAATGACTGGCTATTTGGCAATGCCGACAACGATACACTTAACGGTGACGGCGGTGATGACTTCCTCTACGGTGGCGGCGGCGACGATACCATAGATGGCGGTACAGGCAATGACTTTATCTTCGCCCAAGCAGGCAATGACACAGCCATCGGCGGCGCAGGCAATGATGTCATCTACGGCGGCGCTGGCGACGATACCTTAATCGGCGGCGGGCTCAGTAATGCTAGCTTCGCAGGTCAAGTCGATCGACTCTACGGCGGCAGCGGCAGCGACACCTACGTTATTGAAAACCGATACGAGGCAGATGCCGACAGAGACTTGGCCATTATTCGCGGCTTCAACAAAGCCGAAGACACGATTCAGCTCAGTAGTGACACCCACACACTGGCCAACGTTCAGACAGGGACTGGCCTATACGCCACCTCCGGCACCGGCATTTACAACAGCAGTGGCGACCTACTGGCCGTAATCGAAAGCCATGTTGTTGGCAGCCTAGACCTTCAGGCCAGCTACTTTGTTGTTGCGTAATCCCACCTGATAGAAGGGAATAGAGAGAGGTTTTATAGAACAGGTCAAGAAGTGTTTTCACGTGATCTGTTCTATTTTTTTGTTGAATTGTGCCTATTCGCCCAGGGAAAAATAGTAGGGAGTAAATAGACTCTTACACCTTTTCTCTTGCGATCGCACTATGCCAATTTTTCCATCTAACATCAATATCAGCACCCTTGACGGGAGCAACGGCTTCGCCCTCAACGGCATCGACAGCGGCGACCTGACAGGCTACGTCGTCAGCGGTATTGGCGATATCAACGCCGACGGCATTGATGACTTTATGATTGGCGCGCAAAATGGAGACCCCAATGGCCAAAGTAACGCCGGAGAAAGCTATGTTGTTTTTGGAACCAGTACAGCCGCGAGCAGCAGTTTTGATCTCTCCGACCTAAATGGAAGCAACGGTTTTGTTATCAATGGCAGTAGTGCTGGAGATAAAGCACCCACATCACTCAGCGGAATCGGTGATATCAACGGAGACAACATTGATGACCTGATCATCGGCTCAAAAGACGTAGATCCAAATGCCGAACGGGACGCCGGAGAAAGCTATGTTGTATTTGGCAGCAGCACGCCTTTTAGCAGCAGTTTAGAACTTTCGGACCTAGATGGCAGCAACGGCTTTGCCCTCAGTGGCCTCAACACATTCGATAGAGCAGGATACGCCGTCAGCGGCGCTGGCGATATCAACGCTGATGGCATCAACGATTTTATGGTAGGTGCCTGGGGCGCTGATCCAGGTGGTATTTCTTCAGCGGGAGAAACCTATGTTGTGTATGGCAGTACTACTCCCTTCAGCAGTCACTTCGATTTTACTCAGCTAGATGGCACCAATGGCTTTACGATAAGTGGTTTTGCCACCCACCGATCAGGTTCTGCAGTGAGTGATGCAGGTGACATCAACGGCGACGGCATAGATGACATGCTAATCGGAGCATATTACTCTCCGACTGGCGCAGACACAGCAGGAGAAACCTACGTTGTATTTGGCAGTAGCACCTTCTCTGGCAGCACTTTCGCACTTTCAGACATTGATAGTACCAACGGGTTCGTGATCAAAGGCATCGATCCTTATGACAGTGCAGGCCTTGCTGTTAGCGGCGCTGGCGACATCAATGGTGATGGCATTGGTGACATCCTAATTGGAGCACCCTCCGCAGACCTACAAGGAACCGACAGCAGCGGAGAAGCCTACGTTGTATTTGGTAGCACTCTCCCGTTTAGCGCTCCTTTTGAGCTATCTACACTAAATGGAATAAACGGATTTACGCTAACTGGCGCAGGCGACCAGTCTGATACAGGCAAAAGCATCAGCGCAGCAGGCGATATTAATGACGATGGGTTCGATGACATTATTATCGCCGCTGCCGCTGCCAATGTCGGTGGACTAAGCAACGCAGGAGCAAGCTATGTCTTGTACGGCAGTGACAATGGCTACGCCAGTAGTATTGCACTCACTGCCCTCAACGGCGTCGATGGTTTTACCCTAGAAGGAGACGTGGGCTACAAATATTTCGGCACTTCCGTGAGTGCCGCAGGTGATGTTAATGATGACGGCATCGCGGATTTGCTCATCGGACAGCCCTATGCCAACGCCAACGGCATCAGTGGCCCTGGCAAAAGCTATGTTGTTTTTGGCCAAAGCAACAGTGTCACCGAAGGCGATGACATTATTGATACGGCTCCTGTCGATAGCCTGATCAGCGCGGGCGGAGGTAACGATATTATCCGCGCCTCCATCGGTAACGATGACCTCTTCGGAGAAAATGGCAATGACCGTATATACGGCAACGACGGTAACGACAATCTCTCTGGCGGAGATGGAGATGATAGGCTGCACGGCGGAAATGGCGAGGACACTCTCTTGGGCGGCAGCGGCAACGATATTCTCGATGGCGGCGCTGGTAACGACAACATAGAAGGCAATGCAGGCAACGATGTTGTTTTGGGGTTCGATGGATTCGATACTCTCTACGGCAATGAAGGCAACGACGTTATCTTCGGCCACGCGCAAGGCGATCGGCTCTATGGCAACGAAAACGACGACCGACTCTATGGCGGCAGCGGCAGTGATGAACTCTACGGCGGCAGCGACGACGACAAACTTTACGGCAACAGCGACAACGATTTTCTCTATGGAGAAAGCGGCAACGACATTCTCGATGGTGGCGCAGGCCTAGACATTTTGGAAGGCGGCATCGGTAACGATAAGCTACTCGGCTTCAGCGACGACGATGGCCTGTTTGGCGGCGACGGCAGCGATGTGCTCTTTGGCCACGGCGGCAGCGACCGACTCTACGGCGGCAACGACAACGACACACTTTACGGCGGCGACCAAGACGACACTCTAGAAGGTGGAGATGGTGACGATACCTTAGATGGTGGCAGCGGTGATGATGGTCTACTCGGAGAGATCGGAGATGATCTGCTGCTGGGCTACGAAGGCAACGATGTGCTCTCAGGTGGTGCTGGCAATGATGCGCTCTTCGGCCATGCAGGCAACGACACCCTAGCTGGATTTGAAGACAATGACCGACTCTACGGCGGCCTAGGCGACGACAATCTTCAGGGTGGTACTGGCGCAGATAAGCTCTACGGCGGTGACGGGATAGATTCGCTGGCTGGCGACGCTGGCGATGACGTGCTCGACGGCGGTGCTGGCAACGATAGCCTATATGGCAACGAAGGCAATGACATCATGCTAGGCGGAGCGGGCAACGATTTCATGTTCGGCAACGCAGGCGATGACGTAATGTTTGGCAACAGCGATGCCGATACGATGTACGGCAGTAGCGGTAATGATCGCCTATATGGCGGCGCTGGTGATGATGTATTGGGCGGCGGCATGCCGGGTAATGCAAGTGATGGTGCTCAAATCGATGCGCTCAACGGCGGGGCGGGTAGCGATATCTTTGTAGTTGCCGGGTTTTATGCCGTGCTAGGGGATGAAGACTATGCGGTTATTAAAGACTTTAACAAAGCAGAAGATCGGATTTTTATCGGCACTGAAACCCACACGCTAGCGACAGCAACCGGCGCATTACCCGGTGGCACCGCCGTATACAACGGCAATGGCAACCTCGTAGCAGTGATTCAAGGGCATGTTGTTGGCGGGCTAGATATCAACGCCAGCTATTTCATGACAGAATAAGAAGCAACAATTTTCTCTTGCAGCAAGCTTGAACTTATAGCTTTCCGCGCTTAGCTTTAGACACCACTAACAGTTGAAACCCTTACCACATAAAGCGCTAAGCGCATAGCAAAGTGCGTTTGGCGTAGCCTACCTTCGGTTTATGCATCCGCGCTTTGCTATATGTAGCCTCTGCAAGAGAAATCTGTTCACGCCATCACTTTCTAAATGTCACTTTCTAAATGTCAATATCCAGCGCTCTGTAGGTAGGCGCAGCAGCCACTCTTTCTCTGAAGTAGTCGATCTGGTTGACGAAAAGGATGTTGCCTCGAACGCAGGTTTCAGGCTGCGATCGCGCCACTTCTCCAGCAGAAAATCGCAAAATCTGCCGATCAAAAGGACTATAAGAAACCGCTTCAAACCCCAGGTTCAGCATCTTCTCGTACAAATCCTGATCGTCAAATCCATACCGCTCACCCAACCCAAACTCCATCAAAACAGCCAACGGCTCTACCTGCGACAAAACAGATTCAGCCCCAGCCACAACATTTGTTTCCCAGCCTTCAACATCTATTTTAATCACGGTAGGCGTGCGCCCTTGCAGCACCTCATCCAACCGTTTTACCTGCACCTCAACAGAATTTTCAGAGGTTTCTGAAGGGGCCACCACATGGTTCATCGTATCTTGATCAGCGCTGAAATGAAGCGTGGTGTTTTTATCGCCTAGCCCAATGTTTAAAGGCTCTACGCGATCGCTCACACCATTCAGGCTCATATTATCCAACAGATGGGCGTAGGCAGCGGGCACTGGCTCTAGCGCCACACAGTTGCTCCCCACCGCCGCCGCCGCCAACACCGTATAAGAACCAATATTTGCCCCAACATCTACAAACCAATCGTCTGGCCGAAGGGCATGCAGCACAAAGGCCATATCCTCAAACTCATGCAGACCCGCGTACACATTGCCCGTAGCCCCCGTCATACCACGACGCACCAGTAATCGGCTTTGATCAACAAAGCTATACACAACAGGCTGGTTGGTCAGTCGGCTGCGGATTTGCCAAGATAAAAACCGGCGAAAGGCTTTGGGCTTATTACGACGGCTTAAGGGATGATCGAGAATAAATTGAACCGTCTGCAAAGCCATAGTGTTTTTGCCAGTATTAACGAATAAAGAGGAAAAGAAAGCGGTGAGAGCGTTTCTACTTTTCCGAAAGCTCTATCAATTTTAAAGAGAGCAGTGTTTCCGCAAACATTCGCTGAAAGGCATAGTAGCAGCCCCGCCAACCATCGAAAATTCCTCCCCTTAAGAACAAACAATAAAGAAAAACAACAAAAGGAGCAACCACCTTACGCTTGCGCAACTTATCGCCAAAGCTTAGCGATGCATTTGACGTATGCAGCAGCTTTTGAGCCTCCAGCACCATATATCGCTCCTGGGCCCAAATCCAGCGGCTCAAAGGTTTGCGATCGTCATGAAAGATGGGGCGCTCCAGCGTAGCAGATACGCCCTTTACCGACAGTAGCTGAGTATGGCCATCGTCAATATAGCAAGCACAATCTCTCTTAAAGAGAACTTGCCTAGGCGGCAAAATACTCCCTTTTAGCGGCTTTCCCATAACGCAGTAGCGAAACCTAACAAAATATCCAACAATCTCTTTTAACTGTTCTGAGTGTTCTAAAGATGGACTAGTTGACAACGCTAAATGAGTCAGCTCCTCAATCAGCTCATCTGAGAGAACATAGTCTGCATCTAACGATAGTACCCAGCCTGTAGAAACCTGCGCTAGCCCATAGTTCCACTGCGCAGCATGCGTATCAAACTCTCGATGAAAAGCCTTCACCTGTGGGTAAGCCTTCACCTTTTCTAGCGTGTCATCGGTACTGTAGCTATCTACAACAACAATCTGGCTGGCCCAAGTCAATTTTTCTAGCGTGCGCTCAATGTTGGGCGCTTCGTTATAGGTCAAGATAACGGGAGTAATAGCGTTAAGCATGCTGAAATTGCCGGGTCACAATAGATTGATAGTGCATTGACAAATCGCTGGCAACTTTGTCCCAGGTGTAGTGATTGAAGATAAAGTCTCTGGCCCGTTGGCCCATCGCAGCAGCAGATTTAGGATCAGATAAACACGCATAAAGGGCAGCAGCGATCGCCTCCTCATCCACCTCCGCCACAAGAGCCACACCCGCCTCTCCCGCCTCAGGAAAATTGCACCCCGTCGTAATCACACAGGGCAACCCTGCTGCCATCCCTTCCAATACAGACATACTGAACCCTTCAGAATAAGACGGTGCAATGTAGTAGTCAGCCGCAGCCAGTGCGCCATACTTAACATCGCCTGAGAGAATACCGGTAAACGTCACCGAGTCTAGGCAGCCACTGTCAGCAAAATACTGTTTAGCCATCGGCAAAAACCCAACACTGTCCGGTCCGGCAACGACTAGGTGAACGTCTGCAAAGTCAGCGCTCACTTTGCCAAAAGCATGCGCCAGAAAATTCAACCCTTTCTTAGGATCAATCCGCCCTAAAAATAAAATAATCTTCTTACTTCGAGTATTTGGAAACTGCTGATAAAAGAGATCGGGACTTGGCAACGTCTCAAAATCTTGACGGTGGATGCCGTTTGGTGAAATTACAACAGGAGACTTTAACTGCAATGGCTTAATTTGCTCAGCTTCGCTAGAAGCCAGCATCTGAATCGCACTCGCACTCTGAAGTGCAGGCTGCTCCAATAGCGTATAGTAAACCTTCTTTTTCCAAGCCTTGTAAGACATCGCCCAGGGCTCCAGCATGCCTCGCGGAATAATCACATACGGTACATTTTGCCACCGACAGGTTAAATACGCCGGTAAATTTGTCAGTGAGAAAATAGCGTTGGTTTGCACTAGGTCATAGCGGTGGCTGTGTGCAATCAGCCACCGGGCCATCGACAAACTTAGCTTGTAGTCACCCCATCCGAGGTAGGGAAAATAGCGAACCCGATAGCCGTCTTGCTCAATCCACTGGTGCAGCGGGGTATTGATAGTGCGATCGCCATCTGCATTAGTCGTCACCACATCAACACTCACCCCAGATTTCCCGAGCGCTCTAGCCAGCTCAATCACACTTTTAGAAGGTCCACCATACACAGCCCCCAAAGCAGGAACCACCACCAAAAGTTTCATAGCGCGCTCACTGAAGGAATAACAGACTCTCTATTAGGCACTACACTTGTCTCTTTAGAGATCTTTCTAGCTATCTCTTCAACGGCTTCTTTGCTGCGATACTTAATGACCTTCGCAGGCGAACCCACCGCCACCGCATAGGCCGGAATATCTTTCGTAACAACACTATTTGCACCCACCACTGCGCCTTTCGCAATTGTCACACCTTTGCCAATAAATACACCGCGCCCAATCCAAACATCCTCACCGATAGTAATCGGGGCACCAGTAAACCCCTGCAGAGAAATCGGTACGTTTGATTGAGAAAACACATGGTCATTGTCGCGAATAGAGACAAACTCACCAATCCGAGTATTGTCACCAACCACAACGCCATAGAGCGCAGAAATATAGGTGTAGTCATTCAAGCCAACCCGGTTACCCAAATGAATTTTGCCGTTTGGGCCGCAGTGCAAAAACACACCCTTTCCCAGTGTGCAGCACTGACCTAAGCAAATCTCTCTGAACGCATAGCCAAATCTTGGCCACCCTTTGAACTGGCAGTACCCACCGAGCTTTCTGAACCAAAGCTTAGGCACCAAAAAGTAAAGAGAAGCTCTAAGCGTATCGGCCGACAGCTCAATAGCTTTTACAGCCTTAGAGAGTAACGCATAATTCATAATATCGACTCCTGACCTTCGAGCGTAACAACAGAAGCAGGGATTGTTTGAAAAGAAGTCTTTGGCTGTTGTTGATTGCGCTGTTTCCTAGCGCTGATCGGTCTTGGAAGCGAACCTTTTTGTGTATGTTTAGTAGAGTATTCAATCGCATGGCGCAGACCCTCCGCAAAAAAGCTAGGACCAAACTGATGAATATGCCTCAGCGCGGCTTGTGACATTGCAGGTAGATCAATCGTCCGACGGCTCATATTTGTCATCAGTGCTGCTAGCTCATGCGGGTCATTAGCATCGAACCCAAAGCCATTTACTGGTTCCACCACTAGCTCATCGAAGCAGCCACAGCAGCGCGATACCAACACGGGCAGCCCTGCAGCCATCGCTTCATTCACCACTAGGCCCCACTGCTCTTGGGTGCTCGCATGCACAAAGCAGCTAGCGTGAGCGAAGTAGGGAAGTAGCTCAGGCGGCTGAAGAAATCCGGTAAGATGAACCCAGTTAGAGAGACCTAGCTGGGTAATTTGGGCTTCGATTTGCGATCGCATTTCCCCATCCCCGCACAGCACTAAATCCCACACGGTCTCAGCAGAACAACGGCGCCGATAGTCTGCATAGGCCAACAGAATCGTTGGAATATTCTTCTTAGCAATAAATCGATTAATCGCCAAAAAATAAGGCTTTTCAGTCTGTTGGGGCCGCGCCAATTCTCGAATACGCTCTGGCGCATAGGCATCATTTCCAATGACGTTATGGCCCAAGAATATCGAATCAGGCCCCATGCCCAGCCTCACCAAATAGTCCTTGTGCTTCTGCCCGCCCACTAGCGCGGCGCTGTAGCGCCCCACTAAAAAGCGTTTTAACCCTTCAGTCAGCCACCTGCGAGGGGCATCGTCTTCCTTACTTTCAGACAACAGCACAACAGGTATTCCCCGCAGGCGGCTCCAGCCCAGCGCCGCCAAAGCCAGCGGCTGCTGGTAGCCATTGAGCACAAGCACATCCGGACAAGCCTTTGCCAAAGCCCCAAACAGTCGGCGCATCAGCGCTAGCAACTGCCCCACAGACTCATATTGAGAAGCCCCGTCAGAGAGCACCATTCTCTCGTACGGAACAGCCGCATCTATGGGCATCCAAGCATACACCTTAGAGACCCGGCCAAACTCAATAAGAGAAACCGTGTAGTCAGGATTTTGGATAGTAAATCCTGACCACCGCGCCTGAACGTATGGATTTGTTGTAGAACTCAATCCAACAATGTTCATCTGCTTATCCCTTATCCCCTGTAGAGCAGTGGCTGCATTTCAAATAGCTGAAGCAGGGGAATGTGGACCAGCTTACTGGCAACCGCCCTATTAGACGAAATTACCGCGCAGCCTTGGCGAAAGCCGGTTTCCTGACTCGCCGGTGTAGAAGGAAAAAACACATCAGACTCACGAGTCAACGAAGACTCAATATACGGATAGTCGAGCGTGCCCGCTTGATAA
>JBCBDN010000133.1:0-10202 GCA_038529685.1 Cyanobacteria bacterium J06598_1 | reverse complement strand
AGCAAAACAGCCTAACTACCTATTCCGATGATATTGAGCTAGTTTTTGTGGAGCTACCCAAATTCTCAAAGTCTCTCAGCGAGCTAAAAACCATCACAGACCAGTGGATTTATTTTTTGCAGCAGGCAGACACCCTGGAAATGATGCCCGCAGATTGGGAAGGTATCTCGCCGCTCGAAAAGGCTTTTGAGATTGCTGAGCTCAGTAACTTAAGTCGCGAAGAACTCGATATTTTTCAGCGTAAGCAAATATTTTTACAAGATAGCCAAAATGCTGTTCTGAAGGGAATTGAGCAGGGAATTGAACAGGGAATTGAACGAGGCGTAGAGCAAGGTGAACGTCGTAAGGCAGAAGAGATTGCCAGGGCACTGTTAGACGTTCTGGATTTGGAGACGATTAGTCAAAAAACGGGTCTGAGCGTGGAGGTGATCGCCGCTCTAAAATAGACAAGCGTTCAGTCAAGAAAAATGTCGTTGGCAAGAGCGATTGACGTCCAGCAGCGATTGACGTTCATCAAGACATTACTTGCCGCTAGTGTAATACTTCGCCAATTAAAAAGGACGCCCCTGAGACTACTCAGCAACGCCCTTTTATATGCTCAATAGGCTTTCAGCGATTATCGATCGACAGAGCCCATGATGATATCGACACTGCCCAGGATTGGCATGATATCGGCAAGCTTCACACCTTTGAGCAGGTTCGGCAGTATCTGCAAGTTGTTGAAGTCAGCGGCGCGAATCTTCCATCGCCAAGGGAATACGTTGTCTTCGCCAATGATGTAGACACCGACTTCGCCTTTGCCCGTCTCAACGCGAACGTAGTGCTCGCCTTCAGGAATCTTGAACGTAGGCGCAATTTTCTTGCCGGCAAACTGATAGTCAAAGTCATTCCATTCAGACTTCGGTCCACCGGCCATTCGTTTTGCTTCTAGGTTCTCAAACGGACCGCCCGGCAGCTGCTTCATGGCCTGACGAATAATTTTCACGGACTCGCGCATCTCATTAATGCGAACGATGTAGCGAGCAAAGCAGTCGCCTTCGGTGGCCCACTGCACATCCCAATCCAGCTCGTCGTAGCACTCGTAGTGGTCTACTTTTCGTAGGTCCCACTTCACGCCAGAAGCACGCAGCATGGGCCCTGAGCAGCCCCAGTTAATGGCGTCTTCGCGGGACATGGTGCCTACGCCTTCTACCCGGCGGCGGAAGATGGGGTTGTCGGTGATGAGCTTTTCGTACTCATCGACTTTGGGCATGAAGTAGTCGCAGAAGTCTTCGCACTTATCGATCCAGCCGTAAGGCAAGTCAGCAGCGACACCGCCTACGCGGAAGTAGTTGTTATTGATGAGGCGCGCGCCGGAGGCTGCTTCCCAAAGGTCATAAATCAGTTCGCGCTCTCGGAAGATGTAGAAGAAGGGGGTGGTGGCGCCGCAGTCGGCCATGAATGGCCCAAGCCAGAGGAGGTGATTGGCGATGCGGTTGAGCTCCAGCATGATCATGCGGATGTAGCTGGCGCGACGCGGTACCGGAATATTGGCGAGCTTTTCAGGCGCGTTTACGGTGATGGCTTCGTTGAACATGCCAGCGGCGTAGTCCCAGCGGCTGACGTAGGGCACGAACATGACGTTGGTGCGGCTTTCCGCAATTTTTTCCATGCCTCGATGCAGGTAGCCAATCACCGGCTCACAGTCGATTACGTTTTCGCCGTCTAGGGTAACGATGAGCCGGAGCACCCCGTGCATGGAGGGATGGTGCGGGCCCATGTTGATGACCATGGGTTCGGTTTTGGTTTGCAGCGTAGCCATTGCGTAGGAGGCGTCCTTATGCGGGTTTCATCTAGTGGCTTTATTGTCGTACGTTTACTCTAAAGATTCAACGTCCAAAAGCACTATTTTGCCTTGATTATAAGATAGTGCTACCCCACAAAATCACAAATCACACCGACAAATATGTCTGAAGATAGTACGGCTCAGCCTTTTTTCCATATTCCTGTGCTCGCTGAGCAGGTGTTAGCCGGTTTGCAGGTCAAGGCGGGCGGGCGTTATTTGGATGCGACGGTTGGTGGGGCTGGGCACAGTGAATTGATTTTGCAGGCAGCTGAAAATGTATCGCTGGTTGCGCTTGATCAGGATTTGCAGGCGCTGGCGGCGGCGAAGGAAAGGTTGGCAGATTGGGGCGATGGCGGAGCCTCTCCACAGGAGAATCGCACTTCTTTTGTCCACACCAATTTCGCCCAGTACACGCCAGGTGAGCTACGGTTCGACGGCATCTTGGCAGATATTGGCGTGAGTTCTACCCAGCTAGATCAGGCTCATCGTGGGTTTAGCTTTCGTAACGAAGCCCCGCTAGATATGCGGATGGACAGCACTCAAGCGCTAACGGCTGAAGAAATCGTGAATCACTGGGATGAAAAAACGATTGCCGACACTATTTATGAATATGGTGAGGAGCGGCTGTCGCGACGGATTGCGCGGAAGATTATTGAGAATCGCCCTTTTAACACCACGACGGAGCTAGCCTACGCAATTGGCGGGGCCTTTCCCCCGAAGGCTCGTCGCGGGCGCATTCATCCGGCTACACGGACTTTTCAGGCGCTGCGGATTGCGGTGAATGGTGAATTAGATGTGCTTACCGAGTTTTTGGCGAAGGCGCCTGACTGGCTGAACCCTGGCGGACGGCTGGCGATTATTAGCTTTCACAGTTTGGAGGATCGGATTGTGAAGTATGCCTACCGGGGGGACGATCGGCTGCAGATTATTACGAAGAAGCCGCTGGTGGCGAGCAGGGAAGAGGTGGGGGAGAATAAGCGATCGCGCTCAGCAAAGCTACGGGTTGCCGAACGCAAATTGCTGCAACAGTAGCCTTTGAATCGTGCTTGTGTAACTGTTCTCAGCGTGCGCTGGTCTGTCTCTTTGCTGGGAGCGAAGACCATTGGCCGTAAAGCTATGCAACTTGGTTCGTTTCAGCGTAGTGCCAATATTTAGTGGCTTTTGTGGATTTGGAGATGATAAGGCCGAACCACTCTAGTCGTTCGAGGTTTTCAGCGATCGCATCCAGCTTTTTCTGTGTAATGTTGTTTTTGAACTGGGCGGCAATTTGTTTGGTAGTCCACTCGCCGGGTGTAGTATGCAGCAGGTCACGAATGGCGGCAAGTTGAGTTTTCGGCTTAGTCGGCCACTTGTGCTGTTCTACAGGCGTAATAATCGGGCCTTCTTTGTCAGGAACGACCTGGAGAGTGATTTGTTTTGGCTTGACTTCATCAGACGCTTGATATTCAGTGCAAGTGTTACCGGACTTTTACCCCCTCTCAGAATCGAGGCAGTGAGTGTGGGAGACTCTAAGTTGAGAGTGAAAAGCGGACGTTTTCATAAATATCTTCGATCGGCATCTCAACATCTACCGAAGAAAATTTTATCTCTTTGGCTTTAGCGTCATACGAGCGAAATAACCAGGCGTTATCTTCTGCCTTTGTGTATTGTTCAATCCCAATCGCATATTGATCAATCAGCACATACTCTTGCACTGCAGGAATAGAGCGGTAATAACGGAACTTATCTGTCCGGTCATAATTTTGAGTAGAGGCTGACAGCACTTCTACCATTAAGCAGGGATTCAAAACCGTGTCGGTTCGCTGGGCCTCAAAGATCGGCTCGCCTTGAATTACGAGAACATCTGGATAGGTATGCTGGCGATACTCAGGAATCCATAGCCGTAGGTCGCCAATGTAAGGATTAGCCTGCGTCTTGCGCAACATAAACTTCAAAAACGCAAAAACATTGCCCGCAATTTGATTGTGATTAAGTGAGCCACCCGTCATCGGCACAATCTCTCCGTCTCGATACTCACTACGAAATGCAGCAGTTTCTTCTAATGCCAGGTATTCGTCTGACGTGTACGAGCGTTGTTTTGTTTGCATTGCTTACCTCGTTTAAGTCAGACTCAATGCGCTACTTTGCTAGCATAGCGCCTAATGAATAAGGCGAATAGGAGGACCGTACCCGCTGACAATAATTATGCCATTTGTCGTTTGATGAGTTGTTTGAAAGTGCCTTCTTGTGCGGCTAGCTCGTCGAAGCTGCCCTGCTGCACAACGCGGCCTGCCTTTATGACGTAGATGCGGTCGGCGTTACGGATGGTGCTGAGTCTGTGGGCGACGACGATACGGGTGACGTTTAACCGGTCTAGGCTTTCGCTGACGATGGCCTGAGTTTTGTTGTCTAGGGCGCTGGTGGCTTCGTCAAGCAGCAGAATTTTGGGGTCTAGGGCGAGGGCACGGGCGATCATGAGGCGCTGCCTTTGACCGCCGGAGAGATTGCTGCCGCCTTCACTGATGACGGTGTGCATGCCCATAGGGAAGTTCTCGATATCTTCGGCAAAGCCTGCCATCTTGGCGGCTTGCCAAGCGTCGTCTGTGGTGATGAGGGCGCCGCCGGAGATGTTCTCGAAGAGAGACCCGGCGTTGATGCTGCCGTTTTGGAGGACGACGCCGAGCTGACGGCGAACGGCGGTGATGTTTAGGCCACAGACATCTTGATGGTCGTAGTAAACGGTGCCTGCCTGTGGGGTTTCAAAGCCGAGGAGCAGGCGCAGTACGGTTGACTTGCCGGAGCCGGAGGGGCCGACGAGGGCGATGAATTCGCCGGGGTGAGCGTCTACGGTGACATCGCTGAGGATGAGGGGGCCGTCTTCGCGGTAGCGGAAGGTGACGCTGTCGAGGCAGATGCGACCGGTGAGGCGGCCGGGGTCGGCTTTTTGGGTGTCGGTTTCGGGGGTGGCGGTGAGGATGGGCTGCGATCGCATCCAAAGCGGCACGACTTCCAATACTTCAATCACCGTTTGGCTAAGGCTAGTGGCTCCGCTAATAAAAATGGCAAAGGCTGCGTTAAAGGCTAAAAAAGTACCGCTAGAGAGTCCCCCTTCTATTGGGTTTACCAAGGTTGTGGCAATAGCGAACATGCCAATGGCGGTGAGGGTCGGCATGGCGGTGTTGAACACATCAACGGCGTCTTCGAGGCGCAGGGTGCTGACATCTAGCTGGAGCTGTTTGCGGTACTTTTCGCCCCACTGAGCAAAGGCTCTGGGCTCTGCCCCGGCGATGCGCAGCTTGGAGACGCCGTTGATCAGCTGTACCATCAGGCCGTAAATTTCGCCGTCTAGCTCTAGGAGTGGGCGCTGCTTTTTGAGCAGTAAAACGCCTGAGATTAGGGTAACGCTGACGACTAATAGAGCAACAAATAAGGCCAGTACTGCTAGCTTGCTGCTGTAGTAAAACAACAGACCTAAGTTCAACAGTGCGAATGCGCCAGAGAGAATCGCATCTAAGGCGGTGCCGCTGAGCTTGCGGCGAATGGCGTTAACGCTAGAAACTCTCGCCTGTAAGTCTCCGGTGGCATAGTCTCGGAAAAAGGACGGGTGCAGCTTCAGTAGGCGGTCCCAGACGGCGGCCTGTAGGACCGCGTCGGAGCTAGCTTCTATGCGCATGGCGGCGATCGCCTGTGCAAACTGAAAGCACGTGCGACCAAAGGCAATGGCTAGCAGCGCTGTGCCGAGCTGAATGAGGGTGGTTTCATTGCCGTAGGGAATGGCGTCGTCAATGAGGACGGCAGTGGCCTGAGGCACGGCCATGCCCAGTAGGCTCATGCCTAGACCGGTGCATAGGATCATCCAGAGATCTCGCTGGTGGCCGTGAAAGGCGAACTTGAGCAGGGTGAGGGCATTGAGTTTGCCCTCTGGAAGGGGTTTGTAAAAAACGAAGGCTCTGGGATCGAGGCTTTGGGCGAGTTTTTGGGTGAGGGGCGATCGCGCCAGGGTGATCGGATTCAACAGTTCGTAGCGGCTGTTTTTAATCGGGAGAAGGGCTACGGGCTGCTGATCTGCTTGGGTGTAGGCTACCATTGGTCCGCCGTCTTGTTTCCACCACTGGCCGCGCAGCAAAATTTGGCGGAGGCGGAGGTGGGAGGCGCGGGCGATCGCTTCTAGGGGTTCTTTTACGCTTTGTAGGTCTTCTGATTCGCTGGGGGGAGAGATGTTGACGCCGAGTTCGCGGCCGACGGCGCCAGCGGCGATGAGCAAGGGTGTTTTGGCCGATAGGTAGGTGTCGTTTTCTGGCTGCAGTAACGAAGCAAGACAGGCTAAAGTTTTTTGAGTTTCTTGGCTATTGAGCTGTTGTCTATGCTGAAACTGTTGGAAGTCGCTTTTGGCTTGGCGAGTGATGATGCTTTCTACACCAGCTAAGGCGCGCTGATGGAACTGTTCTATGAGGGAGAGAGATTGATCTAAGCTAGGTGCCGTTGAGCCAATTGCTTCGCTGAGCGGTTGGGAGAGTGGGACTTGGGAGATTTGGCTGAGGTGGTTAAACCAGTCGGTGGCTTTGAGAAGGTCGGTTTGTTCTGTTTTTTTGAGGGTGGTGGGTTCAAGGGCGATCGCAATCAGTCCATAGGCCGCAGGCGTGCAGCCCAGCACGTATTCACCGGCTTCTACCGTAAATAAATAGTGGCGAGGGCCGGTGGGCGCTTTGTTTTCCCAGGTGAGGGCAAATATGCCGATAGTGCCAGAGGTTACCTGCCAGATTTCACTGGGTTTGCTGAGTAGAAAGGTTTCGTTACCAGCCAGCATGCGAGGGGACTGGGCGGCGGGTGAGACTTCGTCTGCAGGGAATAGGTCAGTAGAAACCATAGCGTTTAAAGCGTGTTCTTTTAATCGTTTTTGAGACAGATGCGAGTTGTTATTGTTTTTTCTCGAGTGTTTTTTTACAAGGCTGTTCCCGACTGACGAATTAAGTTGGCATAGTGTCCTGCTGCTTGCCAAAGCTGTTCGTGATTTCCGCGCTGCACCACCTGCCCTTTCTCCAACACAATAATTTCATCGGCATCGCGAATGGTGCTCAGCCGGTGCGCCACAATCAGGCACGTGCAGCCTCGCCGCCGTAGATTTTGGTCGATGATTTTTTCTGTTTCAGAGTCTAAAGCGCTGGTGGCTTCGTCCATGATCAAAATAGACGGGTTGGAGACTAGTGATCGCGCAATCTCTAGTCGCTGCTTTTGGCCGCCGCTCAAGTTTTGTCCTCCTTCTAGCAGATGCGCATCGTAGCCATAGGGTTTGGACAAAATAGTCTCTTCTATTTCTGCATCTTGGCAGGCTTGGCGCAGCTGCTCGTCGCTAACGGTGCTATCCCACAGTGTGAGATTGTCTCGTACCGAGCCTGAAAACAGCAAAATTTCTTGTTCGACCATGGCAATAGAGTGAGTCATTACCGCCCGAGGAATTTCCTGGTTCGATATATTGTCAAAGCGAATCTCTCCCTCTGTTTTGGGGTAGAGGCCGGCGATGACTTTGACTAGGGTCGATTTTCCTGAGCCACTGCCGCCGACAAAGGCAATGCGCTGACCGGGTTTAATAGAGAGATTAAAGTCTTTTATCAGCGGTTCGTCTAGCGGGCTATAGCCAAAAGAGAGATTCTGGATATCGATAGCACCCGAAAGACGAAAGCTGTTTTGTGGATTGTGGTGAGCAGGCGGATTGTTTTGTAGCGCTGTCTCGCTTTTGGCAGCCCTATCCGTCTTGGCATCCTTACTGTCTTTGAGCCTGCTGTCTTTGAGCCTGCTGTCCTTGAGCGCGCTGTCAGCTTTAAAGACACCGTCGACTTCATTTTCTAAGACGTCATCTAGCCGCTCCAAACTGCCTTGCAGCACCTGTAAGGTGTTGGCAAAGCTGACTAAATTCCTCACGGGCCCCTGGAAACTTTGCGCCAACAGCTGAAAGGCAATCAGCATACCAATAGAGAGACTGCCGTGAATGACTCGCCAGCCGCCTACGATCAGCACTGCTAAGGCCGTCAGTGTGGAGAGCAGCGCTGGTAGCAGACCCAGCAGTCTGTTCGTGAGGCCGAGCGCCTGCTGGGCGTTGCTGGCTTTGGTGTAGTAGCCAGACCAGCGAGCGAAGAAGTCGGACTCTAGGCCGGAGGCTTTGAGGGTTTCTATGCTTTGCAGGCCCGCAATGCTGACCCCGGCGGCTTTGCCGTATTCTTGGGCGAGGCGACGGTTGGCGTCGGCGCGGCTGCGGCTGACCCATTGCAGGGTGATGATGTTGATGGCGGCAAAGGTAACGATGACAACCGTGAGCGGCACGTCGTACTGGAGCATGGCGATCGCATAGAACACAATCATCACCATGCTGATGGCAGTTGTGGTGAGGCGGCCTGAGAGTACGCTGGCGACACTGTCGTTGAGGTCAATGCGATCGCTGATTTCTCCGGCAAACCGCTGGGCATAAAATCCTACCGGCAAGCACAGCACGTGCCACACGAATTGGCTGGTCATGCTGACGGAGAGTTTGAGTTTGAGCGATCTTAAGTACCGCAGTTGGAGGGCCGTCAGCAGGGCTTGCATCAATACCGTCAGCCCCATGCCGAGGAGTACGTAAGGCAGCCAGTCCAGTCGTTTTGCGAGCAGCACGTTATCGATGAAAATGCGGCTGAAGGCGGGGAGGGCTAAGGTGGGTAGCACCAGCAAAAAGCCAGCAAGGGTGCAGTAGGCCAGTGCGCCAAGAGAGCCGCTTAGCCTGCGCTTGAGACCTTTTAGGGCGCTGGGCCGGCTGCCGCCTTTTTGAAAGGTATCTCCCGGTTCAAACGTGAGGGCGATGCCGGTGTAGCCCTGATCGAACTCTTCTGAGGTGACGGTGCGGGGCCCAAGGGCCGGGTCGTTGAGCCGAACGCTGGTGGGGCCGATGTGGTCAACCACCAAAAAGTGGTTGAAGTTCCAGAAGACAATAAAGGGTGGCGGCAGCTGCTTTAGCGCGTCGATGCTTTTTTTGAAGCCTTTGCTAATCAGACCGTAGTTGCGGGCGGCCTTTAGCACGTTGGCGGCGGTGACACCATCACGGGAGACGCCGCAGCTCTGTCGCAGTTCGGCTAATGGAACAAACCGGCCATAGTAGCCCAGCACCATGCTGAGCGCGGCGGCACCGCATTCAACAGCTTCCATTTGTAAAACGGTGGGCGTTTTGACCTTTGTCATTTTCTGATCCGTTGTCTAATTCTGTTGAATGGGTCGCTGTTTGAGCCGCTGTCTGAGCCATTGCCTGAGCTCCTAAACGGGCACCCCCTTACTGATCGAGAAAGGGGAATACGAAGGAGATGGGCGATTTTTCTTTGAGGGTGACGCGGGCGATCGCAGGCATTCCGGCAATCGGTGCCATATTGCTTGCCCCGGTAGACCAGTCATACTGTCCTTGCTCGTCTTGACGAGGAATGGTGAGTACTTCAACATAGCTTTCGTTGAGCCGGCTCTCTCGGGCGGCCTCAATGGTGGTGACTGACGGCTGCGACACCGACAGCACCTCGGCTCTCAGACCGCCCGCTACCTGGGCCCCATCCACATCGGGAATGAGCAGTACCTCCATCCCAGGATAAATTTGAGCAATTTCGCCAGCGCTAAAATAAGCAACGCCTATGAGCTGTGTGGGCGACATGTCAAATTCGTTTTCAGGCAGCATATTTTCGATGGCGTCGGCATACACCAGTGCGCCCTGGCCCGTGGTGGTGACAGGAATTTTCCCGACGATGCTCCACACCAGCCCGCAGCCCAACAGTGCGCCGAGGGCAGCGAGTGGCAGCAGCTTGCGCGGTGTGACAATCTGCATGAGCTGATCGAGCTGTTCAGGAGAAGAGAGTCGCTCTAGTGCTTCCTTGCGAAAAATACTGTCGTTGGGCATGGGCTACACCTCTATAGACTCTATAGAAAACCGACTCCATAGAAAACCTTAGTAGAAAAACTATGAATTTAAACGCTTACGTCCTCAAACTATAGAGCAGGTAATTCCGATTGGCTAATTTGTTTTGTAAACTCTCATTGTTTGCTCATCTTCTTCTCATAAAGAGTCTCTATAACTAAATGGTGTGCGTTAAGAAACGTGACTGTTTAAAGTCTCTTTATGGGGCAAACGATAGTCTTGTTTGTATGAGCCTACTGCGGACGCTGTTACCTTTAACAGGATCCGCTAGCTCACGGTAAAACTGATTTCTAATTTTAAGGTGATTAAACATGGCAGAAGAAACTAAGAGCGTTCAGCAAGACGAACAGCTTTCCGAAGAGCAGCTAAAAGACGTCGCGGGTGGCAAAAACATTCAAGAGCGTCGCTTGGAGCACTTGGACAGCCAAACTAAAAGTGTTGATGACATTCAAGTGCTCTAAACGAGTCTCTTGAATG
>JBCBDN010000132.1:0-10208 GCA_038529685.1 Cyanobacteria bacterium J06598_1 | reverse complement strand
CCCACTAACCCGAATAAGCAGCCCGTCGAGTTAGTGGGTCTATCTGCCATGGGGGTCTCCTAGCGATGAAAGGCTTAGCACGATGGAAGGCTTAGCGTTGGATGAACTGCATTGCGGCGATCGCGCCTAGAAAGAAAACGGAAGGTACTGCTAGGGCATGTACTGACAGCCAGCGTATGGTGAAAATAGGATAGGTAATCGGTTCGTTGGGGTTGCCGCTAGTCATGGGAAGTCTCCAGAAAATAGTCTCGTCTTAAAGGGGGGGTGGTGGCCTTTTTAAGGTCCATCTAGCCTTTTGCTAGTCGTTGATGCGCAGCGTGCGGTCTGGGTTGTAGCGGCTATCTACGATAGGTAGCTCAACCTGATTGCTGCCAAAGTACTCATCAGGGCGAGGGGTGCCAAACGCGTCATACGCTAGGCCCGTGGAAACAAATAGCCATCCTGCGATGAACAGAGCAGGAATCGTGATGCTGTGAATAATCCAATAGCGGATGCTAGTGACAATGTCACCAAAAGGTCTTTCGCCGGTTACGCCAGCCATATTTCAATCTCCTAACAAAATTATTTCGTCATGTGTACTTATCATACGAAACTCTTAGGTCACCTCACAAGGAAGTCTTTAGAATCTGACCTAAAAATTTTTGTTGCACTCAAGCAGTCTTACGCTCAAGCAATCCTTTTTAGGCAACTTTAGAAGGCTCTTCTGAGTAGCGCAGCAAATAGCCTCGCTGACCCAAGATGTATCCTCTATCTTGACCTAAGAACTTCACGCGGTAGAAGTTGGTGGGAACATCCTCAACCGCTTTGTCTTTTAGCCAAGTCTCGCCACCGTCTGGGCTCATCAGCAAGTTGCCGCTGCCACCTGTGACCCAGAGCTCCTCGGGCGTGCGGTATGCAATGTCCAAAAGGCCCCAGCTAGAAGCAAATTCAGGGTTAACCGGTTCAGTCCACTCTTCGTAGGCAGTTTTCTCAGTCCCGAACTGAAGCTGTCCGCCACGGGCAATCAGCCAAAGCAAGCCGTCTTTTGTAAAGCCCATGTTCTGCAACCGCTTGGAATTCTCTCGGTTGTGGGGTTCCCAAGCTTCTTGCCCTGGCAGCCATGTGGAGTAGAAGTTACCGCGAGAAGAGACCGCTACGTACTGACCTGCTTCATTGCGGGTCATGTTTCTCACCACGCCCACTGCTGACTGCACAAGCCCTTTCCAATTCTGTCCGCCGTCTTTAGTGGTGTAGATGGCACCAATATCGGTCGCAAGCTCAGCTGAATTTTTGCCAGTTGCAGTCACGAGTAGTGGCTGTCCTGGTAGCTGTGGGTCTAGAGGAATATTGGACCAAGACGTGCCGCCGTCTGTGGTGTGTAGCATGATGCTGGGCTGACCAATCAACCAGCCTTCATTCCCACTGAAATCAATAGACGTGAAGGTGTAGTTTTGCTCCCCGAGCCCCAAAATTCGCGGATCCCAAGTTTTACCTGCATCAGTGGACTCTAGTAGTGTGGTCCGACTGCCGACTAGCCAGCCGTGCTCGCCATCCTGAGCGAAGGAAACGTCTGAAATTGCAGCTTCAGTAGGGAGTGCAATCACTTCCCAAGGGTTGCTTTCTGTCTCTGCTAAAAATATTTGGCCGCAGCTGGTAGCAAAGACCGCTACGAGCGCTAAGGTAATCCCTTTTTTCCAGGCCCCCTTTGCAAATTCGAGACCAGACCTAAAAAGGGATGTTAAAACCGTTTGCATGACAACTCCAGCAAAAATCAAATCCGTAAAACAACAATAGAACGTGTGCGCTGATTGCGCGTTTTTGGGGCCGCGTTTCGTACGGCCTTAGCGAGCGATCGCTATCTTTAACGTAAGCCGTACAGACTCAAGAAGAACAGAACAGCCACACCTAAAGCCCCAAAAATCAGTAGGTTTTTCTGTCCTGGCGTTAGGGTATTAACCCCAAAGCCATAGTTCAGATTCTCCTTGAATCCAGAAGCCTGTCCAGCTGGACCTACATTGCTGAACTGTGTTTGGCTAGCGCCACACACACTACAGCGCCAGTCTTTAGGAAGTTCTCTAAAAGGGACGCCCGGCGGAATTTTGCCGAGGCTGTCTCCTTTAGCGGGTTCGTAGGTGTTGCCACAAGAACGACACTCGAAGCGATCCATTTCTGCGGGCGTCGGGGGCCTTTCTTCCTCCGCATCTTCTCCACTAGCAGTCGTTCCGTCTGCTGCGGTACCTTCCGGCTTCACGAGTGGAATGGTCTCTTCCACTGGAGGCGATTGCTCTGGGTCAAGATTGGTCGTTGGCTCAGTCGTCATAGCGTGAACGCTCGTCAATAGCAGTTGCCTCTGTTCCCTGTAGACCTTCGCTCACTAAACCTTTAGTGAAAGCGTCAAAGAAACAGATTAAAAATATGAAAATATTTGTTAACTATTATTGCATATGGTGGGTTTCTCTATCGCAACGATGCCTGTGGAATGTTTTCTTCGAACGGTTTTCTGTGGATGGTGGCGCTAGGTCGCTCGATGGCCGCTACAATAAGAAAGATTTATGAACGGTTCAAGGCATACGCTGTGTTTGTTTTAAGTGGATACGAGTACTTTCTAGGCTTTTTGATCATCAGCAGCCTAGTGCCTGTGGTAGCGCTGGGTGCTTCAAAGCTGTTGCGGCCCGCGAATGCAGGTCCAGCTAGCCGAACAACCTATGAATCTGGCTGTGAGCCAATTGGTGGTGCGTGGATTCAGTTCAACATCCGCTACTACATGTTTGCGCTCGTCTTCGTTATTTTTGATGTGGAAACGGTGTTTCTGTATCCTTGGGCAGTTGCTTTTCACAAGCTGGGTTTACTGGGCTTTGTAGAGGCATTGATATTTATTGCAATTTTGGTGGTTGGTTTAGTTTACGCGTGGCGTAAAGGAGCTTTGGAGTGGTCATAGGATCAGGAACGCGCCCCGGCGGAATTCCAGCGAACAATCCGTTGGTAAACCCAGGCGAGCGGATTATGAACCCCGCTGCCAGAACTGGGGTCACACAAGATTTATCTGAAAATATTATTCTGACAACGGTCGATGACCTGTACAACTGGACTCGGCTATCGAGTTTGTTCCCTTTGCTGTACGGTACGGCCTGCTGTTTTATTGAATTTGCGGCGCTGCTCGGCTCTCGGTTCGACTTCGACCGATTTGGTTTAGCGCCTCGGGCCAGCCCCCGTCAGGCCGATTTGATCATTGTGGCTGGCACCGTCACGATGAAAATGGCCCCCGCCCTAGTGCGCCTTTACGAGCAAATGCCGAAGCCTGCGTACGTAATTGCAATGGGTGCCTGCACGATTACTGGCGGCATGTTCAGCGCAGATTCTCCTACGGCGCTACGTGGTGTCGATAAAATTATTCCGGTAGATGTTTACATTCCCGGCTGTCCGCCGAGACCGGAAGCGATTTTTGATGCGGTGATTAAGCTGCGTAAGAAGATTGCTAACGAATCTATGCAGGAGCGAGATGAGTTTATTTCGACGCATCGTTTTTATACGCGATCGCACGAAATGAAAACAGTCGCACCTATCCTGACTGGTGAGTATCTGGCCTCTGGCACCAGAGACATGCCACCTAAGGAGCTAATGGAAGCGATGGGGATGCCGGTTGAAAAGGCGTCTGACGCAAAGCTAGAAGGCTCAAAAGTAGCGACTAAGCAGACAGAAGAAAAGGCATAAAAGACGATGGCTGATAAAGAAAAAGAGAAAGGCCCTGACGCCGAAGAGTCAGCGATTGTTGAACCCGGTGAAGTCTCGAATTGGCTAACTGAGCAGGGTTTTGGTCATGAAGTCATGGAACGAGATCACCTCGGGATTGAAATCCTAAAGGTAGACCCTCAGTTTTTGTTGCCTTTTGCCACTGCGCTGTACGCCTACGGTTTCAACTACCTGCGGTGCCAAAGCGCTTATGATGCCGGCCCTGGCAAAGAGCTGGTGAGTGTCTATGACCTGACTAAGCTGACCGATGATGCGGATGCTCCAGCTGAAGTACGTATCAAGGTCTTTTTGCCGCGTGATAATCCAACGATCCCTTCGGTGTATTGGATTTGGAAGGCGGCAGACTGGCAGGAGCGTGAATGCTATGACATGTTTGGCATTATTTATGAAGGTCATCCGAACCTAAAGCGTTTGCTGATGCCGGAAGATTGGGAGGGTTGGCCTTTGCGTAAGGACTATATCTCGCCCGACTTTTATGAGCTGCAAGACGCTTACTAGGAAAAGGGGATCTATTCGGATGTGCTGTTTGTAGGTTGGTAGGGTTTGGCTTCGACTCCGCTCAGCCACCGTAAGCTACCGGTTCTATTGAACAGTTTTTCCTCAAACAAAAAGACTCTGCATTTGTGCAGAGTCTTTTTTTGTTTGTTCTATCTGTGTTGGAATTTTTTGTCTTACGCGGTGGCTGGTGATTTTCTTTTGAGTAGAAGGATACAGCTGCTCGTCCATAGAAAGCCGATATGGCTGAACGTTGTTTCTACAATGGGTGAATCCCAAAGCGCGGGGCGGACTTTGCCAAAAATGAGCCTTATACTTGTGCTAAGCACCGCGCCGCCTAGGCAGTTCAGTGCAAAGAATTCAGCTTCACTTCGATGCTTTTGAACCCACAGCAGCGCAAAAATAATAAAGACCGCAGGCACCGTGAAGAAGGGGGCGCCGAGTCGAGTAATCCCAACCATTAGCCAGTTCATCGGTGTGCTTTCTAACCGATGGATGGCTTCTAGTAAGGGGGTATCAATTGGAAATACTCGCTCGAAGTAAACCGCTGAAGAAAGCGCGACCAAGGCCAGTGAGACCAGTCCGTACGCTAGCAGAGGAGTCTTTTTTCTACGCATTAAAAGGTCAGTCTGTATCAGAAAATACATTAAGACAGTTTCTAGCGGGGCTACAAGCGTCGGAAGACAGATGATACGTAGTCATAATAAAAAATGATGAGAGTGAGCTAGTGCTGCGATCGCATCAGGACTTTTTCGTATTGTTCGCCTGCGATTGCCCACGTATATCCTGCCTCAATCATCCTTCGTCCATTCTCAGAGAGCTGTTGCCGCAAGGCCGCTGACTCAAACAGCTGACCAATCGCCTGAGCGCTCTCTTCTGGTGTATTGGCCCTAAGCGCTCTTTTCGGAATATTGTCGTTGTCTACGTCTAGACCTTCTAGGCCGCGATCGCTAGCCACCACCGGAATCCCCGCTGCCATCGCTTCTATTGTTTTGTTCTTAATCCCGTAGCCCGTTCGCATGGGCACCACGCAAACTGTTGACTCATGCAGGTAGGGCGTCATCTCTGGCACTCTGCCCGTTACGACAACGCCAGGAATGTTTGCTAGTTCTTGGACGGCAGGCACTGGCCTAGAGCCTACGAGCGATAAGGTTGCGTCTGGATATTGCTGTTGAACCAGCGGAAAGATGTCTTTGGCTAAATACGTGACTGCGTCAATGTTCGGTAAATTATCCATCGCGCCGATGAAGACGAGCTTGTGGCCGCCTGGGTCTTGCTGCCTAGGTGTAAAAGCCTCTAGATCGACACCATTAGAGATGACGTGAATGCTTTCTTTGCCGCTGATCTCAGCGATCTGTTGACAGTCTTCGGTGGTGGTGACCACTAGGTCAGAAAATTTTTGGCAGTAGCGGTGTTCGTAGCGTTTGAGTAAGGGAAGATTGATGCGATCGCGCCAGGGCTTTTCTGCCATGCCACCCGCTAGCTGATGCGCGCAAGTCCCATACACAGAGCTATGAATATTCACCACCGCTACAGGAATGTAGCTGAGAATATCTGGCGGTAAATAAGCTTCGTTTACACAGTGCTCGCAGGTAATGGCATCGAACTGCTGGCTCGCAATTTTTTCGTCCACCCACTTTTGCATCCTCGGTGAGTGCGTGCTGCTGACACTCGGCGGCGTTCCTTCTAGCGCAAATTCTCCCAGACGTGCGATCTGAGCCCATTTCCCTTTAGCCTGACTCTCCTTTGGAATCTGCGGAAAAACGGCAAGCTCATCTACCCACTCACCTAGAGCGGCCACTTCCTCGTCGCTTACATGCTTCGTCCTTAGTGTGGCCAAGCTGATACGATGACCCTGTTCTTTTAGGTGCTTGAGCAAGTTAAACGTTCGGACCGAAGTTCCTCCCCGAGTCGGCGGATAGGGAAACGTGGCCGATAGCATCAAAATATTCATTTTGTTTAGCTGTCCACCACTTGCTGAGCTACCGGATAGTCGACTTTTAGCTTGGCGTTTTCCGGCAGTTTGGCCTCTTTTTGGCCAAGGTCACGGGCTTGGGCGCAGTAAATATCTAGGGGCGACACCACTATATCGACTAAGCTGCCCTTCCTCGTTATCCAGTTAATGGCGGCTGTGGGGACTTCTTTGAGTGCCCATCTCAGCAGGCTTCGGTTTCGCTCTTTTTTAGGTAGGGGCCAAGCTAGCTTTACGCCGTGGAGCTTGTTGAGATACCGATTGGAGGTGCCGTAGCGATACCACTGCTTTTTTAGCTCGTGGAGCGTTTGGCGGTGGCGGTGCTGAATGGATGCGGCTTCAGCATATTGAATTTGCCACGGCTGGCCTTTGTAAGTGCCTTCGCGCTGAATTCGCCAACAGATATCGGCATCGCCACCGGTTGTGAGGTAAGGGCGAAATAAGCCAACTTGCTTCAAGGCTGTTAGCCGAACGCCTAAATTCGCGGTTTGACCATAGGCACAAAAAGCATGAGCCAGCGTATCCTTTTGGCTCATGGTGCCCTTGTGCTCTGCGTAGTGCTCTAGCCAGGTTGTGCCCGGAAAGGCCGTAATTTCTCCAGCGACTAGGCCCACCTGCTCATTTTGAAAGGGCTGCATCAGCTCGACTAGCCACTGGGGTTGGGGATAGCAGTCGGCGTCGGTGAAGGCTAAGAATTCGCCAGTTGCTTTTCTGATGCCGGTGTTGCGAGCGGCATAGGCGCTTTGGATGTCGGTTTCGCTGAGGGCTTTGTAGGTGAGGCCCTTGGCAGTAAATTGTTCGACGGCGTCAGCGAGGAGTTGTGGGGTGCGATCGCTGCTGCCGTTATCTACTAGCAAATACTCTACCTGCTCTGCCGGATATGTCTGTGCCATCAGGCACTTTAGCAATCCGGGCAAGTCCTGCTCGCCATTGTAAATAGGCACAATGACAGAGACTTGTGGGAAATATGAGTGGTCTTGACCGGTGTCTGTAGCCATCGAAAATTTGCGCCCCAATGTATCAATATCTCCATCTCCGTCGATCATGTCAGCTTTTCCGAAAGCTGCTCATCATCTCCAAAGCATCTTCAACGTATTCTTATAGGATCTAGCGTGCCCACAGAGAATATTTACATCAAACCTACGTATATTTTCCGGCCTACCCGGTAGGCTAACAAAACCAAGACATGTCGCTCTCATGACCTCTTCTCCTCCCAAAGTCAGCATTTGCGTTCCCACCTACAACCGCGCAGCCATCCTTCCCTACGCCGTCAACAGCGTACTGGCGCAAACCTATCCTGACTTCGAGCTCCTCATCTGCGACGACGCCTCTCCAGACAACACTGCTGAAGTCGTCGCTCAGTGGTCCGACTCTCGCATTCGCTACATCCGCCATCCTCAAAACATCAAGCGCAGCCGCAACATGCGCTCTGGCTACGAAGCGGCCCGGGGCCAATACTTCATCAAATTTGACGACGACGACGCGCTCACGCCCACCTTTCTCGAAAAAACAGTCGCCATTTTAGACGCGCACCCTGAAGCTGACTTTGTCTGCACCGATCACTGGGTCATCAATGCCCGTAACGAACGCGACGAAGAAGCGACAGCTGCCAACTCTGCTAAGTGGGGCAAAGACAAGCTGCCCTACGGTGAACTCAATGATTTGTTGGCGGAAACTTTTGTGCGTCAAAGTTTGCAGGTGGGCTCTTCTCTGTTTCGCAAAAGTAGCCTGGACGCCGTAGACTTTATGCGGTTTGAAGCGGATGGCTGTGAGGATTTTGATCTGTTAGTGCGGTGTGCGATCGCCCATCAAACCGCTCACTTCATCCCTGAGCGCCTAATGGAATATCGTTTCCACGGCGGCCAAACCAGCCTCAAGCAGGACATTCATTTCCTCACTGCCAAGTCCTTTTGTCTAGAGAGCTACCAGTTCCCTCTCCGCCCCGAGTTAGAGAAAATTCGCGATGCCAATCTCACGACACTCAAGCAGGTGCTGGCGATGCGCTTAATTGAAAAAGGAGAAACTCAGCGCGGACGAACCTTAATCAGTGAATTACAAGCAGCCGGTGACCTATCGAGTCGGGCCAAAGTAGGCAAAGTGCTATCTTATCTACCCGCTTGGGCAAGGCAGATGGCCTTCAATGGCTTCCGCCAAATGCGACCTAAAGACTACAGCGAGAAAGTGAGAAATGCCGCAGGATAAGCGCCGACATCAGCTCAAAAAGTTTTGCTGGGTTCTCAGTCTGCCAGTGGTACTGAGTGCTTGTTCGCCTGCTTCGCTCGTTTCTCCTGATATGCGTAAGGCTGAGGCCGTAACACCACAGGTGGCTCAGTCCAGAACTCAAGTCTTTCCGGTGGACTATTCCACTTATGAATTGCCGCAGGCGACGGTGCATGTTGTTCAGATAGACCCAGACCAAGGCGTCTCACTGTCGGTAGTGGCTGTAGATGAGCTGGAAACGGTGGATGCGATCGCCCGTCAGCAAAATGTCATCGCTGCCATCAATGCCGGTTTCTTTGATCCACAAAATGGCAAAACTACTTCTCATCTGGTCTCGCAAGGCTCAGTCGTCGGTGACCCAGCAGACAATGAGCGCCTGGTGGAAAATCCATCACTACAGCAATATTTGCCCAGCATTCTGAATCGCTCAGAGTTTCGGCGTTATCACTGTGAGGAAGGGGACCGGTATGCGATCTCTTATCACACTGCATCTATCCCTGGCGCCTGCGATCTCGACAGCGCTGTTGGCGCTGGTCCTCAGCTTCTTCCTGAAAATACCTCCACTGAAGAAGCCTTCACCGACTACGAAAACGGTGAACTCACTCGCGATGCCATCGGCAGCCTACAACCTAACGCTAGAAGCGCCGTTGGCATTCTTGCTGATGGGCAAATTGTTCTGCTCATGGCCGCCCAACGCGAGGATGCGCCTGGATTTACCCTGGCTGATATGACCGACTTTGCCCAAACCCTCGGCGCTGAGTCCCTTCTCAATCTAGACGGCGGCAGCTCATCGACCCTCTACTACGACGGTCAAATCCATTCCGCCCGACTAGATACAGAGGGCAATCCCATTCAAAGACCCGTAAAGTCCGTGCTTTTGGTCAAGTAACGCGTCAAAAAATGCGCGCTGGTCACCCCGGCAAATGCTCCCAATTCTTGACCTCAATAAGCGAATTTCCCTCGACTACCAGCGCGCCCGCATATCCCTCGGGCACCTCTATTAAATGCAGCTGCCACCCTTCACTACAGCTATCGGGCACTTGCACTAATCGAGGCGGGCTCATCTCCACTTCCACCGTGGTCATCGACTGACTTAGGCCCATTCCAATTGCCTTTAGGTAAGCTTCCTTACACGTCCAATACTTCAGAAAAGCCTGAAGCGGACGCTGTGATGCCTTTACCAGAGCCTGTTCATTCGGCAAAAGGCAGCGCGACATCATGCTGTCTAGTCGCTGAATCTCCTTCATCTTTTCGACATCTATCCCGACTCGATGATCCTGCCCAAGGGCGCACAGTGCTAGCTCGCCAGAGTGAGAAATATTGAAATGAAAATCGCAGTTTCCAGGCGTCGATGATTGTGCGGTGGTTTGTCCTTCTGAGCCGGCGGGTTCTACTTGAGGTTTTCCATACTGGCCGTAGCAAAAGGCGATCGCCTGTGGTGTGCAGTTGAGCTGATGGCTTAGTAGATGTCTTAGGGTTCCTCTGGCGACTACGAAGCGTCGTCTGTCATCGGGGAAGCGAAATCGGTCTGCGCGCGATCGCTCATCCACCGCAAGACACCGCTCATAGCCTTGCACTATTTCATCCGAGACCTGAAGAGGAATTTGCCAAACCTGAACGCTGTCATTCATCTCGATAGCTCGTTGCTTTTCCATCGCTGCTGATTTACAGACATCTCGCAAAAGGTTGTTTTTTACGTAAAGAGTAGGGAGAACCGTGATTTTACTCAATGTAAGTGTGTCAACTGTATGAAGAAATATTGACACACTTACATTGAGTAAAATCACGGTTC
>JBCBDN010000131.1:9980-10238 GCA_038529685.1 Cyanobacteria bacterium J06598_1 | reverse complement strand
CCTATCGACACGACCGCCGCCGCCATCGCCGCCGCCCGAGACTCTTCCAATCCGGGTGGCAGCGTACTCACCAGGGGCAGCCCTTCTGCTGTAACCAGAGCAGCCCCTTGCACATGCAGCGTATCGGTCACAAAAGACTGCACCAAGCTATTTAGTCGATCGATATCGATACTCATCAGAATTAGCCGCCTACAGCTTTTCCACCCATGGCTCAAGTCTGGGGTAAAACCAACACGACAGCTGTGGGGAGCCATCGCA
>JBCBDN010000131.1:0-9970 GCA_038529685.1 Cyanobacteria bacterium J06598_1 | reverse complement strand
CAGCAAAAACGGATGAATATCGTCTGCTTCTACATAAGCGATGCGATGGCTCCCCACAGCTGTCGTGTTGGTTTTACCCCAGACTTGAGCCATGGGTGGAAAAGCTGTCGGTCTTAAGGCCATTGACATTGAAGCTGCTGTAGAGGGCTGAAGGCGAGACATCAGCGCCATCATAGATTGCGATCGCACGCTGCTCACAGAGACCCCGCCCACAATGCTGTGCAGCAATCTGGCCGTCGCTTCTGTCGTCAGCTGATTGCGATTTTCCAAAGCCTTGCCCAAAAAGTCTTGCTCCCTGCCATAAGGACCGCCATAGGGGCGATCACACCAGGTCTTCTGATTAAGATTAATCGACCTCAGCTCCGGCCAGCCCAAGTTGGCAAAATAACGATTCACAATATCCCGCTGATACGCCCAGGTTTTATCTGGACCTTCTGGCAAAGACGGTCCGCTCGTCGTCCCTGAGAGAAGATCAAGCGCATAGCTCGCCGCATCGTGATTCGTCTGGGCCATCATGTCAGCCATTGCTCTATCAATTTCTGCCGACGGCTGAGCCATGCCCTGCTCTAGCCACACATTGAGCGCAACGAGATAAAACAGATGAGCAATCGTTCCAGGTTCTATTAGCTCGACCCCTCGATAGCTCGCACCCTGCGGCTGATAAGTCCAAAACTCTTCGGCACTTAAGCCGCCGCCTGTGTTGACTCTATATGGGGGTTCGTAAGCAATCCACGTCACGGCTAGCTGGTTTTGCGCCAGCTGTGGAAAGGTTTGCCATGTGGCTTCTAAGATACTTTCTAGCTGAGACTGAAGAGACGAGCTGAGCGTGAAAAATTTAGCCGGCATTTAAGAGAAATGAAGTACATGGCATCAGAGCGTGAAAAAAATATAGCGTGGTCACACAAAGCCCAGATCCGTGCCTTTGCCTGCATGAACAAGCGCTAGCTGCTGATATTTTCTAGCGTGTTCGATCAGGTCTTCGGCTTCTTCTGAAGACATCGGGCGAAAGATTTTGCCAGGGACGCCGACGACCAGCGATCGCGGCGGCACATCTCGATTCACCACCGCACCTGCCCCCACCATACTGCCAGCGCCCACTCTCACCCCATTGAGAATAATCGCCCCAATCCCAATCAGGCAGCCTCTTTCAATATGAGCGCTATGAATCACCGCGCGGTGGCCCACCGTCACAAAGTCTTCTAACACCGTTGGCAAATTAGGGTCACCGTGCAGCACCGCCCCGTCTTGCACATTGCTGCTAGCGCCAATGCGAATGATATCGACATCCCCGCGCACTACCGCGCCATACCAAATGCTCGCCCCCTCACCAATTTCCACTTTGCCTATCACGGTGGCATTGTCTGCGACAAAAGCAGCTTTTGAAAGGTCTGGCGCGGGCCAAATGGAATTCATGGGAACACCTCGATAGCTATAATGAGTCCATTCCTATAGAGCGCTAAATAGCAAAACAGTCGAGACCGTTTTGTGGGTAGTACAGGTGACAGGGACTCTTGATGATTGGATCCGACTCTCAATATCCCATATATGGCCATGAAATCCAGTGCCCTCATTGTCGTCAAACCATTCCAGCACTGCTGCTGACAGACAGCTATTTGTGCTCACGTCACGGTGCATTTGAAGCCGATCCTGATACGCAAGAGCTAGTGCATGTTCAGTCGGGGCGTCACTGGCGCCTGTGGGAAGAGCAGTGGTACCGGCAACACACGCATCCCGATGGCATTCGATTTGAGATTCATGAAGAACTCGATCGCCTGTATACAGAGGGGTATCGGGCAACTAAGGTGATTATCGCTGAGCGCTATCAGCAGCTGATGACGCCCTACCTAGAGCACGGTGCACCTTGGCAAAGCACCCACAAAGAAAAGGTGCCCAAGCTCTACGGCCTGCCGGTTGCTTTTAGCGTTGCACCGACGGTAGAGCCACAGTGGGAAGTGGTAAATTTTTCGCTGGAAAAAGAACGGGGTGTCCCGACTCAGTACCGATATCTGAAAATATTTGAGTAACGCCTTTTCAGCTTGGCTGAAAGTCACTGCCGAAAAGTCACTGCCGAAAAGTGACGGCTAATCACTATGCACCACGCATCTATAAAAACCGCTGATATCCATCAGGCGATCGCCTTTTACGAACGTCTAGGCTTCGAGATGGAAACGCGCTTTACCGCAGGCATTACCCTGGCCTGCTGGATGACAGGGCTAGGTGGACGCATAGAGCTGATGCAGGTACCGGAACCTCGCCCTGCACTAGATGCCTTTGTAGACGAACATTACACTGGGTACTATCACCTTTCATTCGATTTGACCGAGCATTTGGCCAAAAGCACTCAAAGCTTGCCTGATTGGATCGCTAACCTACAGAATCAAGTAGAAGCGATTGGCGGCACTCTCAAGGTTTTACTGAAGCCTGAACAGCAGCAAATTGGCGATGATATTTATGAGGTCGCTTTTTTGGCAGATACAGACGGGCTGCCTTTAGAGTTTCTTCGGCGCATGGCTCCAGCTGCTTCAGCAGGCGATCCCATCACAGAAGAGCAAGCTATTTCAGAGGATACGTAACGGATGGGCGTTGATTTAGTGCCTTTTGCAGATAACTGGGCCTACCTGAAAACGGAACTGGCTTGGCTTGATCGCTTGCTTATGCTGGCGATCGCACGTCAGCGTAAAGACACTCAAGCCGTCAACAAAGTCGCAAACACCCCAGCAGACCGGCTCAGCAATCACTGGTGGAAAGGCGTCATTTCAGTCCCTAATCCCAACTACGACGACTGCCGCGTTCCTCAACCCGCTGCAACAGAAACCCAAAAAACGACCTCCTCTGCCGATACCGAGACAGTACCGGCCTGTAAAAAGGCGCCCGTCGGCTACCAAAGCCAGCTCGAAGCACGCATCAAAGTCAGCGCTGAAGACAATATCGTGTTGGCGCTTCCCTCTTTGCGGCACTACTTGAATCTGTCTCTGTTTGAAAAAAACTTGCTGCTGCTAGTGCTGGCCCCTGAGGTCAATCGCCGCTATGGCCGGCTGTATCACTATCTCCAAACCGGTGAAGAAAAGGGCAACAGCGACCTGCCGATGGTGGACTTAGCGCTGCGTCTGCTCTGCCGTAACGACTTAGAAAGGCGACGGGCTCGCGCCAAGCTCACAGGACCCGATTCTCTCGTCGAGAAAAAAATTCTACGCTACGTAGCTTTGCGTCCAGGTACACGGCTGACAAGTTACTTGCAAATGAGCGAAGCGTGGGTAAATTATCTCCTCTCAGAGCAGCCTGATCAGCAGTTTTTGTTTGAGCAGCTAGCCACGCCAGAACCTTTGCTGGCGCTCCCAGCACCCACCCCAGCAACCCGCGCCGTCAAAATTCGTCAGCCCGAGGTTTCGTGGGATCAGCTGATCCTACCAACGCCCACGCTTCGACAACTTCAAACCCTCAGTCAGCAGACCTCAGCTAGCTTTGTGAGCCATTCCAACGTTGGGCACCTGGCAATACTGGTTGGCGAAACGGGAACGGGGAAAACGATGGCAGCAGGTGCGATCGCCACCTCCCTACGTCAGTCTTTGAGCGAACTTGACCTGGCTCAAGTCTATTCTGAACACTGGCTCGACGTACTCGCTTCACTGGACTCGGCTCGCTACCCGGTACTGCTAGTTAAGTCGGCAGCCGTTTGGTTTGGACGAAATCGCGACAACGGGGAGCAAGCCAACCGCCCTTCCAAAGCACAGCTCCAGCAGTGGCTACATGCTCGCCAAACCGAAGCAGGCATCACGCTATTGAGCACCCGCTACTTGCACACCGTTCAAGCGCGGTGGCGACAGCAAATAGAAAACACTATCACGCTGCCGATGCCCTACAAGGTCGCCCGAAAGATGCTGTGGCGGCAGGCGTTTTCCGGAATTACCTGTAGTTCTAAGATTGATTGGATTGAGCTGGCAGCGCAGCTAAAAGTGAGTGGCGGTGAAATTCAACAGCTGGCCGAGAGTGCCGTGGCGATCGCGCAGAACAAAAATGCCAAAACTATTAAGCTCAGCCACATTCAGCAGGCCATAAAGCAACGCGGTTTATCGACCGTGATTGACTAGCGTCAGCACCACACAAATATTCAACACAGCCCAAAACCGAAGGGTGAGCGGAGCCGAACCCCTTAGTTAGGCGATGCTGCCGCGTTTGCGGGCTTCCTTAAACGAGGTCCCGACGTTTTTGAGGCCCGCGCGGATCATTTGCTGCTCTAGCAGGGTGAAAAATCGAGTGCGATCCCCCCCTTTCACCACCGCCTGATTATGCGCTTCTGCTAGCGCTACCGGGTAGCCAAATCCTTTCTGCACCTGGGCCAGCACTAAGCTCAGAGCAGAATCCAACAGCTCACTATCTTCCACTACCCACTGCGGAAACTCTACCCGCGCCACTTCTACGCCCACATTCACGTAGCAAAAATACACGGTGTGCTCGCCATAGCAGCTCAAGATATCGGCAGAGCTTTTCCACAGCGGACCCCGCTCACCAGGGGAAAGAGCACCAGACCACAAGGTGACATCGCGCAAGGGAGAAAAGGTTTGACAGGGCATTTGGCTACGCTGGTCGCCGCAGTGGGTGCGGCAGTCTGGCGCTTCGTACGGACAGGCTTGTAAGCGCAAAAAGTTTAGAGCTTCGCCGCTGCGAGAGGCGCTGATGTAGCCCATTACCGGAATGCCAGCCTGGCGCAGCTGATCCCAAGAGTCTAGAACGGGTATCAGAATTTCGTCTCGGGCGGCAGCAGGGATTTGTTCTAGGAACCAATAGATCAAGGAGCCATCAGTAAGCGCCAGTGTAGGGATCGTGCTGAGATCTATTGTTTTTTTACCTTTATGGCTCTGGCGTGAGGGTTGACTAAGCGTAGCGGCAGCCAAGTCGCCTAGCATGATGGCTTCGGCGGCGGTACGCCGGTAGCTCATCCATTCTTCTGTGCGGATGCCCCATTTCCGAGATGCGTAAAGGTCTTCTGGGCGGTAGATGACTTCTGGAATGCTGTCGAGCAGGGGGTAGCGGCTCTGGCCGTAGTGGATGATGATACGACTGATATTGAGTAGGTAGCAGTAGGCAATTTCGTGATGGCTGGGCGAGATCTGTGAGCCGTCGGAGGAGATGACGGTGTGCGCTTCTGGCGCTGTGGCAAGGGCGACCTGGGTGTTGAGGGGTTCGATGGGTTCGGCGGCAGCGAAAAGAATGCGATCGCGATACTCATCCAACCGATCTACCAGCTCGGCCTGCACGCCCAATGCCTGCACCATCAGCTTACGAGCAATCTCCACTCGCCTACGGGCTGCATCTGCTTCCTGAGTCAGATGGTCGCTAATACCCTGCATTTGTCGGGCGAGCTTGGTCAGGTCCAGCATGGGGCACTACATCCAGCTATCGAACTTTTGTACTACTTTCTCCAACGATAGTAAATGAATTCGGCTAGATTGTCTTGCAGTCTCACGGTCTGGCTCCAGGTTGTAGCCCCAGTCAGCTAAGAAGAGTTGTATCTCACTCAAATCTGGCTGCTCGGCCACCGCCTTGAGGGCAGGTAACCGATCTTCGATAAACCAAATGCTTTCTACGCCATGCTTTTGCTTCAGCAGTCTGAGCGTTTCGTACTTGGGCCGCTTCACTTCCTTGCCAAAAATTCTGTCGGTCGGGAAATCTAGCCCACTTTGACCCAACAGCGCCTTGATAAAACGCCCCTCCTTGGTGCTCACAATATAGATAGGAATCTCACCCGCTAGCAGCTCGCCTAATCGCTCAATCATGCCGGGATAGAACCGATGCAGCGCCAGCCAGTCTGACAAATCTTGCTGAATCCAATGATCGCGCACACCATCGAGCCTTTGCACAGACTGCGTTTTGGTGAGGTTAGCCGTCTCCAGATAAGGCAGCGCCATCTCAGGCCATTCAGCGATTACCTGATCGTCTGTGGCTCCTTTCACTAAGGCTTCTACTAGCACGGGCATTTCCCAACCCGTCTCGATTACGGGGCGTAATGGGTAGAATCGCTCAGCCAGTCCAATGGGAGGCTGGTTGCTAGGTGGATTAAATAGCTGACAGTAGGCTTTCCATGCGGTCTGAAAGTATTCGATCAATCCATCGCAAATGACGCCATCGAAGTCGAATGCAATCAGCTGGGGGGTTGTCATTGGGATACGGACTCTACTAGTTGGAGCTGTTTTGGTTGAGCAGGCGAAACATTCTCCTCGGTTTGGCCTTCCTCAGTTTGGCTTTTCTCAGTTTGATATCGCAGCGGGAGGCTAATGGTGAACGTAGAACCGACGGCTGGTGTGGAGGTAAGGTGAATGGTGCCTTGAAGCAGTTTTACCATTTGGTAGGCAATCGCCAAACCCAATCCCGTACTGCTGGGCTGCTGCTGTCCGGCTTCGCCTTGGTAAAAGGGCTCGAAAATTCGCTTTTGCTCTTCATCGGCAATGCCAAAACCAGTGTCTGCGATCGCAATTTCAATCCGCTCATCCTGCGCTTTCACACTCACTCGCACATTACCTGTTTCGGTATAGCGCACCGCATTGCTCAGCAAATTAGTCACCACCTGACGTAAGCGGTTGCGGTCAGTCCATACCTTCTGAGTCGCAGCCGGACAGCTCAAAATCACAGCCAAATTCTTCTGCTGGGCCAACGTATCCATCACCGTCGCCACCTCTTCAACCACAGCGCACACGTCCACTTCATCTAAGTTGACCGCTACTTGGCCCGCTTTATAAGAAGAAATCTCTAGCGTCTCATTGATCATGGCTAGCAGCTGCCGGCCGCTAGAGAGCACACGCTCAATAAAGCTCAGCTTCGGATCGCTATTGCCTGTGGCCTGCTGGCGTAAGTACAAATCTGAGTAGCCAATAATGCAGCTCAACGGGCTCTTCAACTCATGGGCCAGATGGGCCAAATTAGTTTGCTCGTTGCGAACGAGGCGATCGAGTTCCTGGTTGCTAGCGACCATTTCGTCGTACAGCAGGTTCACTTCTTTTAGGCGCTCTTCGGTATATCGCTTCAAACAAGAAGACACGACCTGATCTACCGCGCCGTTGATCAGCCTTACGACTCTGAGCAGCATCGTTGGCTCGCTCTGAAGCAATTGAGGCTCAACGGTGTCAAAAATAACATCGCGCAAGATGGCATATTCCCGCACAATTTCTTTAGCGTCGTAGCCCTGTTGGGCCCTCAGTTCACCGTGGCTTACGCCGCTGCGCAAGATTGTTCGTACATCTTCGCTGACTGGACGGGAAAGCAGGTGCGCTATGCCGTCCATCAGCATAGGTAGACTGTCTAAAACAGCGGTGTAGGTAAGGTTGCGATCGCGCTCTATCGTGCTGTCGGTCCGTACCTGCTTAACCCAAATCTGAATAATGGTTTCTTTGTCGCGCGCAATGAGCTGGCCAATGTCCATAACGGCACTCCAATTTTGTTAAAGAAAATTTAATTTATAGTTAGAACGCTACCAGACTTGCGTAAGTACTGGCTTCAGCCCACGTGCATACCCTCACGTATCTACAGGGTAGAAAGTACGCCTACGCGCTAACCATCAATCGTTAGAATAAGAAACAGTCAATCGCCCGCAGACAAGTCTCCACAGCTATCCGCTTCACCGACACCCTTTCTACAGACAAACCGCAGAGCAATATGAGCGTCTCCTTTTCAGACGAATTTGATGTCATCGTAGTGGGCGCAGGCCATGCGGGCTGTGAATCGGCCTTGGCCGCCGCTCGGCTCGGCTGCAAAACGCTGCTGCTCACGATGAATTTGGACCGAATTGCTTGGCAGCCCTGCAATCCAGCGGTGGGTGGCCCTGCAAAATCTCAGCTCGCCCATGAAGTAGACGCCCTCGGCGGTGAAATCGGTAAAATTGCCGACCGAACCTACCTACAAAAGCGCATTCTCAACAGCTCCAGAGGGCCTGCCGTATGGGCCCTGCGCGCGCAAACTGACAAGCGTGAATACGCTGCGGTGATGAAAGCCGTCGTTGAAAATCAGGAGAACTTGACTCTACGAGAGGGTATGGCCACAGACCTCGTATTGGGCAAAAACAAAGAAATTATTGGCCTAGAAACCCATTTCGGCATGGCGTTTGGCGCTACAGCCGTCATTCTGACAGCAGGGACCTTCCTTAACGGCACCATCTGGGTGGGCAAAAAATCTCTCTCTGCGGGTCGCGCGGGCGAACCTGCCGCCATCGGCATGACCGAAACGCTGCATCGCCTAGGCTTTGAAACTAGCCGACTCAAAACCGGCACCCCAGCCCGCGTAGACAAACGCTCTGTGGACTACAGCCAATTCGATGAGCAGCCGGGTGATCCCGACGTTCGCTGGTTCAGTTTTGATCCAGAAGTGTGGCAAGAGCGTGAGCAAATTCCTTGCCACATGACCCGCACCACCGCTGCGACGCACAAGCTCGTACGAGATAATTTGCACCTCTCGCCCGTGTACGGTGGCTGGGTAGAGTCTAAAGGGCCGCGATACTGCCCCTGTATTGAAGATAAAATTGTTCGCTTTGCAGAAAAAGAAAGCCACCAGATATTCATTGAGCCAGAAGGCCGAGACTACCCAGAGCTATACATTCAAGGTTTCTCGACCGGACTGCCTGAGACGCTGCAAATAGAAATGCTGCGATCGCTCCCCGGACTCGAACACTGCTCAATGCTCCGCCCAGCCTACGCCGTCGATTACGACTTCATCCCGGCCACCCAGTGCTTCCCCACCCTGATGACCAAAAAGGTTGAAGGGCTCTTTTGCGCTGGGCAAATCAACGGCACAACTGGATACGAAGAAGCCGCAGGCCAAGGACTCGTCGCGGGGATCAACGCTGCTCATTTGGTCAAGGGCAAGGAGATGGTGGTATTTCCCCGGGAAGGCAGCTACCTCGGCACCTTAATTGATGACCTTTGCACCAAAGATCTACGTGAGCCGTACCGCGTGCTTACATCCCGGTCAGAGTATCGGCTGATCCTGCGATCAGATAATGCCGATCAGCGGTTGACTCCGATAGGCCGAGAGATTGGCCTGATTGACGACCGGCGCTGGAATTTGTTTGTGGAAAAGCAGGCGAACATTGCGGCAGAAAAAACGCGCCTAGAGAAATCTAGGGTGAAAGAGAATAGCGACATTGGTCAGAAGATCTATGCCGATACAGAACAGCGTATTAAAGGCTCGGTGACCTTAGCAGATTTGATCCGGCGGCCTAAGTTTCACTATGAACACCTGAAAAGCTACGGGTTAGGCAATCTTGAGCTCACTCGCTCTGAGCAGGAAGGCGCTGAAATCGACATCAAGTACTCAGGCTATATTCACCGGCAGCAAAAGCAGATTGATTTGGTAGCACGACAAAAGAATCGATCCCTGCCGCAGGACTTAGACTACATGACGGTGGAAACGCTTTCGATGGAGTCGAGAGAAAAGCTGAATGAAATAAAGCCATTGACGGTAGGGCAGGCGACCAGGATTGGCGGCGTGAACCCGGCGGATGTGAATGCATTGCTGGTGTTTTTGGAAATGCGCGATCGCAAACCGGCGCCTAACAACAACACAAAAGAAACACGTCGTCCTGAAAAGGAACAACAAATTCCGACTACGGCATAAGGTCAGCAACCAGAATCTCCGACAGCAAAGACACCCCTACTCCAGCCAACAATCAGGACAGTTTTTCAATCTACCCATATTTTGAAGAAGTCAGCTGACCTGTACAACGCTAGTGTTTTTGGATTTACTACATAAATATGGCAAGACAATCGACGCTCTCTCAAAGTATTTATATTCTCTTTAGAGAGACCTGGAGAAATATCAGCTGCCACCATTCAACAGACCGGGGATCACCTCATCAAAGTATCGCTAATCGTCTGCACGTCAGAGCTGTAGCGTTTCCGGAAAGATTGAGAATATATCTACGTGGTATCAGACCCCTCGTAACAATTCATCACGCCTGCTGATGTAGTGAAATCTATCAGAAGGC
>JBCBDN010000130.1:0-10400 GCA_038529685.1 Cyanobacteria bacterium J06598_1 | reverse complement strand
GTGATTGCAAGTTCCTTTTTGCAGTCACCTGTGACAAAAAGAGAAAAATGCAGTGACCTAGAGTAAGGAAAATTTCTCGCTGAGTAAGTCGCTGATAAAACGAACCTCACTGGCGATAGAACGACTACAGCTTTGAAGCTGATAATTATGTGATTAATTTCATGCAAGCTGGCTTACACAAAATTGACCAGGGCTCACTTAATGTATGCAGAGAGCAAGGCTAAAATCGAGAATCCGAAATATTCTGTTAAGTTTGTATCTAATTGTTAAGCATTTCGAGCGCTCTACTCATTTTGTCCGAAATGCCTGCCTCTATTGCGATGTAACAATTCATGAACCCCAGTGGCAGAGACGGTAATTCTAAGAAGGTGCTTGTTTTAATGCACGCTTATAGATTTATATGGGCTATAGGAACTTGTAATCGATTGTGACCAGTAGCGTGTTCTCGAAATAGCGAACTGCTATCTTGAGCCAGAAAAAGCAGCCTTTGAGTCAGACAGCGGAGTGTGTTGCACTTTGCGGAGGTTTTGCTGTGTAGACGCTCTTCCATTAATAGCTCTAAGCACTGGCCGTATAGGCAGTAAGTCTATTCTCGACTAGTCGGTGCAAATACCCTTGCGGGCCATAGCTCGTGGGTTGCTGCTGACTCCTGTGGTGACGGCCACCGCTTGCTGTTCCCAATTTTTCAATCTCTCTTTTCAAATCCAAATTTTACAAATTCTTCTTATAGTGAGTACTTCGAGTTACACCATTCTTATTGCTGAAGACGATCACCGAACTCGAACAGCGCTTGCTACTAGCCTCAGAAGTGTGGGCTATCAGGTACTTGCCGTCGCTGATGGACAAGAGGCTTTAGACAGCTTCCACGCAGCGGCTGAGACCATTGACTTGGTGGTTTTAGACGTTTTGATGCCCAGAGTAGATGGCTTTCAGGTGTGCCAAGCCCTTAGAGCGGTTTCAGATGTGCCAATTATCATGGCGACTGTGTTGGGAAGCTCTTCTGACCGAGTTACCGGACTAGAAATGGGCGCTAACGACTACATTGTCAAGCCGTTCTCGACAAAGGAGCTGATTGCTCGAATTCGCTCTATTTTGAGGCGGATACCCAAGAGCTCTGTAAAGCGAGCGGCGCATACCCACGCGCAGGCCTACCCGCTTTTGAAGGTGGGACGGATGACAATTGATCCCAATTCACGCCGAGCGTATATTGGCAGCCATCATTTGCGACTGACCGAGATTGAATTTCGCTTGCTGTCGCTGCTAGCGAGCAAACCCGGTCATATATATTCTCGAGGTGATATTTTGCAGATGCTGTGGGGATACGATGCAAGCAGCGCGGTAGACACTAAAACGGTAGATGTGCATATTTCACGTCTGCGGATTAAGCTGGATGACCCGGCGAGCGATCCGAAGTTTATTGTGACGATCCGAGGACGCGGCTATATGTTTTTAGTGCAGCGATAGTGTGCGGTGATTACTCGTTAGTCTTGGCGATCGCACCTACGACAGCCTGAGTGGCCCGAATATAATCTGACGGACTGAGGTAAATCATTTGTCCGCGCTTCCCTGCGGAAACGGCGATGTGTTCATACATTTCGGCCCATTCATCTAAGAAAACAGGATAAGGCTTTTTACAGGCGATCGCCGTAACCCCACCGCGAATGTAGCCAGTCAAAGGCTGCACGCGCTTCAGCGGAACGGTTTCTACTCTACGATTACCGCTCAGCTTCGCCAGCGATTTGAGACTAAGCTGAAAGCTAGCTGGCAGAACCGCCAGTGCAATGCCTTGCCGATCGCCCTTCACCACCAGTGTTTTGAACACTTGATCCGCAGGGAGCCCCAGCTTTTCAGCCGTAACCGTAGCGACTAAATTGCTAGGATCAACGTCGTAGGTAAGGAGTTTGTACGAAATCTCCAGCGTGTCCAAAATGCGAACGGCGTTGGTTTTCATCAGGCGTGTTTGATGAGGCTTTCCTTATGGGTGGTCTATTTGCCCCTCACAGTAGCGATCTCGACCGCTGTACTTTGCTTGATAGAGACCTTGATCGGCAGATGCCACTAGCATATCGGGGTGAGCGTTTTCGGTAGACACAATTGAAGAAAGTCCAAGGCTCAGTGTGATGTAGTCACTCACTTCAGAGCAGCTGTGCAAAATTGACAGCTTTTTGATGGCTTTCTGAATTTCTTCTGCCACTCGTTTGACGCCGACATGGTTCGTATTCGGTAAAATAATAGCGAATTCTTCACCGCCATAGCGCGCTACCAAGTCTGTGCTGCGCTTCACGGCTTTTTCAATCGCTTTTGCCACTCTGCGTAGGCACACATCTCCAGCCTGGTGGCCATAGGTGTCATTGAAGCTTTTAAAGTAGTCAATGTCGCACAAAATCAGCGATAGGGCAGAGCGGCCAGAGCCCAAATTTTCCCATTCTTGGGCCAAATACTCGTCAAAAGAGCGACGGTTAGCGACCTGTGTGAGTCCGTCCATCCGGGCGAGACGCTCTAATTCTGCATTAAATTCTTTGAGCGCAACTTCAGCGTGCTTGTGTTTCGTAATATCGGTGGCCGTGCCAAAGATCTGAGTAGGCTGACCGTCATCGTCACGTTGGAAAACAGTTTCTCTACACAGCAGCCAGCGCCAGTTGCCCTGACGATGACGAAATCGATATTCATTTTCGACGACCTCTCCGTCATTGATAGCCGCCAGTTTGCGGCGCTCTTCGGCCATATGTGGTTTTTCGTCAGCGTGAACCAGTTTTTCCAGGTAATGCGGGCCAAGCTTTTGAAGATCGGTTGGTGTGTAGCCCAGAACGTTTTGGATCCAGCGATTGATATAAAAGTTGCTGCCATCTGCAAAGCTGTCGACATACAAAATATTGGTACTGGCGTCGATAATGCCTTGAATAAACCGCTGGCTTTCCTGCCAGGCGATCTCTGCCTGCTCTCGTTCAATAGTTTCCCGCCTTAGCTGTTGTCGCTGCTGAGTGAGCGTATGATCCTGCGAGCGGCGTTGTTGGGCCTCGAAAGCTGCGGTTGTGAGTAGCCCGATAGAAAGGGCGCTGGCTTGCTCTAAAGCCGTCCAGCGATGAGCCTGCTCGCATTCGCACCACAAAACGCCCACAAGCTTTCCCTGTGCATAAATGGGTACGTCCAAAAATGCTCCGCTCAGCAGTAGCTTTGCCTGTCCCAAACTCTGAATGAGAGGTTCCGTTTGAAGGTTTTGCTCAACGAGCAGGCTATTTCGCTCTGCAAGCGGCTCTAAGTAGGCGTGATGCTCGGCGGTCGTAATCCTTAATCCACATTTCAATTCGCTTTGATGAGCTGCTGCCTCTGTACTGTAGCTGTTTGAGAGTTCTAGAAAATCATCTGTGTTATGGAACCATAGACTGGCGCGGTCTATGTTCAAAATCTCGACAGTGAATTGCGTGATGACAGCTGTTGCGTCATTGAGCTCTCCACTGTGCAAGGCTTCATGCCGAGATAGCTGCTGTAGTCGTAGTTGTTGTTGTTCTACGTCTGTCACCGAGCCTGATGTGTCACTGCCTATAAGGGATGCACACTCGAGCTTAGATGCCGGACTGGCGGCGGGCCTTTCCGATGCATCTTGGACGATAAGTTCTGAAGCTGGCTGAGTTGGCAAGGCTGTTTTTCCGAGCTGTGCCGGAGGTTGGGAGGGTGCACGCTCGGGGGGTTGAGGCCCCTGCGGTACAACAGATTGCTCTGAGACAATTGACATTCTTTTTACTTAAAAGCAACCGTGCCCAGTGCTAATTTCCATACCGTTAGGATTCCCTCCGGATGTCTTAAACGTTCAACTCCATAGCCTTGGCCGTCTCGATAGTTGATTCGTTCGTTATAACGTGCACTTTTGGTAAGTCGAAAGGCATCTCAAAAATCGTGATAAGTCCCCTTTTATCGTGTGCTTATTCAATCTATCTACTTAAGAAGAAGTGCTGAATTTAAAGCGTTTGATTAACTGGAATTTCTATTAGAAAAGCGGGGTGACCTTCTGCTGTTTGAGTGTATTCTAAGGTTCCCTTGTGCAAATCTACAATGGTTTGATAGCTAATAGCTAGACCCATTCCAGTTCCTTTCCCGACTTCTTTAGTGGTGAAAAAAGGATCAAACATACGGCTACTGATAGCACTTGGAATAGCTGGACCGTTATTACTGATTTGAATGACGATGTGTTCATCTTTTTGAAAGGTTTGCAGCACAATTTGAAGGGGGGCTGCTGAGGCGTTCACGGCGTGATTGACTTCTCGGTCAGCAGAATATTTCTGTTCAGCGACAGCATCAATGGCGTCAATGGCGTTGGCCAGAATGTTCATAAAAACTTGATTTAGCTGATTGCCATAGCAGTCCACTGCTGGCAGCCGCTCGTAAGCTTTGATGATCTTAATATCAGGCCGAACAATGGTGGCATTGAGCCTACTGCTCAGCAACATTAGGGTGTTCTCTAGCCCTTCGTGGACATCAATGCGTTTGAGGCCAGACTCATCAAGGCGGGAGAAGTTGCGCAGTGAAAGAACGATTTTGCGAATACGTTCGGTGCCTAGCTGTACGGAGTCGAGCAGCTTTGGAAGATCGCTGATGACGTAGTCGAGATCTAGCTCATTGGTGAGGGTTTGAATCGTTGAGTTAGGGGTAGGGTAATGGGCTTGATACAGCCGAATTAGTTGGAGCATGTCGTGAATGTAGTCTTTGATATGGCTGATGTTGCCGTGAATGAAGCCAACAGGATTGTTGATTTCATGGGCAATACCGGCGACTAGCTGGCCCAAGGAAGACATTTTTTCACTCTGGACTAATTTGACTTGGGCGTGTTTTAGTTTCTTGAGTGTGGCTTTGAGCTGCTGAGTTTGCGCACGCAGCCGGGTTTCTGATGTTTGCAGGCTCGCTTCGATGTGTTTACGCTCGGTGATGTTGATAACAACGCCAGACCAAAGGGTGCTGCCTTCTGGAGAGGGCTGAGGTTTGGAGGCCATTTGCACCCACCGAATTTGACCATCGGGCGTGGTTATTTGGTGCTCTGAGTTCCAGGGGGTGAGCTTTTCGGCAGAGATTCGCATAGAGACTTCTAGGCTCAAGCGATCATCGGGGTGGATCAGGCTAAAGAGTGCATTTGGGTCGTTTCGGATGGTGCTGGCACTAAGCCCATAGACTTCGTTGCAGGCTGCGCTGATGTAAGGAATGCTGCAGCGTCCATCAGCGCTGAGGCAAAACTGATACAGGACGCCGGGCATGTTGGCTGCTAGGCTTTGAAAACGGCTTTCGGTTTCATTCAAGGCGGCGTGAGTTTGAGCGCGATCGCTCATAGCCGACTGTAGGCGAGCGGTGGTGTGTCTGAGTACCTGTGTGCGCGACTGGAGCTGAGAGCGTAGCTCTTCGTTTGACAGTGCTGTTGGCTGAGTGATCTCGATAATGGTAGAGAGTGTGCTAATGCGCTTCCCTTTATGCATGAAGGGCGTGTTGAACCAGCGACATAGCTTTTTGCCGTTGATGCCAGCGTGCTCTCTGAGACTCCCAGCGCGATCGCAATTCGTCCAGCTCTCTAAGCTTAAGTCCGCAATCTGCCGCTGAGCTAGCAGTTGATCGATACGTTCGCCTAAGGCCTCTTCTTCAAAAAAACTAAATAGTTCAGCGGCGGCGGCGTTCCAGCCCACAATAACCAAATCACTGGTCCATTCGATCATGGCCAATGGTGAGTTGTGCACTATGAGTGCTAACTTCTTAGTCGATTTGAGTTCAGAGCTAGACACAAAGCATCGCAGAGACAGGGCAGCAAAACAGCTGATGCAGTCGCAAAGCCGTTTCGTGTCTATAGAATGCCTTCGGTTCAGACGAAACTATCGTTTTTGTTGTAATACAGACGCTTTTGTCTGCTGATTAAAACTGTTTCAGCAGAACTATTTAGCGAGCTCTATTGTGAACTTGCTTGATATTAACTTGCTCGATATTAACTGGCTTGATCAATGTGCTACTCAAAGATGTTGCCAAAGAAATCGATCGTTTCTTTGAGGGCGGCGATAAAGCTGTCGATTTCTGCGGGTGTATTGTAAAAGTAGAGGCTAGCTCTGGCCGTAGAGTTTGCACCTAGAAGGTGATGCAGCGGCTGAGTGCAGTGATGCCCTGAGCGGATAGCAATGCCAGACTGATCGAGGAAGGTAGAAAGGTCTTGGGCGTGGAGACCGTCTACGGTGAAGGTGGCGATCGCAGCTCTACCTGAGCCATCTGCTTTTGGCTTGGGCCCATACAGCGTGATCTTATCTACCTGGCTAATTTGCTCATACAGGTAGGCTGTCAGCGTATGTTCATATTCAGCAATGCGGTCCATTCCAACCTGGTTAAGATAGTCTACCGCTGCGCCTAAGACAACGGCTTCAGCAATCGCTGGGGTTCCCGCCTCAAACTTGTGCGGCAGTTCGGCGTAGGTAGCACTATCGAGCGAAACATCTTGAATCATCTCGCCGCCGCCTAAGAAAGGCGGCATCGACTGAAGTACTTCGAGGGTGCCATACAAAAATCCTGCGCCTGTGGGGCCGCACATTTTGTGACCACTCGCGACTAGCCAATCACAGCCGAGAGCCTGAACGTCTATTGGCATATGTGGCACGCTTTGGCAGGCGTCAATGAGGACGCGCGCACCGTACTTTTTCGCAGTGCTGACAATCTCATCAACAGGATTAATGCAGCCCAGCGTATTAGAGACATGATTAACCGCGATTAGCTTAGTTTTGTTGGTGACGAGCTGCTTGAACGCTTCCACATCAAATTCTTGCGTATCCGTCAGCGGTACGTGCTTGAGTACAGCGCCTGTCCGCTGAGCAATCAGCTGCCAAGGAACAAGATTACTGTGATGCTCCATCACGGTGAGTACTACTTCATCTCCTGGGTTGAGATTGCTTAGACCCCAAGCGTAGGCCACTAAGTTAATGGCTTCACTGGCGTTACGGGTGAAGACGATTTCATCCCTGGAGGCGGCGTTAATAAAAGCTGCAACCTTGTCGCGGGCGCCTTCGTAGGCTTCGGTTGCTCGGCCGCTGAGGGTATGGACGCCTCGGTGCACGTTGGCGTTGTCTGCCTGGTAGTAGTGCAGCATCGCATCCAACACGGCCTGCGGTTTCTGGGAGGTCGCGGCATTGTCAAGGTAGACCAGTGGCTTGCCGTTGACCTGCTGCGCCAGAATCGGGAAGTCGGCGCGGACTTCGTGGGCTAGAAGCGTTTGGGTGGCGATGGTAGCTGTCATGTTGGCGGTGAGGAGGGTGGGGAGGTTAGTTGGCGGTTAGTTAGCCCACTCGGTGAGGCGATCGCTCAGAGACTGGCGGAGTGATTCAATAGAGATTTTTTCAACGATTTCCATGGCAAAGCCGTATAGTAAAAGTCGCTGTGCTTGCTCAGAAGAGATGCCTCGGCTCTGTAAGTAAAAGACTTCATCGGCCTGGAGCTGGCTGACGGTAGCACCGTGGGCGCACTTCACGTTGTCGGCCACGATGTCTAGCTCCGGCTTGGTGTCGATTCGCGCTTTACTAGAAAGCATGAGATTGCGATTGAGCTGAGCGGCGTTAGTTAGCTGGGCGGTTTTATCCACAAAGACTCTGCCGTTGAAAACAGCGTGGGCTCGGTCATCAACAATGTTTTTTTGAACTTGAGTGGCGCTGCTGTGGGGATGGGTGAGGGTAAGCAAGCTGTGGGTGTCAGCTAGCTGCCGGTCGCGCAGCGCACTGAGCCCATACATACGTGTGTCGGTTTGAGGGCCCGCTTGATAGACCTCTAGGTGATGACGCGACAGCTTTGCGCCCAGATCGATAGCTGTGCACTGATATCGGCTATTGGCAGCTTGGTCTACAGCAGTTTTGCCAATATGAAAAGTTTGGCTGCTTTCATCTTGCAAGCGGATGTGGTTCACCTGCGCGCCTTCGGCCAGCCAAAACTCGGTAACGCTGGTGTTGCAGCGATCGCTTCCCGCTGTACCTGTAAAAGACTCGATCAAGGTCAGCTTGCTATGGCTTTGCGCAATAACAAGCGTGCGCAGGTGCGTAACCGCCTCACCCTCTGCCTTTCGCTCTAAGCAGATAGGGTGTTCTACCACTTGATTTTCAGATACCCAAACCACCATCACATCTGTAAATCCAGCTGTGTTTAGCGCTGTAAAGACTTCTTCTGAACCCTTAACTTGGGCGAGTCGTTTTGTGATGGTGGACGCTAGCTTTTGCTCGTAGTCGTCTCTTTTTATCAGCTCTGAGAGCGGTGAAACGATGACGTTAGGCGTGCTCTCTGTCTGAGTAGACTTTGCAGGGATCGATGAGATATGACCATTTAGGGTGGCGAGCGTCGTTGCTTCTGCTATGAGCGCTGCGGTAGTGGCACTAGCGTCAGTACTCTTTGGGGCTCGCTGAAACGGTTTCTCCAGCATGTCGGAAAGATCGGTGAATCGCCACTCTTCGTCGCGACCTGAGGGAAACGTGCGATCACTCACAGTCTTAATCGCTTGATCTCTGAGTACTTTGAGCGGCAGACCTGACTCATCGGCGGCAGCAGATGCCTGCGTGAGTAAGTGTTTAAGATACGTTGCCCGGTTTACGCTGCTGGCAGAAACATTGGTCGCGCTGACTGATTTCGTCATAACTTATGCAACTGCCTCCTCAGCAACAATCCAGTCGTAGCCGCGAGACTCAAGCTCCAAGGCCAGCTCTTTTCCACCTGTTTTAATAATGTGACCGCCGCACATGACGTGCACATAGTCTGGCACTACGTAGTTCAGCAGTCGCTGATAGTGGGTGATGAGCACCGTTGCATTGTCTGGCGTGCTCAGCTGATTTACGCCGCCGGAGACTGTTTTGAGTGCGTCGATATCTAGCCCTGAATCTGTCTCATCGAGAATAGAGAGCGTGGGCTGTAGTAAGGCCATTTGCAGAATTTCGTTGCGCTTCTTTTCACCGCCCGAAAAGCCTTCGTTGACACTGCGATCTAAAAAGCTAACGTCCATTTTGACAACTTCAGATCGCTCTTCAACTAAGTCATCAAAGTCAAAAACGTCGATTTCTTCTTCTCCGTTAGCCTTGCGATGAGCGTTGTACGCCACCCGCAAAAAGTCACGGTTGCTAACGCCCGGAATTTCCAGCGGATACTGAAATGCTAAAAACACACCTGTATTTGCCCGCTCATGAGGCTCTAGTTCCAAAAGATCTTGTCCGTTGAAAGTGATTTCTCCAGCGGTGACCTCATAGTCAGGATGGCCAGCTAGCACTTTAGAGAATGTGCTCTTGCCAGAACCGTTGAGACCCATAATGGCGTGAATCTCGCCTGCTTTGACCTCAAAGTTAAGGCCCTTGAGAATTTCGGTCCCTTCAACGCTGGCGTGGAGGTTGCGAACAGAGAGAATCGTTTTAGCGTTTTCGTTGATCATTTCGGCGGGGCAGTTGACGGGGTTTGGGAGATCTAGATCTTGTAATGAAGCGGTTGTTTAATAGATGGGTATTTAAGCGGAGCAATCGTCGAAGATTAGCCAACAGAATTTTCTAATTTGAGGCTCAGAAGCTTATCGGCCTCAGCTGCAAACTCCATCGGCAGCTCGTTGAATACATCGCGACAGAATCCGCTGATGATCATCGAGACAGCGTCTTCAGGAGAAATGCCACGCTGAGCAAAGTAAAACAGCTGGTCTTCTCCAATTTTTGAGGTGGAGGCTTCGTGCTCTACTTGCGCGGTGCTATTTTGCACTTGGATGTAGGGAAAGGTATTGGCGTTTGAGGTATCGCCAAGCAACATGGAGTCGCACTGTGAGTAGTTGCGAGCACCTTCTGCTTTGGGGTTGACTTGCACTAGGCCGCGATAGCTATTTTTTGACTTACCTGCCGAAATACCTTTGGAGATAATTGTGCTACGCGTATTTTTGCCCACGTGGACCATCTTGGTGCCCGTGTCAGCCTGTTGGTAATGATTAGTTAGCGCCACCGAGTAGAACTCACCGACGGAGTTATCGCCTACGAGTACGCAGCTAGGATACTTCCAGGTGATTGCGGAGCCGGTTTCTACCTGGGTCCAAGAGATTTTGGAATTAACGCCCTTACATAGCCCGCGCTTAGTCACAAAGTTGTAGATACCGCCTTTGCCATTTTCGTCGCCTGCAAACCAGTTCTGAACGGTGGAGTACTTGATCTCTGCGTTGTCTAGCGCTACAAGTATGGCTTCGTTACAGACATCGAATCTGACAGCTTGCCACGCGGTCTGAGTGAAGATGTCATCCGGGCAATTTCAGCAAAAAAGGAAGAGCCTGAGTTCATGCTCGACTTCCGGCTCAAGGCATATCACCGCTGGCTCAAGATGGAGGAACCCAGCTGGCCAAACGTAAAGTATCCGCCGATTGACTACAACGATATTGTCTACTACTCCGCGCCCAA
>JBCBDN010000129.1:0-10414 GCA_038529685.1 Cyanobacteria bacterium J06598_1 | reverse complement strand
AGCACCAGTCCTGGAACCCAGTGGATGTTCTGATAGATTGCATTGCCAATACAGGCCGCAATCGAAGTCATAACAATCACGCCCAGGCTCGTCCGCACCGCTGCCTTAATCTGCTCACCAAGCAACAAAATTTGCATTGGCACCAGTATTACACCACCACCCACGCCAAAAAGTCCCGCCATCGCACCCGCCAGCGTACCAATAATCACCCGCGCCATCACCGGATCAATCGCAGGCCCCGTGGCCATCCTCGGCTCTCGAAACTGAGCCTTGCGGATCACCTGTCGCTTTAGCGAAACCAAATACAGCGTCGTCAGCAGCAGCAGGCCAAAGCCACCCTGCCGCAAGTGAGGCGGAATCTGGTTACCGACCAGCACCACCAGTAGCGTAATCGTCGCCGCAGGAAAACCAAGCAGAACGATCGGTTTGGGCTGCACGTAGCCCATCCGCCAGTTCTGAAAGCTGCCCACGCTAGAAATTACCAAAATAGCCAGACTACTGGTCGCAGTAGCCTCTACCCCGCTGATATTAAGCTGCTCCAACGTTGGCACCAGTAACGTACCGCCGCCAATCCCCAAAAAGCCTGCCAAAATGCCCGACAGCAGGCCCGCAAGCAACATGATTCCTACGCCAAGCGCCACATTGATACCCAGATGAAATAGTTAACGACCCGATTTATTCAACCGCCCCCCGATCCTGAAAAATTTGCATCGAATACGCATTAATATCCCACGACGTATTCACAGAACGTTTCTACAGATGGCTTCTACAGATCACTGCTTATTCGATAGCGCCAAAATCGGGTCAAGGTCGATGTATTCCTCAATCGTAGTCGCTAGGCTGTTGAGCATGGTGTCGCGCTGCTCACGATAATTTGCAATACCGGTTGGCATTGAACGTAAGCCTCGCTGCTGACGCAGTCGGTTTAGCCAAGCTCTACGCCAGGGTCCATTGTCAAAAATACCGTGCAAATACGTGCCCCACACGGACTGAGCTGCATCTACAATTCCCAAACTGCGATCGTCAAAGATGGGTAAGAACGAGTTTTCTTCATCATTCCCCGTTGAAACCACTAGCTGCGTGCGGCCCTGATGAATTTCGTAACCGACGACTGGCAGGCCATCTTGAGGAAACTTAGAGCTCACCGTCCGCTGCCGTGCCACTTTTTGCTGCGTAATCACTGTTCGTAGCGGCAGCAAGCCCAGCCCGTTAAAGCGGCCTTCTTGACCTTCCAATCCTTCCGGGTCAGCCAGCATTTGGCCCATGATTTGAAAACCACCGCAAATACCCATCACGGTGCCGCCTGCTGCTGCATAGTTCACAATCGATTCGGCCATACCCGTCTGCTGCAAAGCCAGTAGATCAGCAATGGTCGTTTTAGTCCCTGGCAAAATCACTGCATCTGGATAGCCCAGGTCGTCTTTGGGGCTCAGGTACTTCACGTTCACCGAGGGCTCGGCTTCTAGCGCATCAAAGTCTGTAAAATTAGAAATTCGCGGTAGCCGAATCACCGCAACCGTAATCTCGGCTTGAGATTTCACCGCCGGACGCTCTAGCAAAGACAGCGAATCTTCAGCGGGGAACGCCTCATCGATCCAAGGAATCACGCCAATTACCGGAATGCCAGTGCGTTCTTCTAGCCATTCAATACCCGGCTGCAAAATAGAGCGCTGCCCTCGAAACTTATTGATCACGATACCCTTGATCAAAGCGCGTTCTTGGGGCTCTAGCAGCTCCAGTGTTCCAACGATATGGGCAAACACCCCGCCACGATCAATGTCAGCAATCAATATTGTGGGGGCTTCTAAGTAGCTAGCTACCCGCATGTTCGCCAAGTCGCGGTGCTTCAAATTGATTTCGGCAGGGCTCCCGGCCCCTTCGCAAATCACGAGGTCAAACTCCTGACTCAGCCTAGCTAGGCTTTCTTGAATAGCCTGCCAGCCCGCACTAAAGAATTCTTCGTAATATTTCTCGGCTGTCGTTCGACCAATCGCCCGACCTTTCAAGATTACTTGAGAGGTTTGGTCGCCTTGGGGCTTAAGCAAAATAGGGTTCATTTCGGCCTGGGGCGATACGCCTGCGGCCCAAGCCTGCACCGCTTGGGCATAGCCAATTTCTGCGCCGGTGGTACTCACGTATGAGTTCAGCGCCATATTCTGCCCTTTGAAGGGAGCGACTCGCCAGCCTCGGCGGCTCAAAATTCGACACAGCGCAGTCACCAACATGGATTTTCCTGCATGGGACGTTGTTCCCACAACCATTATTGATTTCACTGCTTGCTCCCCTAATCACGATGTGCACCCCCTCACATTACCCAAACTTGGTCCCAACTTGGTAAGTTCATGTGTAAAAAGGTTGATATATCGATAGGCACGGCGCTTATTCGGCATACTCACTCAAAAAAGCCAGTCTTGAAAGCTAGCTCAGTCCTATATGAGCCAGTCAGGCACTCGGCACCAGCGCACTATCGCGTTCTTTACATAGTCCACGAGGTTAGCGCGTTTGTCCGGACAGCCCTGAGATTGCCAAAGTTCGACAACTTGTCGGCCCAGTGGCGTCAGGCGAAAGCTATCGGTGAGACCTTGGCCGTCCACTTCTCGGCGCAAGATACCCACAGACGCTAGCCACATTAGTTCCGATTCCGTCGAAACTTCTGAAAGCGGCTGTTGGGTATAGCCTTTTATGGCACCGCTGTTTTCAGCAATAGTAGGAACGCTCACGCTAGAGACCCGCATTTCGGCCAGCAGCTTGAGATAAAAAGGTGAACACCGGACGGCTCTTTGGGCTCTACGCAGCACCGAGTGGGTGTAGTTCATTTTGGCAACGGGCTGGGGAGAAGCATCCATAGGTCATACAGCCTTACTCAAAAGAGAGGCATCGCAATAAAGAGAAATTCTGAAGGAACACATCAGCGTTGAATTAAAAAACAACAGGTGCCGATATTTCTCATTACTATTGTAACGAAGTGTGTATCACGAAGCAGTCTTTCAACCCCCAAACTCCCTGTCAGAGCTGCCTGTGATCGCATTGACTTCTGATCGCTCTACTTTTCCTATCGAGCCACAGACGTTAGCTGCTTAAACTTTTCAGCAAGGACTAGCCAAACGAACGGCATATCTTCGAGCAGGTAGCGGCGCCATAGTCGCCTAGGCTCACGGACCAAACGATACAGCCATTCCAACCCCAGTTCACTCACAAACTGGGGCGCTCTGGGTTTGACGCCCGATTCAAAATCGACGACAGCACCTACCGCCATAAAAATATCGACACTCGGCAGGCGATCGCAATAGGCAGCAATCCATTTTTCCTGCTTAGGAGCGCCCAAACAAACCGCGACAACCGTCGCGCCAGAGCGCTTAATATGGCTCAACACCAAATCGCATTCTGTCTCACTGTGCTCAAAACCGAAGGGCGGCGCGTACTCACCCACCACAATGTCACGGCCAATTCGCGCATTGATCCGCGCTTGTGCTTTCTTCGCAACGCCTGGGCGTCCCCCAAGCAAAAATATTTTGATCTGCTCATTGTGCCGGTGGTGATCGCAAAACCAGGGAAATAAATCTGAGCCCGATAGCTTTGCTTTGAGTGGCTTACCCAGAAATTTAGACGCGTACATCACGATTTGGCTATCGCAGACCCTGAAGGTCGCCTTTTGATACACCGAGTAAAGTTCAGGATCGTTGCGCAGTTTCATCAGGTGATCGACATTGGGCGTAAACACGACGCCCCAGCGCAAGGAATCAAGCAGCTCTTGTCTGGTGAGATTATCAAACTCCATACCCAAAATATTTACCTTTGGAGACAAAGGCGGACAAACAGGGGAGTCTGTAGAGGGGAAAACATCGCTTTTAGCGAGGAAGAGAGCTTTTTCAACAGCCCCTTCCGCTAATTGCCGACGGCTCACACCCGCTGCTGCCCCATGAGCGCTGAAAGGCTTAGTTTTATTAGTTTCTTTTAAGGGTCTAGAGGGCATAAACTGCTGAAATCGGCTGGAGGGCCCTGATTTTACAGACACAGATTTACGCGTTGGACGCTGCCGGCGAGCCGCATTACTAGTTAACTCATCAGGTGAGAGCACGAGCAATGAGTCTTTCGGTAGAGAAGCTTTATCGGGGTGCAAGTGAGTCATATTCGAAAGGCTGCTCTCAGAGGCTAAAGATGCAAAAACGAAGAACTAAAAGCTTTAACTAAAACAGTTAGCTATCTAGGAAGAGATGGACAGTGGATTAACTAAGGCACTAGAGCATCAGAGAATCAAACAGCCAACACTTTTTCTTCCCCTGTGTTTTTTTACGCTGTGCAGCTATCAAAACCACGATTAGAGACAGACAGTAGCGACTTTAAGGAAAGTTAAATCCATGTCATATCAGTAACAGTTGCCTCGCAGCAGTTGTCCTATATTGTTGAGAACTGTGATGTTGAGAGCTGTGATATTGAGAGTCAAAAAACTTCAAATTAGAACTAAAAGATCACCCAGCAGCCATAGGTCGTTACTATAGTCGCTCGCGACGGTTAAGCTTAGCTAGAAACAACAATACCAAGGCGTGACAATTGCACGATTGTCACATGCTGGGAGGACGTGCTTATTTTTGAGGATGTTCCGAATTGAACAGAAATTATATTTTTACGGATAAAAATACGGTTTGTTTATTAAATTCTTTGTGGAATGTCTCTAGTGGAATGTATGGGGTATCTAAAAAACTAATTTATTCAGTATATTCACGGGCAATTATGCCTATTTTCTCCCCAAAAAGTGATTTTAGAAGCATCAGTTGTTGAGCAAAGAATCTGTCCTTCGAATACTACTTTGTAAACTGCAAAGTCTGGTCGCAGAGAAACAGCATGTGTAGAGTGATCACACCTGTAACTGCGTTCGATCAGACATAGCAAAGCGCGGCTTCAATAGCCTGCCTAACCTAAGACCGTCGCTGTTCGTAAAAACACAAAAGCGCGTTGGACTAATTGGCCAAACACGCTTCTGCTATATCTGCTTACTTTATCAAAAGCCACTGGCTTAAAACTGGGGTGCTAGGATTCGAACCTAGGAATGGCGAGACCAAAACCCGCTGCCTTACCACTTGGCGACACCCCAACGCTTTCGCTTGAGTATTGTAGCACCAGCAATGCGATTTCTAGCAAGCAAAAAGACTATTTTTTCTGGAGAAAGGTTTGTGCTTTGCCTCGGTGGGTCATGGAGTGAGTCGATCGGTTAGGAATCACTCTTTTACCAGCGATCGCCCCCGCCAAGTCCAGCCCCAGCCTGTTTCTGTTTTCACAATAGAAGTCAGTGCGATCGCGCTCACTAAAAGCCCCCCGAGCCACCCCAACCACACATAACGCAAAGGTTGACCAATCACCTTGGCGCTCTCCTGCCTCAGCGCTGTTTGCAAGCTGACCGCAACCGCAGAAAGCATCATCAATCCCACAGCCAAACTTCCCTTCAAAGCACCTGAGACTGTGCCAGCGATACTTGCGGCAAAGCCCACCCAAGGCATCGAAAAAATCAACAGCACAGCCGAGGCCGACACTAGCGTCAGCAAAATATTGCGCCCGCCGCCGAGATGATAATTTTTGGTCCAGCCCTCCCACAAATCGCCAAAAGAACGATACATCCGCACCGTAGCGGTCTCTAAGCCCAGCACATAGCGCAAAGATAACCCACTCGACTTAATCAACGCCGCTAGTGCTAAATCTTCAACGGGGTTATCAGCGACCGCACCGTGACCCCCAATTTTGTCGTAGGCCGAACGGCGAAACAGCATGAAGGGACCTGCAGCGATGGCAATATCCACCTGCTGCGCATCGTTCACCCCTTCAAAGTCAAACCCCACCGCAATCAAATTTGCCATTAGCGGCTGCACTAACCACTCTGAAAAGCAGCCACACACAATCGCGGGCGCGCAGCTCAGCAGGTCACTCTGATACGTTTCGGCCTCACAGAGTGAGCGGACAATCGCCTGTTCACCCAACCGCACATCCGCATCTATAAATAAGACATACTCGCCCGTCGCCTTTTCAGCAGCATTATTGAGCGCGCAGTGACAGGCCCAGTTCTTCCCCCGCCAGCTTTCGCCTTCGGGACGCGGCGGCACCGTAAAAACAACGGCACGATCATCTTCATCAGTTGCCGACTTTGCCAACGCCAGCGTCTCATCTGTGGACGCATCATCAGCCACAATTAGCTGTAGCTGAGAATCTGTAGGCAATTCATTAGCCAGTACGGCCGCTATGCACGCCTCAATATTCACGGCTTCGTTATAGGCCGGAATGACCACGCTAATTTTCGGCAGCTCGGTTGGCGCTGCCTCAAGCGGTGCTAACCGTGGCGCATTGCGAATAGAAGACTGAAAGCGACGATAAAAGTCACTCATGGCCACCATGCTAACTAGCAGAATGATACCGAGATCGAGCCAAGGATCAAACAGCAGCGACTGCCAAGACTGAAAGACCTCCCCGCCTATCGTTATGGTCATCAGAGGAAAATTCAGAGCGATTCCAAGCGTAAACAGAGACACAAACATGGGCATAGACATTCATTTTCTCAGCTGGCATCGCCTAGCTTAAACTGAAGGCTATGTTTCTTCAGCACCTCCATCTACAGAACTTTCGCAACTATCAGAGTCAGTCTGTAGCGTTTAGTGCACCTAAAACCATTCTTTTGGGCGACAACGCTCAGGGCAAGTCCAACTTATTAGAAGCCGTTGAACTATTAGCCACGCTCAAGTCTCACCGCACCAGCCGCGACCGCGACCTCGTTCAAGAAGGATTCGCTAACGGTCATATCAAAGCGCAGCTCACTCGAGAACTCGGACCTAGCGACCTCAACATGGTGCTGCGCAAAAGCGGTCGCCGCGCCGTCATGCGCAATGGCGAAACCCTCAAACGTCAGCAAGATTTTCTCGGCAGCCTCAACGCTGTTCAGTTCTCTAGCCTCGATCTCGACCTTGTACGCGGTGGACCGGGCGAACGCCGCGTATGGATAGATACGCTGCTCACCCAGCTAGAGCCAATCTACGCCTACATTTTGCAGCAGTACAATCAGGTGCTCAAGCAGCGAAACGCATTCATTAAGCAGCACACCGCTGAAGAAAATGCCCGACCGCTCGACGCAACTCAAATGGCGCTTTGGGATGCGCAGCTAGCCACGGCTGGCACTCGCGTTATCAGAAGGCGATCGCGGGGCCTGCTGAGATTAATCCCCATCGCCCAATCATGGCACCAAGCCATCAGCGGCGATACTGAAAAACTCATCATCACCTACCAACCCAACGTTCCGCTCTCTCCCGAAAGCCAAACGCCAAACTTAAAAGAGCCCTTGCCCGGGGAGCAAACACCAAATGTAGAAGTCCAAACGTCAAACTTAAAGGAGCCCTCAGACGAACCAGCTGCTATTCAGCAAACTTTTCTAGAGAAAATTCAATCGCGGGCCGTCGCTGAATACCATCAACGCACCTCACTCGTGGGCCCCCACAGAGACGACATCGATTTTTCGATCAACCAGACCCCTGCTCGGCAATACGGATCTCAAGGCCAGCAGCGTACGCTGGTCCTAGCACTCAAGCTTGCTGAGCTGGAGCTGATCGAAGCAGTTATCGGTGAGCCGCCCCTACTTTTACTCGACGATGTCCTAGCAGAGCTAGACCTCAAGCGGCAAAATCAACTGCTAGAAACTATCGAAGACCGATTTCAGACGCTGATTACCACCACGCACCTCGGCGCGTTCGATGCGCGGTGGCTAAAAGAGTCTCAAATTCTCACCGTTCATAATGGCGCACTCGCTATGCAGTGAACAGTCCTCACTAGGCGCGTCCTCACTGAGCATGGCCCTAACTAGCCACCGTGCCGAGCGCTCGGTCGAGCAGCGCGAGCGCTTCTTCCACATCTGCCTCACTCGCAATCAAAGGCGGAACCATCCGCACCACTTGAACACCGGCCGGAATCACAAGCAATCCTTCAGAGAGAGCGGCTTTTACAATATCGAGTGCCGCAACACCCGTATCAGGATTCAGCACCAGACCGTTGATCAAGCCCCAACCGCGAACGCCCGCACAGAGATTAGTGTGTTTTTGTGCGATCGCCCGCAGCCCTTTTCTCAGCTGCTGACCGCGCAATCTCACATTTGCAATCACACTATCTTGCTCTAGCGTTTTACAGACCGAGAGTGCTACGCCGCATACAAACGGATTGCCCCCAAACGTGCTGCCATGCTCACCGGGCCTGAGCACATCACAGTGGCGCTTCGCCAAAATCGCGCCGATCGGCATGCCGCCACCTAGCCCCTTCGCCAAGGTAAAAATATCTGGCTCCACGCCAATTGTCTGATAGCCCCACAGGTTACCAGTGCGGCCCATACCGACTTGAACTTCATCCAAAATCAGCAAAATACCCAGCTCATCACACAGCTGACGCACCTGCTTGAAATATACCGGGTTACCGGGGCACACGCCCCCTTCGCCCTGCATCGGCTCCAGCAAAATCGCAGCCACCTGACGCTGATCGGCATCTAGATCTTTAACCGCCGCCTTCAACGCATCGATATCGTTGTAGGGCACATAGTAAAAACCGGGCACCAGCGGGTTGAAATTTTTCTGATATTTCGGCTGTCCTGTTGCCGTCACCGTCGCCAGCGTCCGCCCGTGGAAACTCGATTTCGCCGTAATCACAATCGGCGCTTCAATCCCCAGCTCCGTATGGCCATACTTCCGCGCTAGCTTAATCGCGCCTTCATTGGCTTCAGCCCCTGAATTGCAAAAAAATACTCTGTCCGCGCAAGAGCGCTGAGTCAGCCACTCAGCAAGTTCGCCCTGCTCAGGAATGTAGTACAAATTCGAGACATGCTGAAGCTTACGAATCTGAGCTGTTGCGGCTTCTACCATCGCCGGGTGGCAATGGCCCAAAGTACAAGTCGCAATCCCAGCTACAAAGTCCAGATACTCGCGCCCCTCAGAATCCCAAAGGCGAGTGCCTGCTCCACGCTCCATCGCAATGGGAAAACGGCCATAGGTCGCCATTACATGCTGATCGAAAACATCGGGCTCAAAAGGGAGATTGGTGATCGCAGATGATGTCTGAGGCGTCAGCGTTTGAGAGGTCATAGAGATAAGGGGGAAATTAAATCAGCAGGCATTCTAAATTGGCTCAATTGTATCGCGACCACTCTGGAATAGGTACACACCCGTCCGCCCAAACGCCATACATCAAGACCCGCTGACAAACCGAGTCACCAGTACTACACAAGGACAAAAAGAAGGCCAGCCCCTCAAAGAGACTGACCTAAATGAATCAGTGTAGATGTTAATCCCATAGCAAACAGCAATAGGTGCAGCCAGAGCTATAACCCAGCCGTTACAGGGTACGTAAACCTTAGAGTGCCTAGGCACTTGCTAGGATTAAACAACGTCAGCGAGATGAATTGCAAAGTTCAGAGGTGCGCTTTCATCTTGCAAAGACACTTCTACTAAGTAAGTTCTATGGGCACTAGGGTTTGCCAATACCAAATCCAGAGCACCTGGCTGCGATCGCAATGTTAGCTTTTCCAAATCACCATCCCACAGCCGTAGCCGTCCGCCCGTAGGCAAAACAGCCGCTAGAGTGAGCTGATCATCTATGTAAGCTGCCGATAAATTCAGAGCGCCATAGGGTGTTAACCACTGCTTATCGTCAGTTGGCTTGCTAGCCGAAATCGTTAGCGTTAGCGCGCCCAGAATCTCCTGAGCAGCCATCATTGAGAGCGCAATTTGTTGCTCAGGCAGCGCCAAATCGTAGCCCCCTGCAACATTTGCCAGCTCTTGAGTCAAGGCATCTTGCGTCGCACTATCAGAACGGTAAGCAGGCACCAGCACCAGCTTGGCGATGGGCTCTAGCAAATCCGTTTGGTCGGGGAAGAGTTCTTCTACAGCCTTGACCAGTCGAACACCCTGCTTAATCGGCTCTTTGGCCAACTCTTGGCACCTAGTAAACAGCGCATTTAGCAGCGGCTGAGGTAACAAACCAGGCACTTTCAGGCCATTGACATGAGAACTCCATAGCGGAACACCAACCACAGCAGGATCAGCGACCTCTGCAGGATATTCACAGAGCTCTGATTCCCAGGGAAACAAAGGTGGGTTATTCTCGTACTCCGAAAGGAGACGTTGTTTTAACAATGAATGATAACGTTCTTGCACAGCGTGGATTTCTCCGAAGTTAAACGACTGAGCCGTCTGAGAGAGGCCATCTTCAGCAGATGTTTCTCTCGAAGCCACGGAAAATCTAGGGTTATATGTGGTGAAAGACACCACCCTAGAGTGAAATGTAGATGGGCTAGTGTCTAAAATTTCAGCGTAGCTTTTGGAGCTGCCTGTAGATTTCAGATCATCAAACCCGTGATGATGTTTAGGCTTACTAGACGTTGCATCAGACCCGACTCCGAAAG
>JBCBDN010000128.1:0-10448 GCA_038529685.1 Cyanobacteria bacterium J06598_1 | reverse complement strand
CACTGTTAAAGGTGGTAATGCAGAAGTATCGCTTGTATCTGCGACTTCACTCGTTGGCGGCGCACTAAATGACCAGGCCTCTTCGGTGCTGGTCTGCCATTCGTAGGGGCGATCGGTCGTCACCTCTTTAACTAAGTTGAGCCCTTCCATAGAAGGCAACGACTGTAGCTGGTTCATGAGTTCATCTGGATCGAGAATGTCGCTGGAGATAATGCCGTTCATGGCACCAACGCTGCGCAGCTTGCGGGTCAACGCACGCGTATCGATACCGCAAATACCTGGAATGTTGTGCGCTTTAAGATAGTCGCCTAGCGACTGAGTAGAGCGCCAGTTACTGGGGCGATCGCATACATTTTTGGCAATGACACCTTTGGAATAGGGCCGAACAGACTCTTCATCTTCAGCATTAACGCCCGTGTTACCCAGTTCGGGATAGGTAAACGTAATCATTTGACCGCAGTAGCTAGGGTCAGTCAAAACCTCTTGATATCCGGTCATCCCCGTATTAAAAACGACCTCACCCATCGTGGTACCAGAGGCACCAAAAGACCACCCTCGATAAAGCGTGCCATCTTCTAAAACTAACAGTGCAGGCTGTGCGGCAGGATCAAACATAGGGTCCGACTAGGTAGGTAGTTTAGTAGAGGGTTTCTATAAAGATACAACTGAGCTGAAAATACGGATATCGAAAAGCTTTGTTGAAGAAGATCCGTGTAAGGCGCGAGACCAAACGCAAGCATGGTGGGGAAATGTAAAGGCAGGGCAGTACATCGCTTTTCGCTTACGCTTTCCCGGATATTTCATCTAATCCTTTTTCTGGCATCTTTCCTACGATTTTTCTATGGGCTGGTTTCGCTTGTCTTGTCGCTTAATATTATTGCCTAGTTTTGTCGGATTAGCGTGCTCTGCTTGCACAACTGCCGTAGATACCTCGTTGGAATCTCAGCTTAGTGATACTAGGGCTGAGGGGATTGACCTGGCAGAAACTGAGCAAGAGGAACGTATCAAAAATCACACTGCCGACGGGTCTATTGATACTGACACACCACAAGCACTCACTGCGCAAACGACTTTAGAATCCTCTAGTGCCGAAGCCGTCAGAATTTACCAAGAAGGCACTCGGCTGGCTGCTAGCGCCGAGGCTTTGACCCAATCAGCACTCTCTCCAGACGACTGGGGCCTGATTGCCAGCCGCTGGCAAAGGGCCGCTGATCTGCTTGAGCAAATTGAGCCAAACCGTGAAAATTATGAGAGCGCCCAGCGAAAAACCCTCGAATATGCACTGAATGCTGAAAGTGCGATCGCCCAAATAGATCAGCTGCAAGCGCCAGAATATGTTCCACTAGCGACTCTCCCGACGGCCGTCGTCCCTGCGCCTCGGACATCTGCACCACCAGCCACAGCACCAGAATCCACATCGTCAAGCCAGCGTGTACAGGTCCCTATCGTTAGGCGACTCCACGGCACGCCCGTAGTTCAAGTTACGTTCAACGGGACAAGGCGCTACGACATGATTTTGGACACAGGCGCAAGCCGCACATTAATTACTCGAAAAATGGCAGACGACTTAGGCATTGTAACCACCGACCGAATGGTGGCAGCGACTGCTAGCCAAGCTGAGGTGAGTTTCGATATCGGCACCATGCGCTCTATTGCAGTGGGAGATGTGGTGCTAGAAAACAGCCCGGTCAGCATCGGCGACGCCGTCAGCATTGGGCTGCTAGGAAACGACTTCTTGCGAGACTATGATGTCACCATCCGCTCGCAGGAGGGCGTGGTCGAACTCATGCGAGCCTATTAGATCAGCAGTCAGACAATCTCTTCTATTATTTATTGCCAGACAATTCTCTGACGATATTGGGTGCTACCACCACGCTGAGCAGAAAGAGCTGCCTCAAGGCTGCTGTGACTCGTGCCCAGAAAATCTGATGGACGAGCACCGGAAGGCTTAAGTCGCGATCGCTTAGCACGAATACTTTCTAACAGGCTGATAGGCCGCGCAGAGTCAGCAGCATGGATCAAACGGTTCGACAAGTCATCAGCCTTGGGTTCATCGCGAGAAAGGAAAGCATCGATAGACTCAGCTGGCGCTTCTACACCGCTAAGGTCGCTCACCAGTTGAGCAGTATTAGCCTCATTACCAAGGGTAGCGATCGCAGCTCTAATCAACTCAGCAGAAACATCCACATCAGCCGTTTCCTCTGAGATAGGAATGTAGAGCTCTTGTATCGGCTCTGTAGAGACGGTTAGTTCAGACGTTGCTTCAGAGGACGCAGCGAATCCATCTAACAGAGAGGAGCCTGTGCGTGAAGCGCGCGCGTCCGCAGCGACAGCATCTACAGATAGCGTCGAGGCAGCAAGCGCGCTTTGAGGAGCAACCTCATCTGAAGCAATCCGTTCGCTGTAAGCAACCCGCTCGCTGTAAGGAATTTGCTCACCGTAAGGAATTTGCTCACCGTAAGGAATTTGCTCACTAACTTGCTCACTGTAAGAACGGTAGGAAACCTGCTCACTGTAGGGAATCTGCTCGCTGTAAGAACTCTGCTCGTTATAAAACTCGTCAGCATCGTCAGCGGAGCTGTCATACTCTACAGCTTCAACCAAAGAATCGTTGCTGTACTCTGGCAAAGCCTGAGAAGCCGCAACCAACTCAGCCTGACGACGGCTAACCATGGGAGAGTCGTTTTCACCTTCGGGCAACGTATCTAGCAACCGTTGAAGTGTAGGGCCATAAGAAGGTGCTGATGCAGGCACTTGAGAAGGCAGCGCATAGCTCTCTACAGGGACAGGCTCCAGTGAAGCATCGGCTATCGAAAAATCGGCGGTAGTGGCATTGCGCTGCAAGTCACGAAGAATGGCAGTACCAATCCCATCAGCTTCGTGGCGCGCTAGGGGGAGCTCAATGGCTGTTGCAGGAGCAAAGGGCTCAATCTCAAGCTCTACAACCTCAGCCTCAAGCCCTACAACCTCAGCCTCTACACGCTCAACCTCTACATTCTCAACCTCTAGGATGTCAGAGTCTAAAGGAATAGGCGCAACATCGACAGCGACTGGAGTGTACAAACTATTCGGCGTCTCCAAGGTTAGCGAAGCCTCACTTGAAGGTGACGAGCCGAGGAAAGGAAGCCCATCTTCAAAGAACTCACCGGCACTAGCAGAGGGAACACGGCTGATGATAACCGGCTCTGACAGAACAACCGACACTGGCGGAACAGATTCAGCCGAGAAGTCTACAACAGGCGGTTGAGGCGCAGCTGCCGCCAACAAGTCAGCGGTTGAAAAGGGTTGAGCTTCAGGTTGATTGAAGTCAGCCATAATCTGGGCAGCATCGTCGGTTGCGACCGCACCAGATGCGAAACCAGCAGCCCCTTCGAGCAGCGTTACCGCAGGGGCCTCTTCAAAGGCCGTCGTTGTAGGGGTGTAAACGGGAGAAGCAGGCAGCGAAACTTGAGCACTATAGGGCACCCGGCTACCCAAATAGCTGCCGCCATCACTCGCACCTAAGTAAGCTCGAACCTGCGCTAAGGGGTCGCTTCGACCAACAGAGCCTAATCGCACACTATCTACGGAGCTTCCTGTAGAACTATTTCCCGCAGAATTTCCCGCAGAACCACGAATAGAAACTTTCGCTTGACCACTACCCAACGAGCTAGCACTGGGAAACGCTCTACCGGCAACGGTAGTGAAGCTTTCGCTGCCAGCTACATCTGGCTGATCAAAAGCCGGACCCATTTTATTTTTCGCAGTTGGGTTAAGAAGGCGTTGAGTCTCGTCAGGCAGTGAAACGACAACGTCACTGTTTAGACCTGTGCGCTGACTGAGCGCTCTAGAGATAACAGAGTTGCCAGCGATAGCTGTATCGGTAGGAGGATCAAAGCTCCATTCAGCGCTGGGAACATCACTTCGTCCACACCCGGCGATGGCGGTCAGAATAACGGCGGAGGCAGTAACTTTACGCATTGAACTACTTTCTTGGTGAAAACTGACTTCTGACTTTTCAAGCAGCCCTTAAAACAGAACTACGGTAACGTACAAGAACTATAGGGCAAGCATCAGCAGTGATACTGACACGTTGATTACAAACTGCTTTAGTCAATTACTTTGAGCTGGACCTTTGAGCTGGGCCTTTTAGCGTGAACTCTTAACACAAGTTAGCATCCATCTGTAACCGCATATTCTCGGTTTTGGCAGAATACACAGACTCTTTAAATTTAGAGACTTGGATGAGAATTGGCAGCAGGCAAGACAAAAGGGAAATGGGTTGGTAGCGAAGCGCCCTGATTTTATACAAGACGGAATAAGTCCAAAAAAGTTCGGTTATTCCATCCACGTTCTCATATGGCTATTCACGTCAAGTCGCTAGCGGTGTGAATAGCTATGTTGTGTACTCAGCGTTGATTTTCACATAGTCGTAGCTGAGGTCACAGCCCCAGGCAGTCCCTTTACCAGGGCCGGTACCGACACCAATCGTCATCACAACCGGGTGGGATAAAGCCGCTGTTTCAATCTGTTGGCGAGCGAGGGGCTCTTGGGTCTTGGCAACGACTAAGTCATTGCTCTGTTGAGTGCTAAGAAGCTGAGTGCTAAGAAGCAGCTGATTCATCTCCAGACAGCTGCGCTCGGATTGCTGTGTGAGGTAGTCGCTAGCGGCTTGGCGATCAAATGATTGGGGCGTTCCATCCTGCATAAGCGTAAAGTCACCGAGGGCAATGTTGAGTTCGCGCTGATCGAACGGTGTCCCGGCTCGGCCAGCAGCACCGGCAATTCGGCCCCAGTTTGGGTCACGGCCAAAAATGGCAGACTTGACCAAGGAAGAACCCGCCACCGTACGGGCAATTTGGCTCGCAGCGCGATCGCTCATCGCCCCTGTAACGTTTACTTCCATTAGGCAGGTTGCGCCTTCGCCATCGCGGGCGATCGCCTTCGCCAAGTGGATGCATACCGCCGTTAACATGGCCTCTAACTTATCGGCTTCGGGCCCAGCTGCGGTAATTGCAGGCGTACGCGATTCACCATTAGCGAGGGCTAGCAAACAGTCATTGGTGCTGGTATCGCCGTCGACCGTGATTTGGTTAAAGCTTTTGGTCGCCGCTCGGCGCAACATGTCTTGCCAGAGCTGAGGAGAAATCGCCGCATCGCACGTGACAAAAGCCAGCATCGTGGCCATGTTGGGATGAATCATGCCGGAGCCCTTGGCGATGCCACCGATGCGAACGGGGCGATCGCCTATCTGAGTTTCTAGCGCAATCGACTTGGTCACAAGATCAGTCGTCACAATTGCCCGAGCCGCGAGATCGCCCCCCTCTGCCGATAGCGCCCCTACCAGCTCAGGAATCCCCGCCTGTAGCGCCTCCATTTTGATTCGCTGGCCAATAACGCCAGTGGACGCGATCAAAACGCTCTTCTCAGGAAAATTCAGCGCCTTAGCTGTGCTGTTAGCACTAGAAATCGCATCCTGCATCCCTTGGTCTCCAGTACAGGCATTAGCCTGACCCGCATTACACAGAATCGCGCGAGCCGACGATTTGCCCTCCAGCAAATCTTGGCAGTAGTCCACACAGGCCGCACGCACTTGACTGGTGGTAAATACGCCCGCTGCGATCGCCTCACTATCCGACACAATCAAAGCCAAATCAGGTGCTCCAGATGGCTTCAGACCAGCCGTAATGCCAGCAGCTCTAAATCCTTTGGGGGCAGTAATTCCGCCTGCAATCACCTGCCAATTTGCTGTGTCTGCCATAAATAAATAGTCCCGAGATCGGTTTCCTAACTTGTTTGTCTAAGAGGGTTTGGGCGTTTACGCAGTTGCGGAAAGAGGATTATATCAAGTTGCCTCAGTCTCTGGTGATGTGCTTGACGCGGAAAGCTTATGATCAGTTGAAAATAAGATCTCTAAAGACAACACTGGCAGACCTACCATGCGTTCAGAGTCTCAGCCATCCACACAAACGCCGTCTCAGACTGGCCAAAGAAACCCTACAAACGACACACTGATCTCTCGCCAGGTCGCCATTGGCCTCATCCTAGGTGGCGTCCTTATGGGTATCGCGCCGGTCAACGCTTGGCCCCTCGCCTGGGTGGCTCTTGTCCCGCTATGGCGGCTACTGCATAAGCCACAGCTATCAACGCGATCACTACTGATCGGCGCGGCACTTTGGGGCGTAGCCTATCACGGCACCGCCCTCTCTTGGATTATGTGGTGGCTAAAACCCCTGCTTGCAATGGGCTTACCGCTGATAGCGGGCGTTTTGATTGCGCTATTTGCTTGGGCCTTTATCACCCTGTGGGGCGCCGCCATCGGGATGACCTGGATCGGGCTCATACAAATCGTCAGGCAACGGTTTGAGCTGACTGGCGGGCGGCGAGTATGGGTAGGGACAGCGCTGTGGTGCGCAGTGGAATGGGTATGGAGTCACGGCCCACTGTACTGGACATCGCTGAGCTACACCCAAAGTCCACATAATTTGGTGGGATTGCAAATGGGTCAGCTAGCTGGCCCCATTACTGTGACAGCAGGCATTGTAGCGATAAATGGCCTGCTGGCAGAGTGGATGGGCGCGCAGGCAGACGCAACGCTCAGTCGCAAAAGCATAGGCAAATGGAGGACTCAGCGAAAGCCCCTGCTGTGGGGAGTGCTGCTATTTCTTTGCTTTCATTTGGTCGGGTTTGGGCTGTACGCACGTCCACTAATAGACAGCCCTGAACAGTCGCTGACGGTGGGACTGGTACAGGGAAATATTCCGACCAGTGAAAAGCTCTCATTAGCGGGCATACAAGACTCTCGTCAGATTTATTTAGACGGCTACGAAGCGCTAGTAGCCACAGGTGCTGAGCTAGTAATAACGCCGGAAGGGTCGATTGCACAAGTTTGGAATACCTTTACGCAAGACCAAAACATACTGATGCGGGCAGTCGTAAAAAACAAGGTGCCGCTGCTACTAGGCACGTTTGCCAATGTCGATATCGACAGCAACCAAGGGCCTGACACTCAAAGCTTACTCATGCTCTCCCCAGACGAAGAGGTGGTGGGTCGATACAACAAAGTAAAGCTGGTGCCTTTGGGGGAGTATTTGCCTTTTGAGAAAGTGCTGCGGGCTATTATGGGGCCACTACTCCCTTGGAAGAGTCTAGCGCCAGGACGGTTTGACCAGCAGCTCAACACACCTTTTGGACCTATGGCCGCAGGCATTTGTTACGAATCAGCTTTTACAGAACTGTTTCGTCAGCAGGTGGCCAGAGGTGGGCTAGCCATTTTTACCGCCTCTAATAATGACCCCTATCCGCCCAGACAGATGATGCAGCACCATGCGCAAGATGTGATGCGAGCAGTTGAGACAGACCGATGGGAAGTTAGGGTAACGAATACGGGCATTTCAGGCGTGGTGGATCCGCGTGGGCGATCGCAGTGGCTATCAGAACCCAACGAGCGGGTCACACACACCTCAGAAATATTTCGCCGTCAGACCCAAACGCCGTACGTGCGATGGGGCGACTGGCTCACACCTTTACTGCTAATACTCTCAGCAGTCTGCTTAAAGTTTCAGACCTAAAACATCCAAACCTGGGTAGCCAAACCTACTGCGGCAGCTACTGCGGCAAATAGACAGAATCGATCTCCTCAGTCTGTAGCGCATCAGAGAGCCAAATCCCCTGTGCTTTCTCACACCCAAGCACCAGCAGCTGATTCATTTGATCAGAGGTTTCAATCCCTTTGGCAATAACACTCATATTGGCACTGCGACCAAAATCAACAATCGTTTTGGTCACCTCCATACTTTGCTGGCTATCTAGCGCCTGTACGAAGCTGCGATCGACTTTGAGCGCACTGACAGCGAGCTGATGCAAACGACTCAAGGATGAATGACCCCGACCAAAGTTATCGACACACAGCTGAAAACCTAGCGCTCTGAGTTTAGTGAGTACCTTCGTAATGTTGGGATCTTCACTGATTAGCAGCTGCTCAGCAATCTCCATTTGAAAAGCACTGGCGGGTATATCGTACTTGCTAAGAGCGGCCTGCCACTGCACCAGTAGCGGTGGATACTGAATTTGCATTAACGAGAGATTGATGTGCAAAGTGAGCTGTTTCCAGGCGGGATGCGATCGCCATTTCACCATCTGACGACAGGCATTTTGAATGGTGTAAGTGCACAGGCGCTGAGTAATCCCAATTTTTTCAGCGGCTTCGATGAACTCACTCGCCTTCAGCAGACCCCGAGTAGGATGGTTCCATCGCAGGAGCATTTCAAACCCTAAGAGCCGCTGCGGGGCCAGCCCAAAAATCGGCTGATAGTGCAGCTGAAACTGATGCTGAATCACCGCCTGACGCAGCTCATCTTCCAAAGTAAGACGCGCCTGGGCATGCTTCTGCATCACCGTATCGAAAACGACAAACTGCTGGTGGTCGGCAGACAGTTCGTTTTGAATCAAGATGGGGGAGGGATGGGCCTTAGTCTTAATCTGCAAATCTAGCTGCTTTTGAGCCCGCTGCTTGGCCTCTTTTTTGGCTCTATACATCGCGGTATCTGCATCTTTAAGCGCAGCTTCCGGCGTCCGATAGCCATACTGACCAAACGTAATCCCAATACTGGCACCCACAGAAATTTGGTGACCTGCAATCACAGCTGGCACCTTAAACGACTGCTGCAACCGTTTTGTCGCATTCACGGCTTGGTCCTCATCTGGCAAATTATCGAGCAGTACCGCAAACTCATCGCCCCCCAAGCGAGCGACCAAATCGCTTTTTCTCAGCAGTCGCTGGAGTTGCTCGGCCACATGCACAAGCAGCTCATCACCCACGTCGTGGCCTAGGGTGTCATTCACTGCTTTAAAGTTATCGAGATCAATAAACAGAACGGCGTAGTTGTGCTTAGGCTGCCGATGGGTGAGCTGAATTGATTGATTGAGACGCTGCAAAAAGTAGTTCCGGTTCGGTAGCTGCGTTAGGGGATCGTGCAGGGCACTATGGCGGGAAAGGGCCTCTCGTTTTAGCAGCGTTACTTGAGAGCGCAGCAAGCGGTGCAAAGAAGAGGCAAGGCTGGCGGTACGATCCTTGACCTTTCGCTCTAACTGACTGTTGGAAAGCTTGAGCTGCTGTCGCTGATGGTGCAACTCTATTTGGGCGACGACCTGATCGGCTAGCACTCGCAGCGTTTCGAGTTGGGCCGCGCTCAGCTGATGAGGCTGAGTATCGATCACACAGAGCGACCCTAGCGCATAACCGTCGGGCGTAATCAGCGGTGCGCCCGCATAGAACCGAATGAACGGTGGACCTGTGACCAGCGGATTATTGCGAAACCGAGGACTCAGATGAGTGTCTTCAACAGTCATCACCTCTGATCCTTCGATGGTGTAAGAACAAAACGCTACAGAACGCGGCATTTCACTCTCTGAGATACCCACTTTGGACTTAAACCACTGCCTGCGGCTATCGATCAGGCTCACCAGAGCCATCGGCGTTTGGCAGATGTGTGAAGCTAATACCGTAATATCGTCGTAAAGCTTTTCTGGCAGTGTATCTAAGATGCCATAGTTGTGAAGCTTTGCAAGCCGCAGTGTTTCTTTACCCGACTGAGGAGCTGCTGTCATGAATAAATCGTTTTCTGTATCGGTTTGGTTAACCGATTTATCTGGGAAAATTCGAGTCAGATACGTCGCTCAAGAGAACGCGCCTAAAGGCCAGCACAGTCTTATGCTAACGCCATAGCCCCTTGCCGTGGGAACGGGGGATGAGTAAGTCTGTCTCTGTGCCGTTCGTTTCTGTGCCGTTCGTTTCTATGCCGTTCGTTTCTGTGCCGTTCATCTCTATGTCGTGAATTACACAGGCACTTTCTAAAATCAGCATTAATTGAAAATCAGTATCAATTAAAGATTAGTATGGCTCGAAAGAAGCACATGTTTTTGCAAAATAACCACTTTCAGCAGCGTATCAGTTCAAATTGGCAGATCAAGCAGAAAATTGCTGCACCAAGCTTAGAATAAACCAATCCTGCCGCATTTCTGTATTAAGCCTTACTACACCAGTCAAACATACGATTCCAAGCCCACCATCGATCCGGATCTTGGTAATGCTTTTGACACTGAGCACTGCTGATGTAGCCAACATGGCCACCCTGCCTAGTCATGAGCAAATCAATCGCGGGGTTCTGCTTGCAAACCGCTTTGATTTCGGGAATCAGGCTAGGGGCGAAGAGGGGATCGTCTTCGGCATAGATAATAAGCGTGGGCTTGCGCAACTCTGGCAAAATGTAGAGTCCGCTGGTGGCGTTGTAGTAGTCTTCTACGCTGCTAAACCCTAAGCGGGGAATGACCATCTCATGATCGAAGCTCCAAATACTATGAACCCGCTCTGCGGCTGCGGCATCAAAGGCGGTAGGGTGCTCTACCTGTAGCTGGGTTAAGAGCTGTTTGAGCTTGCGGGTGATGGCTTTTTCGAGATATTTGCCGAT
>JBCBDN010000127.1:0-10503 GCA_038529685.1 Cyanobacteria bacterium J06598_1 | reverse complement strand
ATCGTGGCGATTCTCCTCGTAGAAAGGTACCTAAAACGCCTCTCCGGCAAAGATTGAGTCCAAGTCCAACCCGTCGATCGGAACATTGCAGTGCTCGACCCTACCCGGTGGCTGAGCGTAGCCGAAGCCAAACCCCACCCGCCTATAGCTGTGCACGAATCGTAAACGAATAATCTCCACCCGGTTCCAGCTGATAGTCAAACTGCTCCAAAAATCGGCCCAATGGTTCCTGAATCAACGCTCTGCCTAAGGCCGGCTCTACAACCAGCTGCCCGACCCGAAAGCGCCACCGAAAGCGCCATTCAAACTCATTGGCGCTCACTTCACCTTCAATGCGGCCCTGTTTCCAAGAGTGATGGGTAATGCGAACATAGGCCGTCGTTTCCGGTAAATCTTGACTATCACTCACGCAGGCTTAGCACTCCCAAAATCGACTTCATCCCTAGGTCCTCTATTCAAGGTATCGCCAAAGACGGTAGCCTAGAAACGAATCCCCTCACCTTATTAAGAACTCACCGTGCCTAAGGTTGGCATTATTTACAACGATATTAAGCCGATCGCAACCAAGGCAGCTAAAGAGCTGGGCGAGCGGCTACAAGACCGTGGCTACAAAGTTTGCTTCGCAACAGGCATCAACGGTATTTTGGGCTACTCTCAGCCCGGTAAGCCGGTTTGTCACACGCCAGTCGAAAGCCTGACGCCACCAGGATTTGATCAAGAGATGGATTTTGCGGTGGTTTTTGGTGGCGATGGCACAGTGCTCTCCGCCTTTCGCCAGGTAGCGCCTATGGGTATTTCACTGCTGGCGGTAAATACTGGCCACATGGGCTTTTTGACCGAAATCTATCTCAACCAGCTCAATGATGCAGTTGACCAGGTGATTGCTGGCAATTGCCACTTGGAAGAGCGGGCGATGGTGATGGTTCAGCTCTTCAGTGAAAATCAGCTCAGCTGGGAAGCGCTCTGCATGAATGAACTGGTGCTTCAGCGCCAGCCGCTGACAAGCATGTGCCATTTTGAGGTGCAGGTGGGCCGCCATGCACCCGTAGACATTGCGGCTGACGGCATTATTATTTCGACGCCGACAGGTTCGACGGCTTATTCGCTCTCTGCGGGCGGTCCGGTGATTGTTCCCGGTGTGTCGGTATTGCAGCTGATTCCTATTTGTCCTCATTCCTTGGCTTCGCGGGGGCTGGTATTTCCCGATTCTGAGCCGGTTGCGATTACCTCAGCAAATTCTGATCCGCTGGTGATGGTGGTCGATGGCAATGCGGGATGTTATGTCGTGCCTAGCGATCGCGTTTGTTTGGTGCGATCGCCCTACCCTGCCAAATTTATCCGCCTTCAGCCGCCAGAATTCTTCCGCGTCCTCAGAGAAAAACTAGGGTGGGGGCTCCCTCACATTGCCAAGCCGACTTCCGTAGAGCTACCCTGAGCGGGACACTGCTGGATGATTTCCGATGAGTGCTCCCTCCCCTTCTTCTGCTCGCCCCTCAGACGTTAGCCAAAACCTTCCTCTCGTCCTCGTGGTCGAAAGTGACAAGCGCTTGGCCCACTCTATCGGTGTTGACCTGCACGAGGCTGGCTACAGACCTTTAGAAGTTTTAACGCTGCGCCTAGGACTAGCCAGTGCGCGAGAAAAATCGCCTGCGTTAATCGTAGTGGCTCGGCGGCTGCTAGAAGACTCGGGGCTAGACCTTTGCCGGCAATTGCGTGCAGAGAAAAACCGCGTGCCGATTTTGCTAATGATGACTCACGATGAGCTTAGCGATCGCATTGCCTGTCTCGATGCTGGGGCCGACGACTATTTCCTGGCCCCCTACCGCAGCGACGACTTTATTCGCCTCGTCAATACTTACCTCAAGCCTAGTGTTGCCAGCGGTGAGCAGCTTCGCTTTGCCGATATGGTGCTAGATCTCACCCAAAGACATGTGGTTCGCAACAGCCGCGTCATCGAACTCACCATGAAAGAGTTTGAGCTGCTGAAGTATCTGATGGAGCATCCCCGCGAAGTCCTGACGCGCAAGCAAATCTTAGAAAGCGTGTGGGGCTACGACTTTATCGGTGAATCAAATGTGATCGAGGTCTACATTCGCTATCTGCGGCTAAAAATAGATGGCGAAAACGAAAAGCGCCTGATTCAGACGGTCCGCAGCGTAGGGTATGTTCTCAGAGAAAGCTAACTGCCATCAAGAGAAAATATGAAAAGTACGACACTTCCAGATTTGAGTCTCTATGGAGCTGTCTCTTTGCCCAAGCTTCTATATACTATCGGCCTGCTGTTTTGCCTCACTACAGCAGGGTGCTCTATGCCTGATGGTGAAGTGGGCGAGCCGCCTGCTGCCGAATCTAGTGAGTCTTCTGCTGTTGCCTCTATGGAAGAAAACGCTGCCTCAGTCGCAGAGCCAGAAATTACGCTCAACGGTCCAGGCCAGCTGCTACCCATTACGGCGACAGCAGAAGTGCGCGGTCAACGCATTGAGTTAGAAGTGGCTCAAACGCAACAACAGCAGGCTTTGGGCCTGATGTTTCGCTCAGCGCTTCCCGACAATAGAGGCATGCTATTTCCGCTAGGAAGCATGAGAAGAGCCCGGTTTTGGATGAAGGATGTTCCGGTGCCTTTAGATATGGTGTTTCTACGGAATGATGAAGTGGTGACTATTGTTTCAGAAGTGCCACCTTGTGCTAATTTTCCCTGTCCATCCTACGGACCCGAGACAGAACTTGTGAACCAGGTAATTGAATTGCGTAGTGGCCGTGCAGCCGAAATCGGTATTCTGCCGGGGGATAGAGTCGTTATTGCAGCGTCTCCTACCAGCGAACTATAAAGAAAAAATTAAACTAATCCTTCGGTGGAGGAGCAATTTGGCAATCTACCGTAGAATTACGTAACCAAATGAAAGAAACGTTTTTTGTACTTAGTTCTGAGTACGACAAACTGGGCTTAATAAACCTCAGACCCGTCAGATTGGCGTTCCTGCTTCTGATGTGTCAGCCCTCTGCTACTTTTTTGCAGTGTGCTGATTCAAAAGGTGCTGATTCAAAAGGTCCTGATTCAAAAGGTTCAGTCCTAATCTTGAATACTGCTTTATTCCATTTTTTATAAAATCCATGATTCCGAAAGAATACGTCAGGCTCGTTCGCTTCCTACAGGAAGAACTATCAGTTCCCCAATCTTCTATTAAGCAGGCTTTGCAACACTGCAAGCAAGATCCTGCTCCTTTGCCGATGGTGCTGTGGCAGCAAGGCGTGCTGAGTCTTCAGCAGTTAGAAAGAATTTTTGATTGGATGGAAATGGCGTAGGTGAGCTGCTCTCTGGCACTATATCTTCTGACACTATGTCTATCGGTACTTTGACCTGCCGATCGCTATCGCGTTTTTGTTATAGCAAAGTAAGAATGCATCCTTACTTTGCTATACCGTTTTCATCGGCAGCTTATTTTTGCCTCCGACGCTAATCCCTCTCAAAAGTGCAATGCAAGTATTCATCTAACAGATCTGTTTAAATGTTGTGGTCTTACACCGTAATCGCAGACATCACAACATCTTTGAGCTGTTGCTGTTTGCGGAAGTGGGCGATCGCTTCTTCAACCGTTGGTATCTTCCCTGTCAGTAATAGTAACAAGGCGGTTTCGCTGCGATTGATGACTTCAATATGAAGTGAGTTGAGTGTGCTTATATCAGTGTCTGTTGAGAGTTTGGCAATGGCGATCGCCCGCAGCCTTTTATCGTCATAGCGGTAGGCATCTACCTTGAAAATGTTAGGTAGGCGTTCGAGCGATCGCTTCAACAGAGCCTGCTTTTCCTCGGTTGCGCGAAAGCTAAATAAAAGCCGACCATCGTCTACCGCACTCGTGTCGATACCGCTGCCTAAAAAACCTTGCAGAGAAACCCCTCTATTAGAAAATACTGCCGCCGATGCTGTCAGTGTTCCAGGCTGATTGAGTGCCTTAACGACCAGCATCCATCGTTGTTCTGATAATGGCTGTTGCAATTGCTTTGCCACTTGACTACTTGCCATCTGCCAAATCCTCTTTTAGTCTGCGGTCCAATGCATCGGCAGCTTGCTGTAATAGTTCAGCTTCTTCGGCCCACAGCTGTAAGTTCACCACCCGTCTCCAGCCGCTAGGTGTCACCACAATCGGCACACCCAGCGGCGTGCGGATGTCATAAAATTCGCCTTCTAGCTTCACCTGCCCAGAGATTACAATCTCTCTGCCCTGAAGCAGATTTTGCACTAGGTCAACGGTGACGTTCGCTGTTGCTGCAATTGTTTTTGCGCCCGATAGCTGTGTTACAAAAGGCTTGAGCAGCACGCGCAAGTCGGGTGCCAAGCTATCGACATACCGATACGCCGCTGGCATGTCGCCAGTTTTGACGAGTCCTTTGACGACGCCCTGCTGTTCGAGCACTTCGGCTGGGAACTGTTGAATTTTGCGATCTCGCTGAACCCGTCGTCTCGTTGCTCTCAGTTCATCCTTGGTCATCCCATGAATCCGCACGCTGCTCCACAGCGGCACCATCCCTGGCCCGTGTTCGCCCACCACAAACCCCTGGATCCGCTGACGCCGCACCCCCAAATCTGCTGCAATCTCCCGCCGAAACCGCAGCGTATCGGAGTAAGCCCCCACCCCAATCACTCGATGACGACCCAAATATCGGCTAAACACCTCAACGGCTAGCTCCACCGGATTCGTCACAATAATCACCACCTCATGGCCATAGCCATAGGTCGCCAACGCCTTCGCGTAGGTTTCAAAAATAGGCAGATTAATCGCTGCTAGCTCAGCGCGCGAAGTGACCTTTCCGCCGACTGTTGCCCCTGCTGTCATCACCACTACGTCCGCCACCATTTCTTCTGGCGAGAGCGCCACATCAAAAATCGGTGCTTTCTCTGCGTAGGCATCGCTTAAGTCGCTGCACAGTCCATACAGCAGCTGCGCGCTACGACCATTTTCTCTACCCACGAGCTGAAGCCGTTCTGTGGGAGCCAATACGCCAAGCACTACCAGTTGAGCGACTATTTCTCGCCCGCAGTCGCCGCTAGCGCCGATTATCGAAACGTCCATAGTGCTCTTGTCGCAGGTTTGCCGAGCCCTGAATCAGAAGCTGGCTCAACTATGAACCTAGCCTATGTTGAGATCAATTGCAGCAATATCCCCGCCAAACCCAACAGTGCTGCCATCAAAGACTAAGTTAGGCTCAAATACGCCCGAAGTTTGTGCTCCGATAGAAGTTGGTCTATAGCGAACTACGTCTTCGTCTTTTCCTGTGATCGTTCCAACCTTAAATGACGCTGCGGTGGAAAGGATTAAGTCGCCGTCGAGCATGCCGAGCGCATTCACATCCCCACCTTGATTTCCCAGCCCAGCATCACTCCCATCAAAGTAAAGCGATAGCTCTCCAGTGAGCGGATCAAAGCGTACTAAGTCTTCATCTTTGCTCCTAAGATTGCCTGTCATCCGTGCGCTACCTGCGGTAGAGAATAAAAGACTGCCATCTTCCATGCTAATCAAGGCATCAATGTCTTCACTGCCCCTTGTTAAGCCTAGGTCACGCCCTGTGAGATATCGTTCAAATTTTCCAGCTGTTCCAGCTTCACCTAAAGACTCAGCTGTAAACTTGACTACATCAGAATCATCAATCGCAAGTCCATTCAGCTTGAAGTCTCGATGAAAAGACATCAAAATTTCTGTTTCACTAATGATGTCAAAAGCATCAATTCTGGCATTTAGGCCTACATCAGACCCATCAAATAAAACACTGAAGTCATTGCCGTCGAAAAAGATAATGTCTTCAGCCTCTCCCACTGCCACATCTTTATCTGGGCTGAACCAGAAGGGAGTCGCAGTTGCCTCGTCAGTGCCGGTGATGGTTACTGTCACCGTCGCTGTATCAGACAGACCGTTGCCACTATCGGCTGTGTAGGTAAAGCTATCGGTGGTAGAGTCTTCACCACTGAGCTCGTCAAATTGACCGTTGGGGGCATAGGCAAAGGTGCCGTTACTCTTGAGTGTGAGTAATGCACCCGATGGCAGGGTGATTTGACTGCCGACTGAGCTACTGAGACCATTCACTTCAGTTACGAAAAGGTCTCCGCCGTTGGATGAGCCTCTGTCAGCACCATCGCCATTGTCTATAAAGACATCACCTGTGATGACGCTATCTTCAACCGTCGTAACTGCGTCGTTGATCGCGTCGCTACTTCTTATGTATGTAGAGAGATCAAAAATTTCGCCCTGGCCGATTGTGTTCCCCGGATTGTAGAAATACTCACGTGCGAGGTTGCCAAAGTCATCGTATTCATAGATGTAACTGAGATCACGATTAGGGTTATCAGCAAAGTCACCCCAGATTTCTTCGACTACTCTTCCGTTGTCGTCATACAAGTTTGTTACTGTAAGCCCACGTGTATATAACAAATTAACCAACTGACCCTTTTCATTGAAAGTGAATATTCTGACCTCGTCATTGGGCTCGACCTTTATGTAGTTGATGGATATACGCGCTCTTTCGCCATTAGCATCATCGATAACTATTATGGCTTCATGGACTCTGTCCTCACAGCGATTTACTTCTGTAGAGACGTTGTAAGTTAAGGGCGCAGTCGTTGCGTTTCCATTGATATTAGTGTTGAGGGGATTACTACCAGATTTCCTAAATATTGAGAAGCTTGTGAGCTCGCTGGTGAGGTCTCCATTCGGATCGTAGGTGTATGTGTAGATAATGTCAGATGAGCCGTCTGCGTTGTAATCCATCCCGAGACTCGTCAGTGCATTATTCTCATCGAAGGTGTAGGTATTAATAAGATCAATAACGCCATCTGAATCGGCATCAACGGTTTCCTGTTGCGTAAACATAAGTAAAATTACTGAGAAATATTTACTTATGTTAGGTCCGCTTCAGAACAGCAGACCTTCTTAAGACGCGTAAATTACTCAAACAAGGATTTAAGGGTTGTTTCTTAAATCCTTGATAAAACCTTAAAAAAGCTGTTTACAGTTTTCACTCGCTGATTTACAGCAATATATGGGTAGGTGCTAGAGCCTTGGCTGGTTTACTATCACTCTCTATTTATTACTCACTAATTTATAGCAATACATGGGTAGGTAGGAGATAGCCTTACCCGGTTACTGTTGTTCGCCATCATTGACTTTGCCGAAGCGGCGATCGCGCTTCTGAAAGGCCTGCATCGCCTGATGAAACTCTGAGGTGTCAAAGTCGGGCCACAGCGTATCGGTAATGTAAAACTCTGAGTAGGCCAGCTGCCACAGCAGAAAGTTGCTAATGCGCATCTCGCCGCTGGTGCGAATGAGCAAGTCGGGGTCACTGATATTAGACGTGTACAGATGTCGGCTGAAAAGCGCTTCGTCGATGTCTTCGGGTTGGAGGGTGCCGGCTTTTACTTGGGATGCGATCGCCTGACACGCCTGCAAAATCTCCTGTCTACCGCCATAGTTGGTCGCCACCGAAAAGCGAATGCCCTGATTTGATCTTGTCATCGTGACGGCTCGATCAATCTCTTTTTGTAGGGTTTCTGGTAGTGCTGAGAGATTTCCCACAAACTCAATGCGTACGCCCTCTTCCATCATTTCTTTGAGCTCTTGGCGCAGCACCCGTTCAAATAGCGTCATCAAAAAATCGACTTCGCGAGTAGGTCTGCCCCAGTTCTCCGTCGAAAAAGCATAGGCTGTCAGCGCATCAATGCCCCAATCACGGCAGCACCGTAGCAGCTTTTTTAGCGTATCTACACCCTTACGGTGGCCCATGATTCGCGGCAGTCCTCGGCGCTTTGCCCACCGGCCATTGCCATCCATAATCACGGCTACATGGGATGGCATTCGCCCCTGTTCCAAATCTTCGGGTAGGAGCAGTGTTTGCACCTGAGAGACGCCCTGAGAGACGCCCTGAGAGACGCTAGATACACCAAAATTAGCCGTCATTTCTTTTCCTGAGGGGTGGGGCGGGGCAGCTTACGCTTCAGAAAGCTCAAAAAATTAATGCCTTTGATGCTGAGCCGGCGGCCTAAGCTCCGAAGCTGGGGGGCAACGGTATCACCGTCAGCTGAAGGCGAAAACTTCTCAAGCAGCAATTCCCTCAGTTTACTGCTCGTTAGGGGCCGATTCAGCAATCCTTTCTCCGCGACTGAAATTGAGCCTGTCTCTTCTGAAACCACCACACAAATGCACTGCTCTACCCGTTCGGTAATTCCCATCGCAGCTCGGTGCCGGGTTCCTAGCTGCCGGGAGGCATCCCGTTCAGAGATGGGCAAAATCACGCCTGCTGCAACCACCCGTGCTCCTCGAATTAACACCGCTCCGTCGTGGAGTAGCGTCGTTGTCTGAAAAATGGTTTGAATAATTTCGCGCGATAGTTCAGCGTTGATTTTGACTCCCGGCACCGAAAAGTCACTTTCTTCAATCGGTTCATCCGTCTCCAAAATCATCAGAGCCCCGGTGCGATTTTGCGAGAGCCCTTTTACGGCTTCTACCAGCTCATCAATCACGCTGTTGGCAGTAGATAAGTGACCCTCTTGTCCGGTAAATAGCTGCACAATTTCGCCGCGACCCAGTAGCTCTAGCAAGCGCCGAAAATCGGCTACCAGCATAATCGCCAGTGCTACTGAAGCCCCCAGCAAAATTTTCTCCATCAAAAAGTGAAGCACCACCAAGCCCAGCACACCGCTGAGCAAGGTAGCCGCCATAAGAATCATTAGCCCCTGTACCATCCACATCGTGCGGCGATCGCGAATCACCGACAGCACCATGTAAACCAGCGCAAACACTAAACCAATATCAATGATGGTGCGATACAAGAGTCAGACCTGTTTCACCGTAATCAACAACGCATCTTTCTCAAGACATCTTCTTTTTAAGACCCACATTCAACCTCTGTGAGCCTATGACCGTATACTACTGCGCTATTGCCTTAACACAATCGCTTAAATGCCATATCAACCCCTTTCCTTGATATATGGCCAGGCCCTAAGAGGCACTCGGCTTTAGGGCTTCTGGCAGGCAGTCATGGCGGACAAGATCTTCATAAGTCTCTCGGCGCAAAATCAAATCGGCCTTACCTTCTTTGACAATGACTGCCGCTGGCCTGGGCACTCGGTTGTAGTTTGACGACATGCTGTAGTTGTACGCACCCGTTGCAGGCACAACCACAATTTCGCCTGATTCTAACGTGGGTAAGCTTGCATCGTGAATAACCACGTCTCCTGACTCACAGTGTTTGCCCGCCAGCGTAACCGTTTCGCTCAGCGGTGCAGACATTTTGCTTGCCGCTAACACTCGATACACCGACTCGTAGGTAATGGGGCGTGGATTATCAGACATGCCACCATCCACCGAGACATAGGTACGGATACCCGGCACCGTTTTTTGCCCACCTACGGTATAAGCGGTCACGCAGGCTGATCCCACCATTGAGCGTCCTGGCTCACACAGCAGCTTGGGAAACGAAATTCCCTTTGATTCACAGGCTTTTACCATGCTCTGGCAGACTGTTTTTGCCCACTGATCAATGCTTGGCGGGTCGTCCGATTCGGTGTAGCGAATCCCGAGCCCGCCGCCGATATCAATTTCTTTAATCTCAATTCCGTACTGGCTTGCTGTTTGGAACCAGCGCATCATTACTTCAGCGAGATCCTCATGGGGCTGCAATTCAAAAATCTGTGAGCCAATGTGAGCGTGCAGCCCAACGCAGTCTATATGGCTGGTCTGATCTCTGATGAAGGCAAAAACGTTTTCTAATTGGTCAGGATCAAAGCCAAACTTACTGTCAATATGGCCGGTTTGAATGTACTCGTGGGTATGGCACTCAATCCCAGGGGTGAGCCGCAGCAGAATCGTTGCCGTTTTTCCAGCGTTCTTCGCTAGCTGGTTTAGGGTCTTGAGCTCGTGCCAGTTGTCTACTACGATGCGGGCGTCGGCCTTTAGCCCAAGCGCTAGTTCCTCTGCGGACTTGTTGTTCCCATGAAAATACAGCATATTGCCCTTAGCCCCTGCTGCTGTCGCCGTTTGCAGCTCGCCACCAGAAACCACATCAATGGCAATGCCTTCTTGCGAGGCGATCGCACATACTGCCAAACAGTTCCAAGCTTTGGAGGCATACACAATCAGCGATTCACCTGGATAGTGCTGTTCAAAAGACTGCTTGTACTGCTGGCATGCGGTCCGCAAAGTTTGCTCATCTAATATATATAGAGGCGACCCAAATTCTTGAATCAAATCCACTACATCACAGCCGCCCACAACGAGGTGATCCTGTTCATTCACCACTGCGCTCAGCGGCAGCAAATTTTGGTTGGGAGAGGTATCAGCCGTCACCTGTGCTAAATATTGCAGGCTAGAAGCTTGATCGCTCGAACGTTGAGGGGCCGCTGAAACTGTGGAAACCATAGGGCTCGTGAGAATGTAAGGTTTGCGAAACGTGCTAATAATCATCCATTAACAAGTAGACACGCGCAAGTAGACGGCCAATTGTACACTTGTTAATGGA
>JBCBDN010000126.1:0-10577 GCA_038529685.1 Cyanobacteria bacterium J06598_1 | reverse complement strand
CTGCTAGCGTCTGTCGTCTGTTCAGAACCTAGCAGCCGAGTTACTCGGACGAGATTAATGGGCATTCCTAAAGTTTTTATCGATGGCGAAGCAGGCACGACGGGCCTACAGATTTATCAGCGCCTCGCCACCCGACAAGACTTAGAAGTGATTAGTATCGATCCGACTAAGCGTAAGGATGCTAACGAAAGGGCGAAGCTAATTAACGCATCAGATGTGGCTATTTTGTGTCTGCCAGATGCAGCAGCATTGGAGGCCGTTAGCTGGGTCACTAGCCCCACGACGAAAGTATTGGATGCCAGCACGGCCCATCGCACAGCGCCTGACTGGGCCTACGGATTTCCTGAGATGACCGCAGGGCAAAGGCAGAAGATTGCAGAGAGTTCTCGAGTGAGTAACCCAGGCTGTTATCCGACGGGGTTCTTAGCTGCGATCGCCCCCCTCATCAGCACCGACACCCTACCAGCCACCTTCCCAGCCACCGTAAATGCCATCTCCGGCTACTCTGGGGGCGGCAAAAAAATGATTGCACAGTACCAGGGATTCCGCGCCGAAGCGTCTGCTGAATCGTCAGGATGGGCTGAATCCAAATCACCCTACAGCCCCTACGGCCTCAAGTTTGGCCATAAGCATGTAAAAGAAATGCAGCAGTATTCTGGATTGCAGCACGCGCCACTGTTCGTACCCGCTGTCGGAGATTTTGAGCAGGGCATGGTGGTGCAGGTGCCCCTACCGCTGTGGACGCTCGATCAGCCACCCACTGGCCAACAGCTGCACAGCATTTTGGAACGGCACTACCGCGATGAACCCTTTGTGCAAGTATTGCCCTATCAAGACGGGAATGCGCTCAGAGACGGCAACTTTTTAGAAGCCAAAACAGCGGTCAACACCAACGAAGTTCAGCTGCTTGTTTTTGCTAACGACGACACTCAAGAGGCGTTGCTCGTCGCAAGGCTCGACAATTTAGGCAAGGGCGCTTCCGGCGCCGCCGTTCAAAACTTGAACATTATGCTGGATCTGCCCGAAACAACAGGACTGGGCGGGGACAGCCACTAGATGGCGGCGACTACATAGCGGTGGAGAATGCCTGAATAGCCGCGCGCTGGGCCTGGTCATGATTCATGATGAATGAATGCATCGCTGGAATCTGCACAATGGGATCGTGTGGATGCATCCGAATTTCGCTGATGCCTACAATCATGTCGTTGACTTCTTCGCCAAAGGGACTGAAGCGACCAACAGGTCCGGTAGTTCCCGCGACTAGCGTGTAGGGGCAAGCTAACACGGGCAGATGCTCGTAAAATTTTGGGTTGGCCATGTTGGCACCGCTTTGGGTGGCAAACCAGCGAAAGGGCGGCAGGCGATTGGCAATGCGGGCGGCCCGAGGAGAGCTGTTGGGTGGCGCGAGCATCACAACATGGGTAGGCAGCAGAAAATCGGCAGTAGAAAGGGCAGCGCGGGTAAGAATACCGCCCATAGAATGGCTGACAATACCGTAGGGACCTAGGCGAGATAGGGTACGAAGGCGATCACGCAGCCGCATAGCAATCTCATCGAACGACTGAAGCACCGTCGTATAGCCAAAAAATTCCGTCGTATGGCCCGCTTTTTTCAGAGCGTTGGACATCCCCCATAGTGAGAGCGGCGTACGCCCTAATCCGTGAATCAGCAAAATATTCATCACTAGCCCAGCTGAGAGAATGCATACTCCATTCTAGGACTCTTTTTTTAAGAGCATCTTTTTGACGGAAAAAGGACGCCGATATGCAACAGAAAAAAGAACGGGACAAAAGTGAGATAGCCTTTAGAGAGAACGCTTGTTGTAAAGGTTAAGAGATATGGTGCAGGTCAAAATCACAGGGTGCAAGCAGGAACTGAATGCAATTAAAGGGACGCTCTCTGATATAGTTCACAGCTGCTTGAAAGACGCTATTGGCACGCCAGAGAACAAACGATTTCAACGATTCTTTCCGCTTGAAGCAGAGGACTTTTACTATCCTGCTGACAGGTCGAAGCAGTACACCATTGTAGAGATCATCCTGTTCGAGGGGAGATCTGTCCCGGCGAAGAAAAAGCTCACGCGTCTGTTGTTCGAACGCATTAATCAACAGCTCAACATCTCAGTTGAAGATATTGAGATTGTGATGTTTGAGCTGCCTAAGCACAACTGGGGAATCAGAGGTATTCCAGGAGATGAGCTGGTTTTGAATTATGTGGTAGAGGCGTAGCACCAATGGGTTATCGGCGTGTGGGTTATCGACGTGGATGAGTCAATAGTGATGTGCCGCCTAATCTTCTAGCTTGCTTTTATACTGCGCAATCTTGTACCAAGAGCCGGGGCCAACTTCTTTTTCAAACTCTTTAATCACCCATTCGCCCGCTATGCCGCCCTTCCGTTTAGCACTGTCGTAGAGGTAATCAACGATCTCAAGCTGTTCATCCCAGGTAGGTCGCGCGCCAAAAAGAGAACCGTAGCACCAGGTAGGGTTGGGCTCGCGGCCGCACTGATCAAAAAAGGCTCTGTCAGCCCAGGCAGGAGAACGGTTTGCCTTGAAAGCACGTCTACGGTGGCCATGATATAGCTCAATGAGCGTTGGCACATCGCGAATTTTGCGGGCCTGGTCGTTGGAATATATCTCCACCATGTTTTCGGTATTGATAGGCCGCTCGCTAATCCATTTGTGGCCGCAGTCAGGACATTTCACAATAAAGGAGAGTACGATTCGACCACAGGCAGGGCAAGGCTTGGTCGGTGCCGCACCGCCACCACCGGTTCCTTTTTGCTGCGTGGGTAGGCTGTAGTCTTCTACATCTTCAGGAAAGCCGAGCCGCTGCAAGTTACCGGCCTGGTCAAGAATAATACCGTGGGTTTTGCCGGTGTGCGGAGAAATTCGCATCACCCGGCCCAGCTGCTGAAAATGCATAGCGCTCGATTTGGTCGGGCGCAGCATTAGGCCAACTTCTACGCTGGGTTCATCGAAGCCAATACTAATGACGTTGCAAGAGGTGAGTACCATCAGCTCACCTGTTTTCAGGGCGTGATAGAGCTTTTTGCGATCTTTAATCGACGTATTGCCATCAACGGTGTCAGCCGTAATACCCGCTTTGCGAAACTGCTCTGCCACGTGATTGGCGTGCTCAATATCAACACAGAAGGCGATGGTGCGTTTGTTGTAACCAATGCGAAACCATTCTTCCACAATCTTTTCGACAAGTTCAGTGCGATCGCACGCATTCTTCAAATCACTCTCGTCATAGTCTCCTCTGGCCGTCTTCACCTCTTCTAGGTTAGCCATGCTATCTCTCGGCATGCTGTAATACTTCATCTGGGAGAGATAGCCCATATCTTGTAGCACGCTAGGAACCGGCGAAGAAACCAAAGTCTCTAAGTAGTCGCCAAGCTGTTCTTTCCCGAGCCGCAGCGGCGTCGCAGTCATCACCAGATGAACCGCATGAGCATGGGTTTTGGTCATGACCTTTTTGCCCACTTGGCTAAAAAGCGTAATGTGCCCCTCGTCATAAAACACTACGTCGGCAGGCCACTTTTGCCACCAGCGCCGCTTTGCCATAGTCTGAATACTCGCAATCTGAATCGGTGCGTCTCTGTTCTCTTCCCACCCCGCTTTGATAAAACCGCACTGCAGGCCAAAAGCCCGCATCTTTTCGTAGGTTTGACCGACCAGCACATCCAAATGCACCAAAAACATCAGCCGCTTACCGGCCTCTTCCGCGTGGGCACAAATCTGGCCGCTAATGATGGTTTTCCCGGCGCCAGTACCGGCAATAATCGCCACCCGTTTGTAGCCTTCATTGAGCTCGTGGTAAAGATCATTTACCAGCGCAACCTGGTAGGGGCGAAGCTTGGGCGGCCCAGCTGGCATAGTCGGGACAACCGCTGGTTGAGGCTCATCTAGCCCGTCAGCATTGGCATCGATAGGTGAGGAAAGATTAGGCATAGGGCGATCGCAACACGCAGTTAAGCCATTAAACAGAACAACCCAGCATGTACGTTATAAAACTATCGTTCAATAGGATAAACGGCGAGAAGCCTTCTGCGCCAACTTGGGTTACCTGCGCTAATAAAATTATTCATAAAGCAAACGCGACAGCGCGCTAATATCTCTGGCGTTGTACTGCCGCATTTGTTTTTTCCTCGTTTTTTGGTCTTGTTTTTAGCTACTAAGCCTTCTAAACAAACCGAAAAGCTGAGCTTTGGAGGGTTAAACCGCTGTTGTTTTTAACGATTGCAATCAGCTCGTCTTGCCCTGAGGTCTGCAAAAAGATGCCTCTCCCGCCCCTTGTACCTTTGGGTGCTGAGCCAATGCGATAGTTTTTTGCACGACCTTTCAGCTGAATTTTGTCGCCGCTTTTAGCATTAAAGTCTTGAATGAACGCATAGTCATTACGGCCCAGGGTGTTGTTGCGGCCATCGTTGTAATACACCTTGGCGCGATCGCCCAACACAAACAAATCCTTATCACCACCACCAATCAGGATATCTCGCTCATTCAAACCGGGTTTACCCGCCTTAGCATTCACGCCAATCAGCTGATCGCGCCCACCCCGACCAGCCAGCTGATCTTTACCAGCACCACCAATCAGCTTGTCATTACCGCCTTCCCCAGACAGCCTGTCGTTGCCAGCCTCACCAGAGAGCACATCGTTACCCGCGCCTCCCCAAACCCTATCATTACCGCCACCCGCAAAGACCGTATCGTTGCCACCACTCGCCCGAAACGTTTGAGACCGGTTGCTTCCTTTAAGCACATCTCTACGCTGAGTGCCCTTAATAACAGCAGCATTAGAGCCGCTGTTATTGGGCTTGGGCTTAGGAGAAGGGGGCTTAGGAGAAACAGGAGGGGGCGTATTACCACCGCCCGAAACCAATCCACCCTGACCCTGGCCATAGAGCTCTCGAATACCGTTAATGTCATCTGCGTACAAGAACGCCGAACCAAGCCCAGCGTAGACGTCGCTGGAGGAAGGTTGCATGATGGCGTTGTTGGTCACTTCGTGGCGCAGACCCAGCGCATGGCCAATTTCGTGAGCAGCCACAAACAAGAAGTCGGACTGCGTGCGGGTACCATCAATCGCCCAGCTGTCGCGATTGTCGAAAGAGACGGTAGTGGCTAGCTCACCATCATAGGAGAGTCTGGCACGGCCCAAGGTGCCGCCTTTACCCCCTAAGTCTTCGTGCCCAATGCGAATGTCAGCAGCGTTAGGCTTTGTTCTTGACTTAGGGCCCACATCTTGAACTTCAACAAACTTCAGCGGCGCGTACCGCGACCACAGCTTAAAGGACTCTTCTACCGCAGCTTTCATTTGGGCTGTCGAAATTCCACCTGTAACGCCACCATCAAAAAGGTTGGTGTAGCTGTACTTAAGCGTGATAGGCGTGCCTTTGCCACCGGGCTGCCGCCAGCGAAAATTAGTACTTTGCAGCACAAAGTCTTCTTCAACAACGCTGCCATCTGAAGTGAAATCGGCAGACACAGAACAACAGCTAGAACATCCACAGGCGTTTAGATGAGTCGCTGAAAGAGAAGTAGAGGGCTCATTTTCGACAGGAAGCAAGGTACTAGAGAGAAGGCTAGAAGAAGTAAGCATGTAGATCCAGATGGATGTTTATCAGGAGAGCACAGCTAACACACATCGGCAGAGGAGTCTCTCTGCGGTACGCCACGGCAGACACAGTGCATTCGCTTATCGGGATAAGCAAAATGCGCCGAGGGAGAGGCACTGAGCAGTGCATAATATGGCAGTGCATAATATGCACGCTGCCGTACATAGATAAAAAGGAAGCATCAATCTCTATCGGGACTAAATGACACAGAAATTGACGGATGTGGCTCAGTTAAAGTGCTTGTAATTCAGGAATGACGCTGCTCAAACAGGCTAAAAGGTTTTCAGCACGTCGGATGGTAGAGTGCTCTGCCGAGGGTAGTATACTCATTGGCTTCTTCCCGTGACAATCAAATTGGTAGGCTGATAACCGAATGAAATCACTTTTTTTGATTAGCATCAGAAAACATGAATAAGTAAAGTTCCGGAAGCTAAAGTGTCTATGGTTACGGACAAAAATCATAGAACAAAAATACTGCTATCGGTGGCATAATGCACCTGAGACGCGGTACTTTCAGCCATGAAAATTCTTCACCTGTCAGATATTCACATGGGAAGTGGCTTCAGCCACGGACGAATTAATCCAGAAACAGGCCTAAATACGCGGCTAGAGGATTTTACGCTGGCGCTAAGACGGTGTGTGGATGGCGCGATCGCCAACCAAGTAGACCTCGTCCTATTCGGCGGCGATGCCTTTCCCGACGCCACCCCTCCCCCCTATATTCAACAGGCGTTTGCCCACGAATTTTGTCGCCTAGTCGAGGCGAATATCCCCACCGTTCTCCTTGTGGGCAATCACGACCAGCATGCACAGGGAATTGGCGGAGCCAGCCTCTGCATCTATCGCACCTTAGGCGTTCCAGGATTCATTGTGGGTGACACACTCACAACCCATCGCATCAAAACAAAAAGCGGCCCCATACAGGTCGTCACCTTACCGTGGCTCACAAGATCTACCCTGCTCACTCGCCCCGAAACCGAAGGGCTTTCGATGGGTGAAATCAGCGAGCTGCTGTTAGATAAACTGCGCGCTGTACTAGAAGGAGAAATTCGCAAGCTCGACAAAACCATTCCAACGGTGCTGCTCGCCCATCTGATGACCGATACAGCGCGCTACGGGGCAGAGCGATTTTTAGCGGTTGGGAAAGGGTTTACGGTGCCGATGGCGATTTTGGCAAGAGACTGTTTTGACTACATTGCACTGGGTCACGTGCACCGATATCAAGAGGTTTGTCAGTCTCCTTTGGCAATCTACCCTGGCAGTATTGAACGAGTAGATTTTAGCGAAGAAAAAGAAGAGAAAGGGTACGTTCTGCTAGCGCTAGAGAAAGGGAAGGCGATCGCTAACTTTTGTCCGCTTCCCTCCCGAACATTCAAAACATTAGAAGTGGATCTCACTAAGCAAGAAAACCCTCAGGCAGCCTTGCTGAGAGCCCTTGAAAAAGAGAATATTCACGAAAAGGTAATTCGGCTGATATACAAGCTCCGGGCCGATCAAACAGAGACCATCGACAATGTAGCTATCAGCGAGGCCCTTTTGCCAGCCCACAGCTACACGGTTCAGCCTGAGCTGGTGAGTCAGCTATCGCGGCCGCGACTGCCAGAGCTAGGGGTAGATAGTTCACTCTCACCCATCAGCGCACTGCAAAGCTATTTGGAGAATCGAGAGGATTTAGAGGCGATCGCACCCGATATTCTCCAAGCCGCTCAAGCGCTGCTAGACGCAGATCCTTACGGAGATAAAACCATTGTTGCATCAGGCACTGACAAGGGCCCTGACGAGCCGAGCAATATTAATACTATTGATGACGATACCAGACAGCTCAGATTGCTTTAGCGCGGTGTGGCGATAGAGTAGAGAGCGTTGCTATAGGGATGCTAATGGCTAGCTATATTCTCTCGCTTGACCAGGGCACAACTAGCTCGCGGGCCATTATTTTTGACCACGACGGGAGTATTTGTGCGATCGCCCAAAAAGAGTTTCAGCAGTTCTTTCCCCAATCGGGCTGGGTAGAACATGACGCTAACGAAATTTGGGCCTCTCAGATTGGCGTGGTGAACGAGGCGATTGCTAAAGCTAGCCTCAGCGCCAGCGATATCGCAGCCATCGGCATCACCAACCAGCGAGAAACCACGGTCATTTGGGATAGAGCAACCGGTGAGCCCATCCACAAAGCCATTGTGTGGCAAGACCGGCGCACCGCACCGCAATCCGACGCCCTAAAAGCGGCCGGACACGAGCAGCTGTTCCAGAGCAAAACGGGCCTGGTCGTTGACGCTTACTTCAGCGGGACCAAGATTCAATGGCTACTAGATAATGTAGAGGGCGCTAGAGAAAAAGCCGAAAAAGGAGACCTGGCCTTCGGCACAATCGACAGCTGGCTGATTTGGAAATTGACCAGCGGCGCGCTGCACATCACCGATGCGAGCAACGCCTGCCGCACCATGATCTACAACATTCACAAGGGCGAATGGGACGAAGAACTGCTGAGCCTGCTCAATATTCCCAAAAGTCTGCTGCCCGAGGTTCGCGGGTCTAGCGAAGTCTATGGCAAAACAACCGAAGGGCTGCTCGGCGCTCAAATTCCGATCGCAGGCATTGGCGGCGACCAACAGGCAGCCACGTTTGGGCAGGCCGCACTAGAGCCAGGCATGGCCAAAAACACTTATGGCACTGGCTGTTTTATGCTGCTGAATACAGGCGCAGAAGCAGTCACCTCTCACAATAAGCTGCTCACCACAGTCGCTTGGAATGTGAACAATAAAGTCACCTACGCGCTTGAAGGCGGCATTTTTATTGCCGGGGCGGTGGTGCAGTGGCTACGGGATGGACTCGGCATCATCAAACGCAGTGAAGACGTGGAACCACTGGCCTCTAGCGTGCCAGATACAGACGGCGTGCACGTTGTGCCAGCTTTTGTGGGGTTAGGTGCACCCTACTGGGACAGCTACGCTCGCGGTACGATTACTGGGCTCTCACGCGGATCTACCGCAGCGCATATTGCCCGCGCCGCCCTAGAAAGTATTGCCTACCAAACCGCAGACGTGCTCGACGCGATGCGCCAAGATTCTCAAATCGACATTGTGGAGCTACGGGTGGATGGGGGCGCATCGCGCAACGATTTACTCATGCAGTTTCAGGCAGATGTGCTGGGAATCCCGGTCGTGCGGCCAAAGGTCACTGAAACGACCGCGCTGGGAGCAGCTTATCTAGCAGGGTTGGCGGTCGGCTACTGGGCCAATCAGCAGGAGCTTGTTCAGCTGTGGCAAATGGAGCGGCGATTTGAGCCCAATATGAGTGCAAAGAAGAGAGAGACGTTAAGGAAGGGGTGGAAGCAGGCGATTGCACAGACCCTGTACAAAGAGATCGAATAGACATCTCATCTGGAATCTCATCTACAGAGCGTCTGGCACTTTGCTGACCCTCACAAATTTGGCTCGTTCGAGAAGCTCTCAACACTTTTGAGAGAAGCGCCCAAACGAGTCAGATTTTTCGTCACGTACTGAACGGCGAGCCTAGGCGGCAAACGGGAATCCTAGACAAAGATTAGTCCCGATTTCAATGCTGTGGCGATGCTATGGAAACTCAAGTAAAAGCTGCGATCGCCTCTAGCGACTACAAACAAGCCAGCAAACTCCTCAAGCAATGGCAGAACACTGACGCCAAAAATCCCCTACTTCGGTTCTACGCAGCGCAACTACAAGAGCACACACACAGATTAGAAGCCGCCGAAAAAAACTATACGAAGCTCCTTCAGCAGAACACTAATCGCAAAGTAATGAGTCAGGCGAGAGCCGGCATTGAGCGAATTCGACAGAAAAAAAAGGCGAAAAAGGAAGCAGACATAGCAGAAGCGCGCTCAGTAGATGGCGCAGAAGATGGCGCGATTTTGGTCATCGCATCGCCCGATCAAGCCAACCGACCTGACGCGATCGCAGGACTCGCCAAAGTCTTTAGCCTCGACGCCTATACCGCCCGAATGAAGCTACCCAGCAGCGGCTTTCGGATTTACCGCGTCGGCCCGTGGGGCGAGCTCAACTACTTTCAGCAGCAGCTCACAGAACTCCACACCCCTGCCTTTTGTACCAAACTATCCGATATAAAATCGCTTCAGACCTTTCAAATCAGCCACTTTGAAACGCTCTCTCCGCAGCCCACCGTCATTTGTAAGAATGCAGAAGGGCAGCTGGGCAAAATCTCTTTTGACTGGGCAGAAGTCACGCAGCAGGTGCGCGGTCAGCTACCCATTTTTGAACAAGTTGTTGACCTAGGGAACTGGGGTAGAACCGTCCATAAAGAGAAAGTACAAGACTATGCACAGGTCGTGGATTTACACTTACCTGGAAGAGAGATTGTATTGAGAGCTTGCGATCGCTTTTACCAATACAAAAAAGGACCCGCGCTTAGCCCCGCCCACGAAACCAACAGCCGCATCAGGTGGAATCAGCTGATAAAGGCCTTTTCAGAGTCAACACAGGCGCCTTGCCAAGACGATTTCAGTCGCTTTGGCAAAAGCACCCTTGAATTCATTAACTTACTCCCGACTGTTCATCCTTATTTAGACATTGATCGTCGTGCACCTAGCGATTGGGACTTGACCTTTCACCTGTACAGCAGCCTTTGCTACGCAAGCAAAATAAACGTTAATTGAGACTCTTTTGCTTCAGAGCGTGATCGCACCACCGTTTTGCTAGGCTGTAAGCATTCATTGGGATGTCGGAGGCGCTACAGATGTTTGGTCGCAGGTTGACTCAGGAACGCTACATTAATCCACTTACCGACTTCGGCTTCAAGCGCCTGTTTGGAACAGAACCGAACAAAGCGCTGCTGATTGATTTTTTGAACGTTATCCTGCCTGAGCACCACACTATCAGCGACTTGAACTACCGCAATAGCGAAAACATTGGCAACACCGTCTTAGACCGCAAGGCCATTTTTGACATCTATTGCAAAA
>JBCBDN010000125.1:0-10619 GCA_038529685.1 Cyanobacteria bacterium J06598_1 | reverse complement strand
ATGCAACACGATGAGACCATCCGGTGTGAAATTGAAAATATGCTGCGGCAGAGAATAGGCCTTAATCCAGAATCTGTGGGGTCTCGGTCTATTTTGAGGGCGGTTAAAAAAGGCATGCGTACCGGTAAGATGCAGGGCCTTGGAGACTACTGGAGAAGTTTGCAGGCTTCTCCCAGTCGGTTTGCGTCTCTGGTGGAATCGGTTGTGGTGCCAGAGACTAGCTTTTTTCGTAACCGTGCTTCGTTTGTGTTTTTACGGCAGTGGGTTTCTCAAGAATGGTCCCGCTCTGAGCGGCCTTTACGGGTGCTGAGCCTGCCTTGCTCTACGGGAGAAGAGCCCTATTCTATTGCGATTACACTGCTAGAAGAAGGCCTTTCCTTCGATGACTTTCAAGTGGATGCGGTTGATATTAGTACTTTGGCGCTAGAGAAGGCCAGACAAGGAATTTATAGTCCGTACGCCTTTAGGCGACAGACCTACCGCAGTGACGATAAGTATTTCACACTGAGCACGCCCGAAGGCGTAACGCAGGGAAAGCGGATTACACAGCGTTATTTCTTAACGGATTCGGTGAAGCAGAAGGTGACTTTTCGTCAGGGGAACGCCCTGAATCCTCAGCTGTTGGCAGATCAGCCTCCTTACGACATTGTGTTCTGCCGCAACCTGCTGATTTATTTTGATCGGGAAGGACGCGATCGCACTTTCGCCAAAATCAATCAGCTCCTGCGTCCTAATGGCTTACTCTTTCTGGGCTATGCCGAAACCAGCATGGTAGACCCTGAGTGCTATCAGTCGGTGCCCTATCCTCAAACCTTTGCCTACCGTAAGCAAAAGAACGTACGTCGCCCAAAGATGCCTACTGAAAGTGCTCAGCCGGTTATCAGCGCTAATCGATTCGACACTGCACAGACCCGCAAGATTGTCCTACCCAGGTCAACGGTTGTAGAGGCTGTGAATGCCAGTCCCAATGTTAGTGAAGTGAGCCTTGAATCCGCTCAGTCTTTAGCTGATAGCGGTGAGCTGATACAGGCTGGCGAGGCGTGCGATCGCTACTTACAGGCTTATCCTTCCAGCGCGGCGGCTCACTTGCTGCGTGGCGAGCTGCACCAAGCAACTGGCGATGAACTGGCCGCTGAAACCAGCTATGAAAAAGCGCTCTACTTAGACCCTCAGATGAGCGAAGCTCTAACTCACCTGATGCTGATTAAAGAAGAAAAAGATGCCGAGGGCGCTGCTGTGATGCGTGAGCGACTACAAAGACTGACCTAAGCCAACCTTTTTTGAACGAGACTTGTCTCTACAGGATTTTTGTGAATGTTGAAAACTGCTCTAAAAAGAATCAGCAATCAGCTTATGCTGAGCTACGCTGTTCCTCTAGTTTGTTTGGCTGGGCTAGGGATAGCGTCTTCCGCAAGCGCCCGTAAAACAATTCGGATTAAAGCAGAAAGAGAGCTGATTCAGCGTTCTGAATATGTGGCTAATGATGCTACCTATCAGCTGATAGATGCCGTTAGGAAAGTAGAAGCCTACCTACTACAGCCCTACAAAACGGGCTACCGGGATCTCTACAACGAGACCTATCAGAACTTTTCAACAGATATTGAACTGCTCTTTGCCCTAGCAGAACAACAAAACGACGAGACGCTACAAGACCTCACTAAAGCCCTTTTAGAAGAAGGCATGCGCGTAAATCGCACGGCCAATACCATGATTGAGCGGGTGGATAACGATAACACCTCAGGGGCTGCTGCCTTAGTCGCGAATTTGGAAGCTGCAAAAGTGGATGAAAATCGTCAGCTTTTGCAGGCACATTTGTCTGAATCGCTCTCTGATAACCTGGCGCAGGGCGAACAGGCCTACTCGCAACTGTTGACAACGCTCGTGTGGGGGACGGGCGCAGCGGCGTTGATTACGGTTTGCCTAGGTGGACTTTCTACTTGGCGGCTACGCCAGCAAATGCGAAAAATGGTGGGTGTCGTTGAGCATAACGGCATTCAGGTAACGACCTCGAGTACGCAAATTGCCGCGACTAGCCGTCAGCTAGAAGCAACCGTGACTGAACAAGCGGCTTCTACCACTCAAATCGCAGCTACAGCGGCTGAAATCTCGGCTACAGCAGAAGAGCTCACTCAAACAATGGCAACGGTGATGAAGCAGTCGGAGCTGGCTGCGGTGACTGCTAGCGACGGTAAGCAGGGCCTGATGCGCATGGAAGATACCATTGCGCAATTGACGACGGCGACGGCGACAATTTCTGCCAAGCTGGGCTTGATTGACGATAAGGCCAACAATATTGGCAGCGTTGTGGGGGCCATTACTAAGGTGGCCGACCAGACAAATTTGCTGTCTTTGAATGCGGCGATTGAGGCTGAAAAGGCGGGTGAGTATGGCGCTGGTTTTTCGGTGGTGGCCCGAGAAATTAGACGGCTAGCAGATCAAACCGCGCTGGCGACCTTGGAAATTGAGAGAATGGTGCAAGAGATGCTCTCATCTGTTTCGACTGGGGTGATGGAGATGGATCGCTTTACCCAGGACGTTAGCCAGAATGCTGGCTATATCGGTCAAATTAGTGAACAAGTTTCTCTCATTATTGGCCAAGTTCAGAGCTTGGCACCTCAGTTTGAAACGGTGACAGCTGGCATGGTGGCCCAGTCCGAAGGGGCCCGGCAAATATGTTCGGCGATGGTACAGCTCAACGATACCTCTCAGCAAACAACAGAGTCTGTAAAAGATACCAATCAGGCGATTTCTCAGCTAGGAGCAGTGGCGCTTGAGCTGCAATCTGAGGTTTCTAACTTTAGAGTTGCCGTCTAGGTCGTCCTGATTCTGTATCCGCGCTTTGCCATAAAACAGCTATTTCTGCCCGTTTTTTATTCTTTTTACAGTCATATGCTCTTTTTCTCAAAGCCGGTCTTAAAGCACGCTTCCCCCACCCGTTTACTCACGGGGTTGTATCTTTCGACGGTGGTGGTTGTTTCTCTGTTGATTGTGGGCGGACAAGTGGTGACTCAGCGATCGCTCCAGCGTCAAGCACAAGATGCCAAGGTGATTAATGTTGCGGGCCGACAGCGCATGCTGAGTCAAAAGATTGCTAAGGCTGCTAACGCCTATCAAATGGTGCCAGTGGGTAGCCGAGAACCGGCGGGGTCTGTGGTAAATACTGCGGCGGCGAGAGCAGAACTGAGAAGCGCGATCGCACTATTTGAATCAGCACACCAGGACCTACAGTCAGGCAATGACAGCATGGCGCTTGCTAGCAACAATAGCGAACAAGTATTAGAAATGTTTGCCCAAATAGAGCCACACTACGGGGCTTTAACCGCAGCAGCTAGGGGATTACTGAGCCCTTTTCAATCAGATGCAGGCGCTAATATTGCCACTATCCAAGCCCACGAGGGCGATTTTCTCGAGCAGATGAATGCCATCGTGGGCCAGTACGAGCTAGAGGCTACGACTCGGGTGGCTCGCCTACAAAAGACTCAGCAGCTGTTACTACTGCTGCTGCTGCTGGCGCTGTTGCCGGTGATATACCCGATTTATCGGGTGAGTGAGCGGGTGAATGCGATGATTGAAACCATGCAGCAGTCTGGGATTCAGATCAAAACATCTTCTTTTCAGCTAGTGGCTTCGGGGAAGGAACTAGAAGCTACGGTTGCTGAACAAGTGGCGACGAGTTCTCAAATTACCGCGTCTTCTCGGGAGATTGCGACTACGGCCAAAACGCTGACTGACTGTGTAGAGCAGGTGGCTTCACAGGCCCATTACGCGACAGAAACAGCGATGGCTGGCGCGCAGGAGCTGACGGTTATGGCTCAGACAATGGCTGATTTAGAGACGATGACCCAGGGCATTACACAGCGCCTAGGGACGATTAGCGATCGCGCTAGCACAATCGATCGCGTCGTAGAAGCCATCACCAAAGTCGCGGACCAAACTAATTTACTCTCGCTGAATGCGGCGATTGAAGCCGAGAAAGCCGGCGAATACGGCGCTGGCTTTTCGGTGGTAGCGCGAGAAATTCGGCGGCTATCCGATCAAACAGAGCTCTCTACCCTGGAGATTGAGTCCCTGGTGAAAGAGATGCAGTCCGCAGTCTCTATGGGGGTGATGGAAATGGACAAATTTGCCAAACAGGTAGCTGATGGTAACGGGCGCACCGCGAAGGTCACTGAGCAGGTCATCACGATTGCTGACCATGTGCAGTCTCTAGTGCCTTCATTGGATCAGGTAAATGAAGGGATGGGCCTGCAAACGCTGAGCGCCGGACAGATTCGCGATGCGCTAGAAGAATTTAGTCGGGGGTCTGAGCAAACAGTGCGATCGCTGCAAGAATCGAACAGTGCCCTAGCGTTGCTTCAAGAGACCGCAGAGGGCTTACGGGTATGAGTGCTTCGTCAGAATTAACGGGCTCTGATTTGCTCCATCGCCCGGCACCTGCCAGCTATCGAGCTGAGCAATCGATTCAGCTGGCGGCGCCGCTGCCTCGAACGATCCTTGCAAAGAGTCGGTCTGTTATTGTCTTTCGCCTATGCCAAGAGTGGTTTGCGCTGCCAGCTGGGCTATGCCGGCAGGCGCTCGCGCCGCTGCCCGCGCATACGCTGCCCTATCGCAGTAACGCCACCCTGCTAGGCATCGTGAATGTGCGGGGGCAAATGCTGCTGAAAGTATCGCTTTCTACCCTGCTGAATTTGCCCCCCGTTTGTTCATTGCCGGGTCCTAAGCAATCAACGGCCACCCAACGTTCGAGACTTTATGCTCGCATGCTGGTCATTGAAAAAGTAGGCCGCGATGGTTCCGCAGAGACTTGGGTGTTTGAAGTGGACGAGCTAGAGGGTATTCAGCTAGTAGAAGAGCGCTGCCTGGAGAGTGCCGCAGCCGGAATTACGGCCAGTGCCAGCAGCTGCATGCAGTTTGTTTTTGTATGGCAGAACCATCGGGTCAACTTGCTAGACGATAGCGGCCTGTTTGATGCTTTGAGGCTACGCGCACTATGACCGCTACACAAGATTGGAGCGATCTGTCACTGTTGGGCCTGTTTCGCTTAGAGGTAGAGACCCAGGCGCGCGTGATCAGTGACCACCTGCTGAGCCTAGAGGCCCAAGGGCAGATGCCAGCAGAGGGGCTAGATGCATTGATGCGCGCGGCTCATTCAATTAAAGGCGCAGCGCGAATTGTACAGGTGGAAGCGGTGGTGTGCGTCGCTCACGTTTTAGAAGACTTTTTTGTGAGTGCTCAGCAGGGTACGTTGGCGCTGAGTGCTAGCTATGTGGACGCGCTGCTACAGGCCAGTGATTTTATGCTGCGCCTGAGCGCGCTAGAAGAATCTGCGCTGGTAGATCAGGCCGCTAGCCATGAAGTAGAGGCCCAAGCTATTGTGCTTTCGATTGAGGGATTGTTGAAGGGCGTGATGCCTTCGGTGGTCTTGCCTACGGCCTCTGTAACCTTGCCTGTGGCCTCTGTAGAGTCTGTGAAAGAAGAAAAAGAAAAAGAGACATCGTCAGAGACTTCTTCGGCACCTGTTCCAGATAATCTTGAACTCAGGCCAGAGACCAATGTCGACCATCGTGTAGAAGAGAATACTGCGCCTCCGCTGGCCTTAAATGTTGCATCTCCCTCCACAGAGACGCTCGAAGCGGTGACTGTAGATCCGAAGGATTCGTTAGATGCAGAACCGGCTAAAAAAGCGGCTCGCATGATTCGTATGAGTGCGGATAACCTCAACCGCTTGATGGGGCTAGCTGGGGAATCTTTGGTGGAGTCAAACTGGCTACAGCCGTTTGCGCTGTCGCTGCGTCAGCTGAAGCAGCAGCAGCAGTCAGCGCTCTCGATTTTGCAAGGGCTACATCAGCCAGCCAGCCAATTGACTTTGCCAGGTGAGCTTGAAAGCGTACAGGCCGCGCAGCTCGCTGAGGCGATCGCACATATGCAGCGTTGCCAACACTTACTGAGCGACCAGTTGGGCAGTCTTGACCTATTCTCGCAGCGGTTTGGTCAGCTTTCTGATCGGCTGTATCGGGAGTTGATTGCTAGCCATATGTGTGCCTTTGAGGTGGGTACTCAAGGCTACAGTCGCCTGACGAGAGATGTAGCCAAAACCTTGGGCAAGCAGGTACGCCTAGAGATAGAAGGGCTTAATACCCAGGTCGATAGAGACATTTTAGAGAAGCTAGATGCGCCGATGACGCATTTGATTACGAATGCGATCGCCCACGGTATTGAGCCAGCTGAGGCGCGAGTCGCGGCTGGAAAATCGGCTGTCGGCACCCTGCGAATTGCGGCGCGTCACCGGGCGGGCATGCTACGCATTACCGTAGAAGATGACGGCGGCGGCATTGATTTTGCTCAGCTGCGACAAAAGATTGTGCTCAAAGGCATGACGCCAGCAGCCGTGGTCAATCAGCTGAGTGAGGCTGAGCTAATTGAATTTTTGTTTTTACCCGGTTTTTCTACGGCTGCTGCGGTCGATCAGCTCTCAGGACGGGGCTATGGCTTGGACATTGCTCGAAACATGGTGCAGTCTGTTGGCGGCTCTTTAGTCGCAACCTCTGTTCCTGGGGGCGGAACCTGCTTTCAGTTTCAGCTGCCGCTGACGCTTTCGGTCGTGCGATCGCTGCTGTTTGAAGTCGCAGAAGAACCCTATGCGCTTAGCTTAGCCCGCATTGGCCGGGTGTTGAAGCTGTCTTCTCGTCAGATTTTGTACGGCGAGAACAAGCCTTACTTCTCGCTGTCAGCTCATTCTGAAAAGACGCTGTCTGAAGACGGCCTGTTTGAAGCTGATCACGCTGAAGCGATTTTTTCTAAAGATAACGCCCAGCGTGCAGAGAATATTAGCTTGGTTTCAGCGGTTAAGCTGCTAGGCTTAACCGCTAGCGACCCGTTAGAGGCGGCTATTCAGTGTTCGAGCGATTCTCCTGCAAAGAGGCAAAGCCAACGCGCAACGGACATTTGGGTGATTGTGCTGGGAGACCCCGGCAGCCGCTACGGTATTTGTGTCGATCAGCTCATAGAAGAGAAAGATTTGGTGGTGCGGCCCTTGGATGCTCGCTTGGGCAAGGTGCCCAATGTCAGCTCAGCTGCGCTCACTGAAAAGGGAGAGCCCATTTTGATTTTGGACGGCGCAGACTTGCTCCGTTCGGCCGCCAAAGTAGCGGCAAGCGAACGCGCTGCCCAGCTGAGTGTTTTAGATAATAGGGTGGCAGAAGACGCCGCCGCGACATCCACTCAGAAAGGGCAACGACCGCCCAAACGAGTACTGGTTGTCGATGACTCTATGACGGTTCGGGCGATGGAACAAAAGCTGCTGAAAAACCGAGGGTATGACGTTGATATTGCCGTGAACGGAGCCGAGGGCTGGAACTCTTTGCAGGTGAACACCTACGACCTTTTGATCACAGACGTTGACATGCCCAGAATGAACGGCATTGAGCTGATTGAGCACCTGCGGGCCTACGCGCCCACTCAAAAGCTGCCGGTCATTGTGGTCTCCTACAAAGACCGCGAAGAAGATCAGCTGGCCGGACTCAATGCCGGGGCTAATTACTACCTAACGAAGAGCAGCTTTCATGACGACGGCTTAATCAATGCGGTGGTCGATCTCATTGGTGAAGCTGGCCCATGATTAGAGTTGCGATCGCCAACGATACCCTGATTGCTCTTACTGCTCTGCGACGAGTGATTGCGACTAACCCCGCCTACGAACTCGTTTGGTCGGCCAAAGATGGCGTAGAAGCTGTCGCTCTGTGCAAGAGAGATACGCCTGATTTGATCCTGATGGATTTGCAGATGCCCGGTCTTGACGGTGTCGAGGCGACTCGGCAGATTATGGCTCACTCGCCCTGCGCTATTTTGATTGTGACGGGCAGTGTTCATCGCCATACCTCCCAAATATTTGAGGCGATGGGCCACGGTGCGCTAGATGTTGTGCGGACACCTGTGCTGGGCCTGCAGGAAGGCGGTTCGATGGACGCTGCGGCTCGCCCGCTGCTAGCGAAGATGGCAACAGTGACGGCTTTTATCGGCAAATCTATTCGGCGCAAGGCACGCGTGCCGTTGCCGAGTAAGTCTTCGCCTCAAAGCGATTCGCTACCGCCACTGATTGCGATTGGCGCCTCTACTGGCGGACCTAAGGCGATCGCTCAGATTTTGAGCGGCTTTCCAGAGCTGTTTCCGGCTGCTGTGGTGATAGTGCAGCATATCGATCAGCAGTTTGCGTTGGGGCTGGCGAACTGGCTCAATGATCAAACGGTGCTGGATGTGCGGCTTGCTGAGGTAGGCGATCGCCTGCTGCCGGGGCGAGTGTATGTGGCAGGGAGCGACCGGCATTTGGTCATGGCAGGCGATCTCACCCTTGCCTATACCCATATCCACCGGCGCACCGCCTACTGTCCTTCGGTAGACGAATTTTTTAACAGTGTGGCGCGCCACTGGCCTGAGAAGGGGCAAGCAGCCTTGCTCACCGGTATGGGCAGTGATGGCGCCAATGGGCTTGGTGCCCTGCGTGCTGCTGGATGGGAGACCATTGCCGAAAGTCAAGAGAGCTGTGTCGTGTATGGTATGCCCCGAGCAGCGGTCGAAAATAAGGCAGCCAGCCGAATTTTGCCCGCTAAAGAAATTTCTGACGCGTTCTGCCAGAAGCTATTGCTATTTGGCTAGTGTATGCCCGCTATTCCAATCGAATGCTTCTGATTCATAGACTCTCTTAAGTGTTGGTAGCCGATGCGAAATACTGTTCTATTACTGACGGAATGCCGATAGACAATATGGGAAAACACCCTTCTTTTGGGTGAAGGCCAATAGCGCCAGAAGTCAGGGGAACAATAGAGCCCAGTAGGCTCTTTCTTTCGCAGTTTTTTCAGTCGTACTCCCTCTTTACAACATCAACAGGCGCTTCGATGGCCGAGATTACTCATCCAAATCATTCCTCGACTCCGGCAACCTCCATCCGGATTTTAGTAATTGACGACCAGCCAATCATTGCTGAATCTATTCGGCGGCTGCTAGCGAGTGAGGCTGATATAGAAGTTCATGCTTGCCAAGACCCTACTCTGGCCCTTTCAGTCGCTGCTGATATTGAGCCGAGCGTCATTTTGCAGGACTTGATCATGCCTGAGGTAGAGGGCATGATGCTGGTGAAATTTTTTAGGGCGCACCCCAAAACAAAAGACACGCCCATTGTTGTTCTTTCCTCAAAGGATGACCCGAAGATCAAGGCGTTAGCTTTTGGTGCGGGTGCGAACGATTACTTAGTAAAGCTGCCTGACCCGGTAGAGCTGATTGCTCGCTTGCGTTACCATGCGGCAGCCTATCAAAACTTTTTAAAACAAGACGAAGCTTCTCAGACCTTGGCTCAAAACAAAGCGCTAGAAGCGAGGGTAGATGTTCGTACTGCTGAGCTAAAGTCGGCCCTAGACCAGTTAAAACAAACCCAGGCCAAGCTGATTCATACCGAAAAAATGAACAGTATGGGACAGCTGGTTGCGGGAATTGCCCATGAAGTGAATAACCCCATTAACTTTATCTATGGCAATTTGAACTACGTAAAAGGATATGTGCAAGATCTCTTAGATCTAGTGAGGGCCTATCAGGAACAATATCCTACGCCTGCGCCTAGCATTAATGAAAAACTAGAAGAACTCGATCTTGAATTCTCGTCGGCAGATTTGCTCAAAAGCTTCGTGTCTTTACGTAGCGGTGCTAAGCGGATTCGCAATTTGGTGCTGAGCCTACGAAATTTCTCTCGGTTCGATGAGTCCGAAGTCAAAGTGGTGAATGTACACGACGGGCTAGATAGCACCTTAGATATGGTGACTGCTGAGCTAGACGGCATTGATGTGCAGAAAAGCTATGGTGACCTGCCGTTAATTGAGTGCTCTGCCAGCCAGATTAATCAGGTCTTTATGCATATTTTTCGCAATGCTATAGACGCGGTGCGATCGCTCTCAGAAAAAGCCTCCCAACCGGCAGATTTACCTACGCCTACGATCAAAATATCTACTACGTCGGTGGATGAAGACCGCATTGTTATTTGGATTGCCGATAACGGTGCAGGGATATCGCCTGAAATTCAAGAGCGTATTTTTGATCCGTTTTTTACGACGAAAGATGTAGGCAAGGGCACAGGACTCGGCCTTTCGATTAGCTATCAGATTGTAGTGGCACAGCATGGTGGCGAGCTGAAGTGCTACTCGGTGCCTGGTAAGGGCACGAAGTTTTCGATTGAGCTACCGGTGGGTGTGCCTCACAGTGAAAGACGTGCTGAGCGGGCCGGGGCATCGTCTTATTTGGTAAGTGCCTGACGAGCGGCTTGAGTAAGCTTACACAGTTCGGCTAGGTCAGGCCAAGGCTGACCGCTATCTGCGGTGCTAAGCCATAGTAAATATTCGATATTACCCGCTGGGCCCACAGTGTCAGACCACGTGAGGCTCTGATAGTGCCAACCTAGCTTTTCGGCGGCGGCGCTGACTTGAAGAATGGCACCCGCCTGCACTTTGGCATCGCGGACAACGCCTTTTTTCCCAATCTTTTCTCTGCCAACTTCAAACTGTGGTTTGACGAGAAGAACAACTTCTCGCGGCGCCTGAAGTAGTGCCCAAAAAGCAGGCAGTACCTTAACTAAAGAG
>JBCBDN010000124.1:0-10627 GCA_038529685.1 Cyanobacteria bacterium J06598_1 | reverse complement strand
CCGCTCACTAACATAGTTTTTAACCGCTGATTCGCTCAGTTCAGCACCCGACTTTAGGATAATTGAAGCCTCAATTTGATAGCTCTCATCCGGGCACAGCAGCGCATAGGTCGCCGCTTCTTCAATCTCCAGATGAGACACTAGCGCTGCTTCTACTCCATCTAGCTCCACTCGGTATCCCCGCGTTTTGATCTGCCGGTCCTTACGTCCGAGGAATCGATACTGCCCTTCTAGCTGCTGCACCAAGTCGCCCGTGCGGTAAAACACAGCAGCCTGATTGGCAATTTTTGTGTGGAAAAAAGCCTTTGCCGTCAGGTCTGGGCACTGCCAATAGCCGCTCATCATCGTCGCTGTACGCACCACTAGCTCACCCACCTCGCCCGGTGACACCGGCTGATCGGCGTCATTGACGACCAACGCCTCCGAATTGCCCCAAACCTGACCAATCGGTGAAATACCTTCGGGCACAGCTGCCTCCCCCGCCAAACGCGGAATGTGATAGTACGTACACTGATTGACTTCAGCAGGGCCATAAATGTTGCTGAAACGGGCTCGGGGGAGCTGAGCCATCAGAGCATATAAATATTTTGAAGGGAACGGTTCGCCAGCGAACAGTACCCACCGGAGGGAGTTCAGGTCGCGCTCGGGTAACACGCCGCGCAGCAGCAGCTGGGTAAGCGCCAACGGCACAGAGTACCAAATGCTGAGTGCTTCGTCTTGAATCAGCTGGGACAGACTGGCCGGGAGCTTGGTGTAGGCTTCTGGAATGATCACAGTAGTCGCGCCTACCAGAGGGCCAGCGAAAAAGCCGAGGGTAGAGATGTCGAAATGGAGGGGGGAATGGTTGCCAATGCGATCGCTCGCCTTGAGCCCATAGGTCTCGGCCACTAGCTGCGCGTAGCTCAAACCGCTGTAGTGCGTGTGCATAATGCCCTTGGGCACACCGGTAGAGCCCGAGGTGTACATAATGTAGGCCAAATCTTGCGCCACCAGTTTGACCTTAGGGGCCGTATCGCTGGAAGGGACATCAGCCCAGTCACAGCGAGTGAGGTTCTTTTCTGAAACCACACCGTCTGGCAGACCCACCAGCCATTTCACTTGGGGCGCACCTGCCAAAATTTCAGGCAGCTGCCTGCGCTTAGATTTTTGAGTGATGAGGTGCCGAATGCCGCAGTGATTCAGGCTGTAGATGATGCGAGCAGCTGGCGCGCTTGGGTCCAAGGGCACATAGGCTGCGCCCGCTTTCCAAATGCCGTAGATAGCGATCGCACTCTCCAAGCTTTTGCTGAGATATATGCCGACGCGATCGCCCCTTTCTACCCCGTGCGCCACCAGCCAATGCGCCAGTCCATTCGCCCGCCGCAACAGCTCGCCATAGGTCAGGGGCACCCCTTCACAGCGAAAAGCCTCAGTTTCTGCTGAGGCGTCCGCCGCCTCATCCAACAGTTGAGAAAGTAAGTAAGCCACCACTACAGCCCCAGCGACCTCGCAATAATGTTGCGCTGAATATCCGAAGTCCCGGCATAAATCACACCGCCCACCGCATCGCGCAGGTCGCGCTCTACCCCATACTCACTCAAATAGCCATTGCCCCCATGCACCCGCACCGCATCCAAACTCGACGCCACAAACGCCTCACTCAAATGCAGCTTCAGCATCGAAGCTTCCAGCATCGCAGACTTTCCCTGATCCTTTAACCAGGCCACCTTATATAGCAGCAGTTTCGCCAGCTCCAGCCGCAGCTTCATATCGGCCACCCGGTTAGCCACCGACTGAAACTTACCAATCGGCTGCCCCGACTGCTCGCGGGTTTTGGCATAGTCAAGGGTTGTTTCCAGCTGCCGCTCCATCGCCCCTAGCTGACTGGCTAACGTAAAGCAGCGATCGTACTCTAGCGAACTGTGCGAAATACTAAAGCCCGCTCCCACCGGCCCGAGCCGATTGGCCTCTGGCACAAAGCAGTCTTGCAAAATCACCTCACCAAACGGCACCGTTCGCAGCCCCATTTTTTCTTGGCTGGGCCCGGTAGAAAATCCTGCCATCGTCCGGTCTACCAAGAACACATCTAACCCCCACTTCCCCAAGCTCAAGTCGGTCGTGGCAAACACCAGCGCCACATCACAAATCGGCGCGCCGGTCACAAACTTCTTGCGCCCGTTGAGCACATAGCCACCTTCGCAGGGCTTCGCTTCGGTGGTTAGGCTGTACACATCTGAGCCCGCCTCAGGTTCGCTCAGCGCATGCACCCCCATCCAGTTACCCAGACACATCGGCGGCAAGTAGCGCTGCTTTTGAGCTTCAGAACCAAACGCGACGATTAGCATTTGCACCGTCCAGATTTGGGTGTTGAGGGCGAGCGTTAGTCCACCGTCGGCGCAGCCATAGCCAAGGGCTTCTAGCGCCAGTACCGTCGTCATGAGATCTTTTTCAGCGCCGCCGTATTTTGCGGGCATGCAGAGTCCTTGGAGACCAAAGTCAGCGCACTTTTTCCAATTTCCACGAGAGAACTTTTCCTGGCGATCGCGCTCAGAAATATCCGTGTTGTCCAGCTCGTTTTGAGCGAAGGCAATCACACTTTCTTTGAAGGCAAGTTGTTCTGGTGACCAAGAAAAGTCCACTGTTTTACCTGAAGTTTTTTAATCTAGAGTTTCCGCCACCCATTAAAACAACCCTTGCACCCAAGGCAGAAACTGAAGATTCACATCAAACGCCCGCTCCACAAACCAATATAAGCTCATTACCCCTAGCGCCAGGGCCCCCGTCCTCAACAAAAAGGGATTGTACAACCGTTGATTTCGCAACAGATACAAAATCGGGAACACCACCGCAATAATCGCAATTTGCCCTAGCTCCACTCCCAAGTTAAAGCCAAACAGAGACAGCGCCGTATGCTGGCTCGTCACGCCCAGCTCACCCAGCACGTCCGCAAAGCCGAAGCCATGAAATAAGCCAAACAAAAATATAATGACCCAGGCCCGCCCTTTGAAAATAGGATAAAAGATTTCCACCGCTGCTAGCCCAATTGAAAGCGCAATCACGGACTCCACCAGCTGAGAAGGCATCTGCACTAAATTCAGCGTCGCCAAGCACAAGGTAATGCTGTGGGCCACCGTAAAGGCCGTTGCGATTTTGAGAATGTAGATAAAAGAGGTAGAGAACTTATCGACCGGTCGCCAGCGACTGTCGTCCTTTTGGCGGCGCAGCACTGAAGGAAGCAGCAGCGCTACCAAAAACAACACATGGTCAATGCCTTCTAGGATGTGCTCTACCCCTAACTTTACGACCCCCCAAAAGCCTTGGAGCAAGCTACCAGAGGTGAGGTCAAGCGATCGCACCTGACCCACCGAATCAAAAATCAACAGCACATTCGACTCATTGCCAAACGTCCCTGTCTTCCAATTTTCTTCAATCAGCAGCATGTTTGTGTTCTGCGGCTTTTCTTCGAGCATCACATCAAACGTCACGTCCAAGCTGTCTGGCAGGCTCTCTAAACCAGCCAAATCGTAATTTAACAGTAAAAACTGAGCCTGGTAGTTGCTCAAATATCCTGCTTCTGTAAAAACCAGCTCGCAGCTTTGCGCCCCACAGTCAATATTGGTATGCTCTGCGGCGTAGGCTTTAATTTCATCCATGTAGGGCATGAGCTGCTCTTGAGAAATTCTCTTTTCAGAGTCTAAGCCTAAATCCAACACTTCGTTGAGGTCTTTTACCGGCAGCTCTATGCGGGTTGTGATGTCAGACTCACCAATTTGAAAATAGAGATAGCTTTGGTTGAGCGCATGGGCGATCGCACTTGGCATCGTGCCATTGGGGATAGCAGAACCAAACACACACAGAAAGCAAATGAGAGTCGCCAGTGCAATTCTGAGTGCAATTCTGGGGGAAGCAAAGCGAAGGAGCATAACAGACACGAGTGAGGATAGGACATTAGGCACACATATGGCTACAGCTATACGCTCATGACGATGCGCTCATGACGGTAGCTATGTGCTCACTGCCGCGAGCATTGATTCAGCTTTTTCATTTTAAAATCTTACCGGTCGAGCAGAGAATCGATGTAGCCTGTAGCAACATTTCAAACCTGTTGACCAACAAAACCTTACCAAACAGAGTACGGAGACAAGCACCCCCTTAGATTTAAAGAGCGCATAAATTGTGTATGAAGAAGCGCTAGCTAGCGGTTAGGGATATGTACTAGTTGGCGGCTCAATCGCGCTAAGCATATCCAAGTTTGGCCAGTTCAGTAAGCGAATACACGGATGGCCCCAGCCGACAGGATAAGAAAAGTTGGTATATGCTCTGTGGAACATACATTCACCGTAGTCGTAGACTTTCATGAGAAAGCATCACGCTGTGGTCCTTTTGAGCCCTCCATAGCATTACAGACATGACGGTAGATCTTAAAGGGATAGCGGTTTTAGATACGGACGCTTTAAAGGAGATTGGCAGCGATCGCGCATTTTTCGCAGAAGTCTATCGCAGTTTTTTAGCTGACGCACCCACTCGAATTCAAGCGATCAAAACAGACCTCAAAACAGCAAACTCAAAAAGCCTGGTAGAAACGGCTCACGCCCTGAAATCACTCAGCAGCTGCGTCGGGGCAATGGCGCTCTTTGAGGTCTGCAAACAGATAGAAATTTTGGGTAAAAAAGAACAGATCAAATCAGCGAGTCTGCTGATGACAAGACTGACCGCTGAGTACAAAAAAGTTCAGATCGCCATATACAACCATCAGCAACAGCTCTAAAGAGCCTCTCCGTACCATGATCTCTCCAGCAGTTCTGATAAACACGGCTACATCAGCTGACCCACCGCGGTCCATCCATACAGCTGCCGATTCGCCTGATCTCAATACCTCTATTCTGATCGTAGATGACGAACCGACGACACGCTTTCTCCTAAGCACAGCGATGAAAAAAGAGGGCTATCACATCTGGGAAGCCAGCAATGGAGAAGACGGCATCAAACTGTTTCAGCAGCAGCAGCCAGACATTGTACTGATGGATGCAAGAATGCCCAAAATGGATGGATTTGAGTGCTGCGCCACGCTGCAAGCAGTATCAACCAAAGGTCCAGTTCCCGTCCTGATGATTACGGCGCTAGACGATCCTGAATCAGTCGATAAAGCTTTCTCAGTCGGCGCTTCTGACTATGCCACTAAGCCCATTCACTGGGCGCTTTTGCGGCAGCGGGTGCGCTGCCTGCAAGAAGCCGTGAAGCGCAGGCAAGCTGAACAACAGATAAAAGCATCCCTTCTAGAAAAAGAAGCCATGCTCAAAGAGATTCATCACAGAGTAAAAAACAACTTACAAATCATCTCTAGCTTGCTCAATTTACAGTCAAAATCTATTGAAGATCGGCATATTTTAGACCTCTTTCGAGACAGCCAAAACCGGATTCGGCTGATGGCGCTCATTCACGAGAAGCTCTACCAGTCAGAGGATTTGGGCAGCGTTAACTTAAAAGACTACATCCAGGGTTTGGCGAGTTATTTGCTCCAGTCCTACAGCATCGACGCGGGCACCATCAATCTTTCCATTCAAGTTAGCGACATCTTTGTCGCCATCGATACCGCTGTTCCCTGTGGGTTAATCATTAATGAGCTCGTCTCAAACTCTCTTAAGTATGCGTTTCCAAAATCCAGCAGTCATCTCGACCGGACCGCACCCGAAAACACCATTGAAATTGACGCTTGCACCACCGCCCCCGACCAGTTCTCTATCCACTACAAAGACAACGGTGTTGGGCTGCCGCCTAACTTTGAAATAGAGACCTCAACGACTTTAGGGCTGCAAATCATTAGCAGTCTCACAGAGCAGCTAGAGGGCAGCCTAGCCGTGACCAGTACAGCAGGCCACGGCGCAGCGTTTACATTTACCCATCTCTCAATACCAAAATAAGCTATGAATACGACCCTTCTGGAAAAAGCACACGCCAGCCAAAGCGTCATGATTGTTGAAGATGAAAGTATCATCTCGCTTGACATCAAAAGCAGCTTAATTAACTTGGGCTATAGCGTCGCTGGCGTAGCGGCTTCTGGTAACGCAGCGCTCACAAAAATCTCCAATACCAATCCTGATTTAATCCTCATGGATATTCAGCTCAAAGGAGAGATGACAGGCATCGACATTGCTGAAACAGTCCGATCAGACTTTCAAATTCCGGTTATCTACCTCACCGCTAACGCCGACAGCGCAACGTTTCAGCAGGCTAAGTCCACCAGTCCTTACAGCTACTTGCTCAAACCTTTTGGAGAGAAGGAACTGGGCATCGCCATTGAGCTGGCCCTGCACAAGCATCAGCAAGAACAAATCGTAAGCGCCAGTGAAAAGTGGTACGCCACTGCCTTTCAATCACTGAGTGAATCGGTGGTTGCAACAGATGCTGCTGGGAATATCGTCTTTTTGAATGCCTTTGCAGAAACCATGACGGGGCTACAGCTGAGTAAGGTAATCGACCAGCCGCTCGTAGAGGTTTTAACCTTTGAGCCTGCCGCCGAACCCTGGCGTACAGCAGGGAATTTTGAAAGTGTCGCGTCGATTTTAGAGACTGTGCTGACCGGACGAAGTACCGTGCAGCCTCTGCCAGAAAAGATTCAGCTGCTCACTCAGTCTTCAGGGCATGTCGCGATAGAGGGTGATGTCTCAGCGCTTAGAGAGACCTCCGGCAGAATTATCGGCAGTATCTTTAAATTTAAAGAATATCGAGCACCTGCACACAAACGGGTACTTCAGAGCTTCTCTACAGCAACGGGCGAACAGGCAAATGCTACAGTACCCACCGCAGATGAGCCCGCAAAGTACAGCGAAAAAGACATTGAGCTCGTAAACGCATTTACCCAAGCTTTTATCAAAAAAGAATCTACCTTTTTATCTACACCGAATCTGGTGGCCAGCTCCGGCGAGGGGGTGACCACACTATCGGCCAGATCTGAAGGACTGGTCGTTAAGGTGACAGCTATTGACGATACGCTGACGGCTGCGGTTCAACAAAGCTCAGAGTACTGGACACTGGTGCGTCAGGTGTTGATTGAGCGCCACTTTTTCCCAGTGAGCGTTAGAACCGGTGGATTTTGCCGTTTTCAACACCTTGAAGTGCCTGAAGACTGTCAGGTATATCACACTCAGGGTGAAGCGTTTTGTGAAGCCTGGTATGGCAATCCTCATTACGTTCACCCAGGCGGTGTTCAAACAGGCGGTGTTCAAACAGGCGGCGCTAAGCACACCCGGTCCCTCCGAGAAAGCCTCGTTGTCCTCAGAAGAGACGAGTGGTATCACGTTCAAAAGCTGGTGATGAAGCCGGAAGGTTTGAACATAAAAACCATCGCGGGTGAGCTTTTTGTACCGCCAGGTGACTCATTGGTGTGGGGTGTGATGGACTAGGTATTGCCTAGCACCATACCGGAGCGGGCTGGGAGGGTGAGCATTGCCGTGCGATCGCCCAGCCACTCCACCGAACCCTCCCCGTACAGCACCTCTCCGTTCTCTACCGCGATATCCGCCAGCCGCACCTGCACAGCCTCTGTTCCGGTATTTACCGCAACGACCACCATTTCTTTCTCTAGCAACCGAGCGAATACATAGCACTCACCCTCAGCCGCCAGCGTTTGGTACTTTCCGATCCGCAGCGCAGCATGTGACTTTCTAAGCGCAATCAAATCCTTGTGCATTTTCAGCACCGACTGATTCCACTTTTCCTTCTCTGGAAAGCCCCATCGGCAGTCAGGGTCTAGCCCACCTGAGAGCCCAATTTCATCACCGTAGTAAATGCTAGGCGCCCCTGGAAAAGTGAGCAGCAGCAGCGTTGCTAAGGCCGCACTCGCCGCATCCTCACCCACTAAGCTCAGCACTCTGGCTACGTCGTGACTACCCAGCAGGTTTAGCTGAGTTTGTTGGATCTCCCAGTCGTACTTTTTCAGCAAGCCGTCAATCCTTTCGGCGTAGCCCTTCGCATCCAAAGCGGGATAAGGGAAATACCCCACAGGCTCCGCCAAAGACATATCAACTCGGTCTTTGGCCACAAAGGCAACCGCCGGACCGGTAAACAGATAGTTCATGACACCATCAAACTGATCGCCTTGCAGCCATTCTGTGGCATCGTCCCAAATCTCACCAACAATGTAAGCCTCCGGGTTAATCGCCTTAATCCGCGAGCGAAACTCCGCCCAAAAGCCTTCTGTTTTCACCTCGCCGGGCACATCTAGCCGCCAGCCGTCGATGCCGCGCTCCATCCAATACTCACCGATACGCATAATGTACTCACGCACCTGCGCGTTGTCGTGGTTAAAGTCAGGCAGCGCGGGGATATTCCACCAGCACTCGTAGTTGACCGGCTTTTCTTCATCGTAGGCATTCAGCGGCCAGCCTTTCACCTTAAACCAGTCGAGCCAGGGAGAGGATTCTCCATTTTCCAACAGATCGTTAAAGTAGAAAAAGCCTCGACTGGAGTGGTTGAAAACACCATCTAAAACAACCTTCAGCCCCCGCTGGTGTGCCGCTTCTAGCAGGTCAGCGAACGCCTGGTCACCGCCCAAAAGCGGATCTACCGCGTAGTAGTCGTGGGTGTGATAGCGATGGTTGCTCGCAGACTGGAAAATCGGCGTGAAGTAAATCGCCGTGACGCCCAAATCCTGTATGTAGTCGAGATTTTCCATCACGCCCCACAGGTCGCCGCCTTTGTAGCCATTTTGGGTGGGCGCGCTGTCCCAAGATTCAAAGGGCACCTGCATCTGTGGTGATAGGTCAGTGCGCTTGGTGCGGGCAAACCTATCGGGATAGATTTGGTAGAAAATGGCGTGCTTGACCCAGTCTGGCGTGTTGATCTGCATGGGAGAAGGGGAAGATGTGGGTGTACTGGAGTTAGCTTAAAGGATCACCTCAAACTTTGTACTCACAGTTTCGGTCTATATTCTTCCCTTAGATGAAATTCAGGGCGACTAGATAAAATTCAGGGCGGCTAACCATTGATGGATGTCTGCATTTGCCTGAGCTGGAATTTCCCACGGGAATAGGTGCGCGGTGTCTGGGTAGCAGTGCGCTTTGCAATTCGGCAGCGCCTTGGCCGTCTCCAGGCTAGAATCTGCGGTGATGTGCCGGTCACACTCGGCGCACAGCATCAGGCTCGGCATTGTTAGCGCGCTTAGGTCTGGGACTCTGTTGTATCCGGCGCGAATCGCTCGGCTGAGGGCCGCGTCGGCCTGACGGCTCATTTTTATCAGGGCGGGTGCGCCTTGTGCAGCGAGGTAGCGATAGGCCGCTGGGGTGTGATGACACATGAGATGGCGGAAGAGAGATTTTTTACCGAGTGCGATCGCCCCTTTTCCCCCAGGGCTCATCCAGTTCAGCACCCCAGCTAGCCCCGTTATCACATTGTCCATCAGCGAAATCGGCGGATGCGACCCACGAGGCCTCGCCGCTGTGCCGATCAGCACCATCCCCTGCACTACCTCTGGGCGCCGCAAAGCCAGCTCCATTGTCAAGATTCCACCCAGAGACCAGCCCACCACCAGGCAGCGCTCAATGCCTTGCACCGCCAGCAGCTCTTCCAAGTCGTCCAAATGCCGCGTCATTTCAAACGGATACTTCGTACGGCTGCGGCCATACCCCCGCAAATCAGGCGCATAGGTGCGAAACCCCCTTTCAGCGAGCGGCTCAGCAAACACCGACATCGCTCGACCGCTGCCAGGGTGCCCGTGCAAACACAGCACGGGATAGCCGCCCGTCGGTCCCAAAATTTCAGTATGTAGCCGCATGAGCTCGCTCGCATAGATCCCGGTCTAAAACCGATTTAGATATCAGTATAGGGGCTCCAAGAAAAGAAAAAGTCGCTAGGAGAGCTGGCACTTTTCGGCCAAGCATCTAGCCGCTTCTGGCCTGCTTTCTTGTGGTTTCCGCTATTTTTTTTCGCCCTCCACTCGACAAAATAACAACTGTAGCTGAGGTCTATTTCTACAGGAATCAGCTATCACCAGTCACAACTGATGATCCCCCTCGTCAATCGCTATCACTATGATTAACTTCAATCTCACGTTTGAAAAAAATGCCGACGGTTTTACGCCCAACAAAGCGCAAAGAGAAGCCCTAAAGCTGGCTGCTAGGCAGTGGGGCAGCCAATTTGCCAACAATGCCACCATCGATCTGGCTATAGAATCCACGTCCAGTGCATCTAGCCAGGTGCTGATGGAAGCGGGTAGTGAGCTAAAGCCAACGGCGACTGAAGGATTTGGCAATGTGGAAGTGGTCCGTAACAAAGTGCTAACCGGTGCAGACCTTAATGGTGCTGAGCAGGATGGCCTGGTTCGGGTCAACTGGGAAAAGAATTGGGAACTCGACTTTAACGAAACGCCCAGCGTCGCCGAAGAAGAATATGACCTTTACGGCATTTTTTATCATGAACTCAATCATGCGTTAGGGTTTCTTAGCCAAATCGGTCCCTTTGGGCGAGGTGCTTATTTGGGAAATACGCGAACTTGGGGCGCTTTTGATCAATACGTCACCGATAGCAAAGGCGAATCTGTTTTCAATCCAGATGGCTCGCTGAACGTAGTGAAGTATCAAAAGCGGCAAAAAGGTGGGCGCAGCAGAACGCGTTTTCCCGTTCTCAGTGAGTTCAAACTGAAGGAACTTGC
>JBCBDN010000123.1:0-10643 GCA_038529685.1 Cyanobacteria bacterium J06598_1 | reverse complement strand
CTTCTGCGGTAGTTTCTGTCTCAGCTGCAGCTGTTTCAGTCGATGCTTCTGGCGTAGTAGCCTCACCTTCAGCGGTCGCTTCAGTTGCTTCAGCGGTCTCTTCCACTTCAGGTTCCTCTGGCGCTTCTACTTTCTTAGTAGGCTTCGGTCCGCGCATGAGGGCAGGATTCGTTGGCGTTTTGGGAGCGTCACCTTTGCCGCGACCTCGTCCTTTGCCTCTGCCTTTGCCACCACGACCTCGATCGTCGCGATCGCGATCATATCGCTCACCTTGGTCACCGCTATCGCTTTTGGGACCGCCATCTTTGCGATCAGCTTTTTTAATCGGGGGCGGGACGTTGCTGACTGGAGCCGGTTTGCTCTCGGCAGATTGACTATCGGCAGATGGGTTCTGCTGAGCCGCTTCGCGATCGCTCTTCTTAATAGGACGATCTACCATGGACATCTCCGCCTTGTACGTAAATTGCCAAATAATCCTATCACGGGTAACCGATGCCTAGGCGAACCGTTTGTATTCTTGCCACCGTTTGTAGGCTTACTTTAGTTCGGCGGCCAAGCGTCAATATCTTTATCGAGCGGGGCAGGGTCGCTGCCAAGCAAAGGCGTATCGCCATCAGGGGAGGCGTCGATAGTTTTACCGACTTCGCCATTGTCCAAAACGGCTTCAGGGTCAAAGTTCAGGCCGAGCACATCAATCAGCGCGTCTTCATCCGAGTTCAGCTGATAAAACGGCACCATCAGATTGGATAGCTTGGGTTCTAATGCATTGACCACACCTAGAATCAAAAACGAGGAAGGACGCCGACCGCCTTCGGGGGTGCGGACGGAGGTTGTGGCCATCTGCACTTCTAGCCAGGTGCGGTTAGCTCGAAAGTAGTCCAACCACTTGTCTCGAATAACAGAGGTAAAGTTCTCAAAAAAGGACATTTTTCAGCCTGTAGGGTTCGTTAGCGAAACGTTAATAATTTACAGGGCCTATGTATGCGCCCTGATATCGCAGCAATCTAACACCCTTCAGGCGTTATGACTAGACCAACATCAAATAATGTTTATCAATGTATCTACGGTTGCCGCCTACACCGGTAAGATGCGATCGCGCCATTCTTTCCCACCTCGTCGGTGTATACCGATGTAAAAGGTCTGTTAGCCAAGGGATTCACCCAGTCCGACAGCGTTTATTTGCTTTGGCGCTCAGTGCCTTACCGGTGAACTATATCAGCGCCGTATTCGCGTTCAGCGTTGTGTCGGCTTCTTTTTGAAGAAAGGGCTACTCACTTCTAAATCTCCTGTTTGTACACCCGCAGTGACGTCTAATCCAGTGGGCCTACGCCGGTTCAAATCATCGATCGCTTTATTCACCTCTGAGGCAATTTGCTGGTGAGACTTCGTGACGACTGGATCGGCTTCTAGGAACTGATATTTGTAGTAGAGCATTTCTGAAAAATTGCCCAAGTCGCCCGAGAACACTTCCTCTGGGGACACATTAATCGGCCCGGTTTCCATAATTTGCTCAATCAGCTGTGGGCTCAAAATCGCCTGAAACTGCTGCAAGTAAGCCCAGGCAATCGATTGCACCTCTTTTTGCAGGTCTTCTTTGTCGGTATAGCTAGCGACGCGCTGGGCGAGGGCTATCCACTCAGGGGCCACCCATCGGCTCAGCGCTTGCTTTAAGTCAAAGGTTTCTGTCACCTGTTCAATCAGCGCCCTGCCGCCCGACTTGCTAAGCGATCCATCGTTGAGTGTGGCAATCACCGTTTGCACCAGGCCCAAAATTTCACCGGATTCCCACTCACTGCCCTCTGGCGCAAACTGCTGTAAATAAGCGCTCACCACGTTGCTAACCGTGCTCTTTTGTTCCTTTAGCCATACAGAGACCTGTTCTGCTAGAAGCTGAGCTGTGACATCCACTAGGGACGCGTCTTTCCCGACACTGGCGTAAGCTGCGATCGCCTCATTAATAAATGCCTCTAGCTCACTGTTCTCAATTGAAACGGCTGCTAGGTTGGCCACAATCGCGCCGATTAGCGCTCGCATTTCTAGCTCGCTTTCGGGCTCGCCAAAAGTTACCACATAGGCCCGGAGTACGTTGAGCACCAGTTTCAAATTCTCAAAGGAAGATCGCTGGCGATCGTTCCCCCGAGTCACTCGACGGGTCCCTGAGGGCGTGGACGCACTCCCTGATGGACCCGTCGATGGGTTGCTGGCACCTCGGCTGAGGCCATTGTTATTTCTGGGTTCAGGAGCGTTATTTTCTGGGGGCATGTTTCGTTCCGATGACGGGGGCTGGGCAGGGGGATCTGTTTCAGTTTTTTGGGGCGATCTCCTGAAAAAACTAAACAGTGCGCGAAAAAGTCGAAACACCCAATTTCCCTCTTAATCAAAAACAGCAGTATCAAAAACAGCAGTATCAAAAACAGCAGTCAAACTCAAGCTCAAAAGTCCTTAGCAAGCGGCCTTTAGCAAGCGACCTTTAGCAAACGGTGCAAACAGTGCGAATCGTCTCGGCTACTGAGCGGGCCAAAGTAGGGTAATCGTAGCCGCCTTCTAGCCCAAATAAAAGCTTAGGCGTCAGCGACAGGCATTCCTGGGTAAACCAACCATAGTCTTCTGGCTGCAAGCAGATACCCGCAAGCGGGTCGGCTTGGTTAGCATCGTACCCTGCACTAACTATCAGCAGATCCGCATCAAATTCTGCTAGGAAAGGTTTTGCCTGCTGCTGCCATAGCGCTTGATAATCTGCGATTTGGCTGCCGGGAGGTAAGGGTAAGTTCAGCACATTTTGAAACTGCCCGGTTTCTTCTAATTTGCCGGTGCCAGGGTAGGCCGGTGACTGATGAAAAGAGCAGTAGGCCAGCTGAGAATGGCTTTCTATTAGCGCCTGAGTGCCGTTGCCATGATGCACATCCCAGTCCAAAATGGCGACCCGACAAGCGTCCAGCCGGTCGAGCGCGTAGTGAGCCGCGATCGCGGCGTTTGAGAATAGACAAAATCCCATTGCGCGATCGCGCTCCGCATGGTGCCCAGGTGGCCTCGCCAGCACAAACGCCGGTTTTCCCTGCTGCCAAACCCAGTCGAGCCCATCGAGCCAAGCGGCCACTGCCAGCAGCGCCACCTGATAGCTTTGGGGGCTCATAACGGTATCGCTATCTAGATAGCCACCCTCCCCTTTTGAAAACGCCTCTAGCATGGCCACATAGTCCGGATTATGAACTTTATTTACATAATCAAGAACGCCTCTGTTAGAAGGCTCCACCCACCGAATGTTCTCGGCCCAATCAAATTCTTTTTCAGAGGATGCCTGACAGGTTTTCAAGTAATTAACCACTGCCGTCAAACGCCCTGCATTCTCAGGATGTCTGGTGCCCGTATCGTGGTTGGCAAAAAGTGCACTGTGAAAAACAGGAAACAGAGATTCCATAAGGGTTTGGTGAATATCAAAAAAACTAGCTGAACGCCCCATTTCACTCCGTTGAAATGGGTTAAATCGTGATAGAATAATAGGCATATTTAGTGTCAATTTGTAGTCTATCAATGCCCTCCAAAATCGGATGATTTCATCCAGTTTTTTTCAGGTTGTTTCCTACCGCTTGAATCGGGGCAAAAAGTTAAGACTCATTGAAGCTTAGTCTGGTCAAACAACTCGGTCATAAGGGTATAGCCATAACCTCTGATAAACCCCTTGCTAAAGCAGGTCTAAAAGGACGCGTCACCAGATTTAGAAGCCACCTCTAAACAACCGTCTGAGTAGCGCCTCTCAATAGCGAGCTTGAAAAAGTTAGTGGGCTTGAAAAAGTCGTTTGTAGCCATAATTTTCTGGAGTATTCCATATGAGCAGTCCTCAAGAGCGGATCGTTCCTACTGATTTGCGCAATGAGATGTCTCGGTCCTATCTCGAATACGCGATGAGCGTAATCATTGGCCGGGCTCTCCCAGATGCGAGGGACGGTCTCAAGCCCGTACATCGGCGAATTTTGTACGCCATGCACGAGTTAGGACTCACTGCCGACAGGCCGTTTCGTAAGTGCGCCCGCGTGGTGGGCGAAGTGCTCGGTAAGTACCACCCCCACGGTGATACCGCTGTGTACGACGCGCTCGTGCGGATGGCCCAAGACTTCTCCATGCGTCACCCTTTGATCAACGGCCACGGTAACTTTGGCTCTATTGATAACGACCCGCCCGCTGCCATGCGCTACACCGAGTCGCGCTTACAGTCGCTCACAGGCGCGGCTTTGCTTCAAGATATTGAGTCAGAAACGGTTGACTTTGCCGATAACTTTGATGGCTCTCAGCAAGAGCCCATCGTCTTGCCCGCCCGCATTCCTCAGCTGATTATCAATGGTTCTTCGGGGATTGCGGTGGGCATGGCCACCAACATTCCGCCCCACAACTTGGGCGAAGTGATCGACGGCGTGATTGCCCTGATCGACAACCCCGAACTCACCAGTATGGACCTGATGGAATATATTCCAGGTCCTGACTTCCCCACAGGTGCGCAGATTATTGGTAACAGAGGGATTCGCGAGGCGTATGAAACGGGCCGAGGCTCTGTGACGATGCGCGGTGTGGCCAACATCGAAACCCAGGAGAACCGGGGCCGCCCCGACCGCGAGACCATCATCATCACTGAGCTGCCTTACCAAACCAACAAGGCCAGCATGATCGAAAAGATCGCTGACATGGTGAATGAGCGGCGCTTGGAAGGTATTTCGGACCTGCGCGACGAGAGCGACAGAGACGGTATGCGGATTGTCATTGAGCTAAAGCGCGATGCCTATCCCCGCGTAGTTCTCAATAATCTGTACAAGCAAACACCTTTGCAGAGCAACTTTGGCGTCAACATGCTGGGTATCGTTAACGGCGAGCCTCAGCTGCTGACCCTACGCGATTTTCTTCAGGTCTTTTTGGACTTCCGGGTAGAGACCATTACGCGTCGTACCCGCTACGAATTGCGCAAGGCCCAAGAGCGCGACCACTTGCTTCAGGGCTACCTAATTGCCCTCGACAACTTAGATGCGGTGATTGCGCTCATTCGCAGTTCTGCTGATGCGGCCAGCGCCAAGGCTGAACTGATAGAGTCCTACGGCCTATCTGCGACGCAGTCCGACGCTATTTTGCAGATGCAGTTGCGCCGTTTGACCGCGTTAGAAGCCGAAAAAATTCAGCAGGAGCACGAAGCCCTCACAGTCAAAATTGCTGACCTTGAAGACATCTTGGCGAACCGTGAGCGCATTCTCGAAATCATTCGAGAAGAAGTCACTCAGATTAGAGCGGCCCACGCCGACGATCGCCGCACCATCATCAAAGCGGACGAAAACGATCTTTCTGATATCTCTTTGATTGCCAATGAGCAAGTGGCGATTTTGGTCACCGAGCAGGGCTACATCAAGCGCATGCTGGTAGACACTTTTGAAGCTCAAAACCGAGCTACTAGAGGCAAGTCCGGCACCAAAATGAAGGACGACGACGGGATTGAGCACTTCATTACATGCTGCACCCACGACCACGTACTCTTCTTTACTGACAGGGGAGTGGCCTACTCGCTGCGGGCCTATCAAATTCCTGAAAGCTCCCGCACAGCCAAAGGCTATCCGCTGGTGCAGATGCTGCCTATTCCCAGAGAGGAGAAAGTCACCTCTGTTATTGGCGTCAGTGAATTTAGCGAAGACGATTACTTGGTGATGCTCACCCAGGGTGGCTTCGTAAAGAAAACGGCGCTTTCTGCCTTTAGCCGCATTCGCACCAATGGTCTGATTGCGATTTCGCTCGCTGACGGCGACGAACTGCGGTGGGTCCGCCTCGCTCGCGCTGAAGACAGTATCCTGATTGGCTCGCAGCGCGGTATGACCATTCACTTTAAGACAGACCATAGCCAGCTGCGCCCGTTGGGCCGACCAACCAAAGGTGTGCGAGCGATGTCTCTGCGGGATGGCGACCAGCTGATCAGTATGGATATCTTGCCTTCGCAAGTCGTGGCTGAAGTAGAAGGCTCTGCTGATGAATCGGCTGACGATGATGACGATGCGGTCGTAGAGACTGACCAGGGGCCCTGGGTCTTAGTTGTGTCGGCGGGCGGCTTAGGTAAGCGAGTTCCAGTGACCAATTTCCGGTTGCAGAATCGGGCAGGTATGGGCCTCGTGGCGATGAAATTCCGTAAGGATGATGACGAGCTCGTGGCGCTGCGGATTGCGGGGCCAGAAGATGAGCTGATGATTGTGAGTCAGCGCGGCATTATTATGCGGCAGGCTGTGGATGCGATTTCGGTACAGTCGAGGATGGCGACGGGCGTGCAGCTACAGCGGTTGGATAGTGATGATGCGATCGCTGCTGTAGCCCTGGTCCCTCACCTCGACGAATCTGAAAATGCCATGCCTTCAGACGACGTGGCCGAAGCGGTTGCAGAGGTCGTGGCTGAATCTCAGGTAATAACAACCCTAGAGGCTGCCGATGAGTCAGTTCCTGACCTACTCTCTCCCGACGAGGGCGCTGGTGTTGATGAGGGCGCTGCGACTGAAACGGTAGAAGAAACAGAGGCTCCGGATGAACCCTTAGATGACGCTTAAGATGAGCCTCAAAGCGAGGCATCACTAGCCAGCTGAAACGCTGAATAATCTGAATCGACCTCGAACGGTAAGGTCCTTGTGTTCCAAAGCACAGGGGCCTTTTATTTTGTCCATAGGTGTCTGTCTATAGGTATAGATACGTCCATAGATTTGTAAAAAAAAAGACCGATATAAAGATTTTTTTCCTCCGAGCTGCCTTTAGGCGGTACTCTTAGTCTCAAATATCAGCAGAAATTGTTGATGACTGATACTAGCTACGATTTAGACCTTTCACACTTAACTTAAATATGATTCCTCTGATACCCCCTCTAGGGAAGGGTATTAGCCTTGTCTGGAGCGGCCTTGCGCCGACCCTTGCCCAGGCTGCTACCGAAGAAAACAAGACGCTAGTCCCCAAAGCACTGACCGATAGCTTGAGCTCAGGCTTAGGTGATGGCTTTGGTGAGTTTATTCCTAAATTACTCGCTGCGATCGCAATCGCCTTTGTGGGGTGGGTGTTTGCCTATCTCATCTCCACGTTTATCCGTGGCCTGCTCAAAAAGACCCAGATTGATGATCGCATTGCTTCTGCTGTAACCGGTCGTCCGCCAGAAGATGTCCCTGCGGCCAAGTGGGTCAGTACCGCTGTGTACTACCTGATCTTGCTGCTGGTTGCCATTGCCGTACTCGAGACCTTAGATCTCACAGTTGTTTCGGCGCCGCTGAACAATCTGCTCAATACCGTCTTTGGTTACCTCCCAAGACTGTTGGGTGCCGGCATCTTAGTCGCTGTCGCCTGGGCGATCGCCACCGTTGTAAAAACACTGGTGACGCGTGGTCTAGAATCCTTCCAGCTGGACGATCGGCTCGCTGAAAACACAGGCGTTGACCCTAGAGAAAACTCAGTCAGAATCCACGAAACCCTGGGCAATGCGCTCTACTGGTTCGTCTTTCTGCTGTTTTTGCCCTCCATTCTTAACTCCCTAGAGCTAAATGGCCTGCTGGCACCTGTTCAGAGCCTGATCGATCAGTTCCTGACAGCGATTCCTAAGGTCATTCTCGCAGGCATCATTTTGGGTGCTGGCTGGCTGGTTGCGAAAATTGTTCGCGGCATTGTCACGAATCTTCTGGCGGCAACCGGTGTGGATAACCTCGGTCGTCAGATGGGTCTTTCTAGTAATCCCAATACCCCTGGGATGTCGCTTTCTGGACTCGCAGGCACCATCGTTTATGTGCTGGTTTTGATTCCAGCTGCGATCGCCGCACTTAACGCACTTGATATCGATGCAATCTCCGATCCTGCTATCAGCATGCTCGATCAGATTCTCGACTTCATCCCCTTGCTATTGGCAGCGGGTGTTGTGCTCACAGTGTTCTACTTCATTGGCCGCTTCTTGAGCGACTTGGTTTCCAACCTGCTATCGAGTGCTGGCTTCGACGGCGTCTTGGACGTACTCGGTCTGCCCGAAATCTCTGCACCCTCTGGGGCTGATTCCACGCCGCCGGTTTCTGCTTACGACCCTAGCGTCGGCACAGACCCAATGGCGACTACACTACAAACGCCATCTTCTAACAGCAAAACGCCTTCGGAAATCGTCGGCTTGATTGTGCTGGTGGGCGTGGTGCTCTTTGGCGCGGTAACCGCCACTGAAATCTTGCAGCTCGACCAGCTCACCCTGATTGTTCGCGCAATCATGGAGATTGCAGCGCAGGTGCTCATTGGTGTGCTGATCTTCGGCATCGGCGTTTATATCGCCAACTTGGCTTTCCGCCTAATCAACAGCAGCAGCAGCAAGTCTTCTAACATGCTGGCTCAAGCGGCTCGCATTTCTATTTTGGCCTTTGTGGGTGCGATGGCACTGGGTCAGATGGGCGTTGCTCCCAACATTGTGAACCTTGCCTTTGGTTTGCTGTTGGGTGCTATTGCGATCGCGATCGCCCTTGCCTTTGGTTTGGGTGGCCGTGATGTGGCTGCCAAGCAGCTCGAAGAGTGGCGCAATGAGCTGAAGAAATAATTCACTTGGTCTATTTCGCATCTACCTTAAGATAGCTAGCGATCAAGCGTAAAGCGTGCCCCTTGCTGCCAGTGCACTACTGATGGCGAGGGGCACGTTTTTGATTTGTGTGGTTGGTTGTGTATTAAATATCTGATGTTTGAAAACGGTTTCTTACCCCAGCGGCTCAGGCTTTTATCAGAGCCCTCCTATATAATCAGCCAAAGCCAAAAAATATAATCAGCCAAAGCCAAAAAAATAAGACCAGTGCAGGCAGCGTAAATATCTTTAATGAACAGTGAGAACCTCGCAAAATACATCGAAGCTACAGACGGTATCAGTAAGCCGTGGCTGCTGATACAGCTGCGTTTGGCCAAGCTAAAAGAACGGCGGCAGGAGATGACCACTGAAGAATTCAACGCTCAGCTAGCCGAACTGCATACCGAACTGATGAAGCTAGGTGAATGGTGGGTTGGCCAGGAGAAAGACGTTTTCTGACCCTTTACGTTGCGACCGTTAGCAACAGCCGTCAACCTTTCTTTAACCTTTAGGGTTTAGTGTTAACCAGAATCAGAAAAAGAGAGTCATGAGTACCCCCACGTCCAAGCGAAAAAAAGCTGCCTCTCAGGTGCGCTCTCCAGCCGCTAAGAATTCAGAAGCCGAAGCCAGCAGTGTTACCACAGCCTCTGCTTCTGAATTCAATGGCCCTCAGAACGGTGTTGAAACCCTTGACCCCAAAGACATCGATTTAGAAGACGAGCAATGGTATCTCAGCCGTGAGCTCAGCTGGCTAGAATTTAACCGCCGTGTCCTGCACGAAGCGATAGACGAGCGGACGCCGCTGCTAGAGCGCCTGAAATTTCTGGCTATTTTTAGCTCCAACCTAGACGAGTATTTTATGGTGCGCGTTGCGGCAACCAAGCAGCAAATAGATGCCGACGTAACCAAGCGCACGCCCGATGGCCGTACCCCCACCGAGCATCTCAATGCCATCAGTGAGCGGCTACGCCCGATGGTGCTCAAAATTCATAGCTATTTCCAAAACGAGCTGCGCCCTACCCTTTTCGCCAACGGTATTCGCCTGCTCAACTATACAGAGCTTTCGCCTACCCAGACAGATTACCTCGATCGATATTTCAACGAGCAGGTTTTTCCAGTCTTGACGCCTCTTGCCGTAGATTCTGGCCATCCGTTTCCCTACATTTCAAATCTCAGCCTCAACCTAGCTGTCGAAATTCAAGACGGCGACGAATCTCACTTTGCGCGTGTAAAAGTGCCCAAGGTATTGCCGCGCTTCGTAGAGCTGCCTAAAAGCCTCTACAAAGATAGCCAGCGGTCAGATGCTGCAGGTGATAAAGCGTTGGCTCAAACCCACTGGGTAGGTGTGCCGATGGAGCAGGTGATCTCTCACAATATTGCGGCGCTTTTTCCTGGCATGAGCGTTAAGGCCTGTTTTACGTTTCGCATTACTCGTAACGCCGACTTGGCAGTCGAAGAAGATGAGGCCGATGACCTCATGCTGGCCATTGAGCAAGAGCTGCGAAAGCGGCGACTCGGGGGCTCAGTGGTCAGAATGGAACTAGAAGCAGGCATGAATGAAACCATGCGTGCCACGCTGATGAGTGAGCTAATTCTCAACGAAGAAGATGTTTACGATGTGGATGGTTTTGTTGGACTAACCGACCTGATGCGCTTCATGTCGCTGCCGCTCAGTAAACTCAAAGACGATCACTGGAAGCCGGTAGTGCCCGGCGTTTGGAAGGCGGCTAGCTCGGGTGAAGGCGAGGACGTTTTTTCAATTATTCGACGACGCGATCGCCTCGTACACCACCCCTATCAAGCCTTCTCCGGCACGGTGCAAGCCTTCATCACCCAGGCGGCTCTCGATCCGGGTGTACTGGCCATCAAAATGACTCTGTACCGCACCTCTGGCGACTCACCCATCGTCAATGCGCTAATCAAAGCCGCTGAAAACGGTAAGCAAGTGGTTGCCCTCGTTGAGCTTAAAGCTCGCTTTGATGAAGAGAACAATATCAACTGGGCCAGGACCCTAGAGCGATCAGGGGTGCATGTGGTGTATGGTCTCATGGGCCTAAAAACCCACACCAAG
>JBCBDN010000122.1:0-10659 GCA_038529685.1 Cyanobacteria bacterium J06598_1 | reverse complement strand
ACCACGAACAGCTATAACCTTCATTATATAAAGCGCTAAGTGCATAATAAAGCGGTTAGATGCTATGGCGCGCTCTTTGAAGTGTTGGCTAGATGAACGTTTTACAAAGATATCGCTGGGCATTCTGAAAGTGTAGAGAGAAGGTTATAGCTGTTCGTGGTGTCTAAAGCTAAGTGCGGAAAGCTGTATTAGGAAAATTTGGCTCCGTCACAAAAAGGCGCTTAACCGTGACCGCTTACTGGAAAATCATGGCTACAAACCAAACGTAAAATATCACCGCGATGCATAAAAGAATCGTGTTCTTGTGGGCGAGATCACAATCGGCGTTTCACGACATGAGAGACTGATCAGGTCGTGTGGCCTATAGATTCTTAATGAAAATTACACAGACTAGCATTCCTGAGGTTTTGTTATTTGAACCTCGTGTTTTTCAAGATGATCGCGGTTTTTTCTTAGAAAGCTTCAATCAAAAAATCTTTGATGAGGCAGTGGGTATGCAGTACTCTTTTGTGCAAGATAACCATTCTTCTTCTTCGGCAAATATCTTACGAGGTCTGCATTACCAGCTCGAAAATACCCAGGGTAAGTTAGTTCGAGCAGTCGTGGGCAGTATCTACGATGTGGCGGTGGATATTCGAAAAGGCTCACCGACCTTCGGAAAGTCAGTCGGCAAAATTTTGAGCGCAGAGAATAAAAAACAGCTATGGATCCCACCTGGATTTGCACATGGATTCTATGTGCTCTCTGAAGTTGCTGATGTTTTATTCAAGGCGACAGATTTTTATAACCCTACTGGCGAACGCAGTATTGTTTGGAATGATCCTGAGCTGAAAATTGGCTGGCCAACCGCTGGACAAGCGCCGATTGTATCGGGCAAAGATGCGGCAGGGGATTCGTTTGCAGCAGCGGATCTATTCGACTATGCAGACTTCTCGAACGGAGCAAACGCATGAGTATTTTGCTAGTGGGGGCCGGGGGGCAAGTAGGGCAAGAACTACAGAAGACGCTGCCAACACTTCAGCCCGTTTTGGGCCCTTTGGTCGCAGTGACCAGAACAGAGCTAGATTTGACTGACTTGGAGGCGATCGCACGCAAAGTCGCTGAGATCACCCCCAAGCTAATTGTCAACGCTGCGGCCTACACGGCTGTGGACAAAGCTGAAAGCGAACCCGATTTGGCCCACCGAATCAACGCAGACGCCCCAGAAGCCTTAGCAAAAGCGGCAGCTGAGTGTGGCGCATTGCTCATTCATATCTCCACAGACTACGTATTTCTGGGACAAGACCCCTCCCCTCGCAGCGAGACAGATGCCGTTGAGCCTTTAAGCGTGTATGGCAAAACTAAGCTTGCCGGAGAAGAAGCTATCAGAAAGGCGCAGAGCGATCACATTATTTTGAGAACAGCTTGGGTATATGGCGTGCAGGGCAAGGGCAACTTTGTCAAAACAATGCTGCGCCTAGCCAGAGACCGCACTGAGCTCAGCGTTGTAGCAGACCAAATTGGCTCACCTACATGGGCTAAAGACATTGCAGAGGCCATCACTGAACTGGGTAAGCTGGCCCTAGATGAGTCGTTGCCCCAGGAAAAGCGCGAACAGATCAAGGGAACTTACCACTTCACAAATAGCGGGACAGCCAGTTGGCATGACTTTGCTGTAGCAATTTTTGAAGAGGCCAAAGCATTGAACACCCCGCTTGCCATTGAAACCGTTCATCCTATTACAACAGCCGACTACCCAACACCGGCACAGCGTCCCCCCTATTCGGTCTTGAGCGGCGAAAAGATTGCAGCGGTATTGGGACATGAAGCCCCACCGTGGAGAGAGAGCCTCAAAAAGATGCTGATAGAGCTCGCTCAAACAAATCCCTAAAACATTTTGTCTGAACAGCTTCAGATATTGGCTTCAGGGCTAATATCTGTTTTTATGGTTGGGGCGGTTAAGACTAGCGCCCTCGCAAGGTTACAGATGTCAACGTTATTTCTTTTGAGAGCATCACATGAAAGCATTAATTTTGTCGGGCGGTAAAGGCACTCGCCTGCGGCCGCTGACCTACACTGGGGCAAAGCAGCTTGTGCCGGTGGCCAACAAACCGATTCTTTGGTACGGCATTGAGAGCCTAGTAGCTGCCGGGATTAAAGAAATCGGAATTATTGTGAGTCCAGAGACTGGACCAGAAATCGAGGAAAAGACAGGGACGGGCGATCGCTTCGGCGCCCAAATCACCTACATTCCGCAGGAAAGCCCTGATGGCTTGGCCCACGCAGTCAAAATTGCCCAGCCGTTCTTAGGTGATTCGCCCTTCGTGATGTATTTAGGCGACAACCTCATTCAAGACCAGTTAGGAACCTTTGTTGCAGACTTTAAGCAGTCGCCTACAGGGGCCATCATCATGCTCAAGCAAGTTTTGAACCCAACTGCTTTTGGGGTTGCCCAAATTGACGCAGATGGCAAAGTGATGAAACTGGTCGAAAAACCTAAAGAGCCGCCTTCTAATCTAGCACTGGTAGGCGTTTATCTATTTTCTGCTGAAATTCATGAGGCGATCGCCCAGATCCAACCATCTGCTAGGGGCGAGCTTGAAATCACGGATGCTATCCAGCAGCTGATCAATATGGATCGGCCCGTAGAAGCCAAAGAACTCTCTGGCTGGTGGCTAGATACCGGGAAAAAAGACGATTTGCTAGAAGCAAACCGAATCATTTTGGATGAATACATCATTAATGCTGGCATTAAGGGGGATGTAGATGAAAACAGCACCATCAGTGGACGGGTCGTCATTGGAAAAGGCTCAAAACTACAGAACTGTACTGTACGGGGCCCGGTCGTCATCGGAGAAAACTGCGTTTTGGAAAATTGTTTTGTAGGCTCCTACACCAGCATTGCGGAAGCCTCTCATCTACGCGATGTGGAAATAGACCACAGCGTCGTCCTCAAAGGCGCCAAGATTTCTGGCATCCAACGCAGAATCGTCGATAGCCTGATTGGTGAGCGTGCCACCCTCATCGTAAAAGACCACCGCCCTAAAGCACTGCGGTTTATGGTGGGTGACGACTCTACGATAGAACTGACATCGTAACCATATGCTCGTAGCTGAGTAGAGGCATCTACCTGCCCAGATCAGCTTAGAGGATCTGCTCAATGACCTATTTCACTGAATTACCAATCTGCTAAATAACTATGTCAAAACGTGTCCTTATTACCGGCGGTGCCGGATTTATCGGTTCTAACTTTGTGCACCACTGGTGCAACAATCATGAGGGCCGTGTTGTGGTCCTTGATATTCTGGGCTACGCCGGGAACGAAGCCAATGTCTCCGACTTAAATAGTCAAGACCGATTTCGATTGGTTAAAGGTGACATATGCGATGGAGTGTTGGTCGCATCGCTGCTTGAAGAAGAGAACATTGACACCGTTATTCACTTTGCCGCTGAATCTCATGTAGACCGCTCCATTCTGGGACCTGCTGCCTTTGTTCAAACCAACGTAGTGGGCACATTTACTCTGCTAGAAGCATTCCGAAACCGGTGGAATAGTCAAGAGCAGCCTGAAGACTACCGATTTCTACATGTATCGACTGACGAGGTCTACGGCAGCTTAGAAGCTGATGATCCTGCCTTTACTGAAACAACGCCTTACGCACCTAATAGTCCCTATTCTGCATCTAAGGCAGGGAGCGATCACTTAGCGAGGGCCTATTTTCATACTTATGGAATGCCAACGCTGATTACCAACTGCTCTAATAACTACGGGCCTTATCAGTTTCCGGAAAAGCTCATCCCATTGATGTGTCTGAATATTTTGTTGGGCAAGCCCCTACCTGTGTATGGCGACGGTCAGAACGTACGAGACTGGCTCCACGTGAGCGATCATTGCTCAGCAATCGATACCGTTCTCCACAAAGCCAATCCCGGCGACGTGTACAACATTGGGGGCAACAATCAGGTCAAAAACTTAGATATTGTTCATACCCTGTGCGACTTGATGGAAGAACTAGGGGGTGATTTGCCAAAAGCACCTCGCGATTTGATTACGTTTGTGACCGATCGCCCAGGTCACGACCGTCGCTACGCGATGGATATTTCTAAGATCCAGCAGGACTTAGACTGGTCGCCTGCTTACAACTTTGAGAAAGGGTTACGACAAACCGTAGAGTGGTACCTAAACAACCGTGAATGGTGGCAAGCCTTGCTCTCTGAGGAATATAAAGGCTATTACAACAGTTTGTACGGCGACCGCTAAGCCAAAAGCTGTGTAACTCAAACGCGCTTACGCAACTGAACAACCAAAGAACACGGCTAGTATTCTCTAGCCGTGTTCTTTAAAGTTTATTTTGGGGCTTACAGCGAATTTGTAGCAAAGCGCGGATGCATTCGCACTTTGCTATGTGCTTAGCGCTTTATGTGGCAGGGGTTTCAACTGTTCGTGGGGTCTAAAGCTAAGCGCGGAAAGCTATCAGACTGGCAGTTTATGCCGAACCCAATGTCTGTATGGTCACAGCTAGGCATTGCTAGAAACTTCTGCCAGCTTTTCAGTCAGGGTTGCAATCTTCCGATTGAGCACTTCTACCTGTTGGCTCAATGTATGAATATCCGTAGGTTCTTGAGCGCTTGATTTTTGGGTTGTCGTCGCTGCTGCAAGCTTGTTAGATTCTTGCTCAGACCCAAGCAGATCAGCTAGCTTAAATGACTGGATATCAAGAACGGTTCGGTGCTTCGGTGGGTCAGGGCGATGAAGCACCCTAGGGTCGGTATTATTTGGAAATCCACTTTGGAGTTTGTCCACAGTGAACGCAGAGACTTGCTGACTCAAGTAAGCTAAAACGCCTGTCTCTTCTTCTGGGTTTTCGATTTCGACAAAGGGATCAGCCGCGATGAGATCTTCGCGATCGCCCCCAAAGAGCAACGCATCGCTCAAGTCGAGCAAACCAACAGAAGCCGCACTGTCTCTGGCCATTTTTTCATGGTCGATAACCGGCGAAAAAGACGGTTTTCGCAGCGGCAGACTAGGCGGTTTTGGAGGCGGCTTTGGAAGAGCCGCTTGAGCAGCAAGCTGCGGCGCAGGCGTTTTCTTAGCGGGTGGGGTGGGTAGGGTTGTAATCGATGAACGACTAGGCGGTACGGGAACAGATGTCCGGACTGGCAGTGGCTGGGGCTTACTGCTGAGCGCTTCACTTTTGCTACCTTCGTCTTTAGAAGTGAGCTTTAGGGTATCTGAATCCACTTCTAGGAAGTCTGGCTCTGCTTCCAAAGGAGGAAGCGCTTCGACATCAGGAGACGATTCAACATCGTATAGATCCGCAGGCGCTGCTGACTTTACGGGCACGGCCGGGTTAACAGATGGTAAAACGTCCGGCACCAAAGCGGGTGCTTTAGCAGTCGCAACATCAGGTTCGACAGGAACGACAGCAGGCTGATTTTGTATCGGTTGCCTTTCTGTACGGGCAGATTGAGAAGCTGCTAACTCAGAAGATGGCAAAGCATCACGGGCGCTAACGTTAATGAGGTTCAGCCCACCTAGCGCCGCAGCTTCAGATGAACGCTCTAGAAATGAATCTAAAAGTGCGCTACCGGTAGAAGCTGAGGGCGTCTGCTGATTGGAGATGCTTAGCGGAACTTGAGCGTATTGCAATCTGCGGTGGTTGAATACTTCATAGCCTAGCTTTGTCCGACCTGGGACAGCGCTATTTTCAGCTGGGCTGGGCCGATTGCTTGAAGATTTTTGGGTAGTTTTTGTGAGCTGAGTCATCGCGTATGTGGAAGATGGCTGCAGGGCGTATTTCTAGAGTACTAGACGAAATGACGCTCTATTTTACGAAGCGTGAATAAAACAAGGGAACTTTATGAAATTACCTTTTTATACTGAGTGATTAAATATGGTTGCGCACGATTACGTAGGAAGACCAAACCGATAGCCCTTGCCATAAACCGTATGGATCAACGTTGGCTGATTCGCCGCTTCGATTTTTTTACGCAATAGCCGCATTTGAGCCGCCAGTGCATTGCTGCTGGGCGTAGCACCTTTGCCCCAAACGGCGTCGTAAATTTGGGTATGCGTCAGCAGTTGATGGGGCGATCGCATCAGGTAGGCCAATAGTTGCACCTCCTTATCAGATAGTTCTATAGCGTGACCATTGTGGCTGGCCATTTGATTTTCAATATCGAGCGTAAGATCGCCAAACGTCAGCGCGGCAGGCGTTTCAGTGACAGGGAAAATATTTTGCATCTCTGTAACCGTCGGCCGTCTGAGCAAAGCCCGAACACGGGCGAGTAGCTCACGCAGTTCGAACGGCTTCACCAAATAGTCGTCAGCCCCGGCATCTAAACCATTCACTCGGTCATCGATAGTATCTTTAGCAGTCAGAAATAAAATAGGCGTGCTGGCTGCTGGAGAAGGCACGATTCCATTTGCACAAGCACGTAGCGCTTTACAAATTTCTACCCCGCTTCTTTCAGGCAGCATCCAGTCAAGTATTAATAAATCATAGTGACCACTCATCGCGAGGTTACAGCCAGTCTGCCCATCACTGGCCACATCTACGTCATAACCTTGCCGTTTAAGTAGGCGGCTGAGGGGGTCGGTTAGCTCTACTTCATCATCCACCAGAAGAATACGCATTTACTTCGCCAAAACAGTCTCAGTAGCACGTTCCGAGTCACTGTTTAAAGGTTCGCAACTTTCAGAATCGCTGATGGTATCCAACACCGACAGCAGCTCACGTTCAAACGAGACTTGAGCGCGGTTAGTGCGCCCACCGACAAAGAGCTTATCTGCGGTTTGTAGTGCCCAGACCTGTGAATGAGAAATGTAGCTCACGACCACACCAATCATGAGCAGACCAAAGCCCAGATACACGACAGGGATACCGGGGTCTGCTTTGATTTGTAAGCCTGTGCTACCGATCAATTCGTCTACATAAAGGGTGACGCCGTTGATATCAACGCTGCTGCCCGCACGGACAGTAGAGGCTAACTGACCACTCATGTTATAGAGCAAAAGCGTGCCCTGTAAATCTTGAGCGATGAGGGAAACGCCCTCGCTCATGTCTGGCTTTGTAGGCACCCAAGTTCCCCACAGCCGAGCACCTTCTGCCTCAAGGGGAGCCATTTGAAGGTTAAAGACTGGGCTATTATTAATGCGAACTTTTACCGCCCCCACGGCCCAGTCAGCCTGATACAGTGTGACGTTTTTGTAGCGCAGAGGCTGGTTGACCCAGATAGTTTTGCGTTTGACTTCTTCACCAGCATCGTCCAGCACAGAAAGATCAGAATAGAACTGATCAACACGGCCTTCAGGAGAATAATCAATCCAAAAGCGGTTGACGTGGACGGACCAATCCTTAGGAATTTGGGATGCTGACCACGGTCCGGCATCGAATATATTTTGAACTTTGAAGGTTTGACCGCTGGGGACAATCTCTTGGGCAAAAAAGCCTGTCATAGAACCCAGAATCGCACCAGCTAAGATCAGCAGCATACTCGCATGAACGACGATGGGGCCAATGCGGCCGGAGAGCCCTTTGTGGGCGTAGATCATTTTGTCGCCGTCGCTATCTTTCTCAAAGACTTTATACTTGCGGTGGCTGAGCTGCTCTTTGAGCTGGCTGACATCTACACCAGATAGCTCGGTGCTGAGCGCCATTTTCCCAAACTGACGCGGCTTGCTGTAAAAGTTCCAAGTACGGGAGAACCAGCGTAAGGCGGTAATTTGGCGCGTAAATGTACAGGCGGTAAGGCTAGCGCCAAACAAAATCAAAATCGCGAGGAACCACCACGTTCTGTAAACGTGATCTAAGCCAAGAAAAAGAACCACTTTCCACGTGAGGAAACCAAAAAGTGCGGGCGATTCTGGATAGTTTTCCTGATAAAAGGTGAGCCTTTGACCTTGCTCAATGACGGTACCGCTGATGCTGAATATTGCAATCGCAAGCAGCAACCCAATCGCTAGCTTGAGATCTGCGAGCAATGGAACCAGTTCTTTACGGAAGTAGCGTTTGGTGGCAAGCATAAGGGAGATAGCGCAAAAAAGAAGACAGGTAGGTTCTGGCTTCGGCTACGATCAGCCACCGGGGAGGGCTGGTACTAAGGGCTAGCGCTGAAGGGCTAGACGTAGTCGAAGTCTAGCTAGGTCAAGCGATCGGCAGCAGTCGGGTAACGAGAGAAAATAGTCCGAAGCCGACCAGTAGAACACCACTGGCAGGGGTAATCCAGCCTGACCAGCGGCGAAGCTCTAAGATTCGCTTAATTGAAGCCGTGAAGATACCTGCCAGCATCAGCGGCGCAACGTAGCCGACCGTATAGGCCAAGAGCAATGAAGCACCCAGAACAGGGTCTCCTTTTTCACCGACCCAGGCCAGTAGCGTTGCGAGCACTGGGGTACTGCAAGGAGAAGCCACTAGGCCAAAAGTAAGTCCCAACAGATAAGACTTAGCTGAGCGAGGAATGTTGTTTTCAAGGAAGTCTGTTCCGTTGAATGAGGGGAGCGGTGGTAACGGCAGCGCTTCTAGAAGATTTAGGCCCATGAGGATGGCGATCGCACTCACCACAACCGGCAGGCCGACGCCCACTTGTCCGTACACCCAGCCCAGGCTACCGGCCACCAAACCCAAAGCAGCCAGTGTTGTCGCCAGCCCAGTGGCAAACCAAACGGACTGACCCACGGCCTGCCAGCGAGTTTCTAGCTCGTAGCTACCCATGTAGCCAACCGTAATCGGCAGCATGGAAAGCATACAGGGGGTCAGGCTAGTCAGGAGTCCTGCGCAGGCAATAATACCGATGCTCGCAACAGACAAATGTCCAAGCTGGCCTTCTACCCAGCCGTTGGCCTGCTGGCTAAGGTGATACAGAAAGAGTTGCAGGCGCTCGCCCATGAGAAATGCTCTAAGCCAAGATACGCCCTAATTGTACAGAAATTACACCGGCTTCGCTGGGATTGATCCCGACCGGTATTATTCTTCAGCGTCTGCAGGGGTAGATAGTGATTGGATGCTGGCGGTCTCTTTTTCTGAGGACCCGGTGACGGCGGTACGGCGTTTTCGTCGTAATTGAGGCGTTTTAAGGAGGTTATGAGCCGTACGAAGGTCCTTTTCAGAGGACGCTTTGCTACTTTTTTTGGTTTCGTCAGCTTGCTCAAACGGCTTCTGTAGAGAAACTGTCTGATTTGACGACTCTTGCCGAGCGGCCCTTGAGAGTGAAAGCACATCGGCACCTCTCGATTCACGCGCAACGCGGATGAGCACACCCGACGTGATCAAGCTGGCAATCATAGAGCTGCCGCCGTAGCTGAAGAGGGGAAACGGGAGTCCGGTGGTGGGCATGCTGCCGGTCGCCACGCCGACATTAATTAACGACTGCCCAACGAGTAGCACCATACAGCCGATGGCGACTAGCCGATGGGTCGTTTTCTTGGCTTGTATCGCCACCATCAAAGCAACGGTACTGTACACCGCAAGGAACAGCAGCAGCATGGTGCAGCCAATGAAACCGAACTCTTCTGCAAAAACGGAGAAAATAAAGTCGGTGTACTGAATCGGCAGAAAGTAGATTTTTTGAGCGGAGAAGCCGTAGCCAGATCCGCTTGCACCGCCAGAGCCAATCGCTAGTAGGCTTTGGATGAGCTGGTAGCCGTTGTTGTCAGGATCGCGCCAGGGGTTGATGAAGGAGATGATGCGATCGCGCTGATAAGACTTCACACTAATGCTAATAACCGCCGCCATAAACCCAGTCGAAGCCGTTAGCAGCAGTTGGCGATAGGGCAACCCTGCAGCCAGGGCAATCAGCCAAATGGTCATGCCACAGACAGCCGTTGTACTGAGGTTTGGCTGAGTCAAAATCAGCAGTAGGCCAAATGTAAAAATACTCAGCCAGAGCAGCCGCGTCTGATGGGTCAGCTTGTGCCATTTCCCAAATAGCTGAGCACTGTGCATCACCAAAAATGGCTTCATCAGCTCTGAAGGCTGAATCAAAAACGGTCCAAAAGGCAGCCAGCGAGTCGCACCATTTACCGAAACACCAACCCCTGGAATGTGGGTCGCCATCACTAACAGCATGCAAACCAGCAAAAAGAAGCCTGAAAGCCGCATCACTTGCCGCAAAGGATGTCGAGTAATGTAACGAGAGATCAAAAGCCCGACAGAGACCCAAATCAACTGCACTTTTAAATAGCGAGCACTATCGCTATAGTCAGCTTCTGCAACGTGAGAAGAAGCCGAAAATAGCACCACCAAACCAACGGATAGCCACAGCAGAGTCATCCAGCGCAGCAATCGCGCTTCTAAGGCCCAGCCGCGCACAGAGAAAACCCGTGCAAAGCCTGCCGAAACCTTAGAAAGAAATTGCGTTAGTCCAGTGGGTAGAAAGGAATCCAAAATTCATTAGGGTAGGCGCAGCCCACCTTAAACATCACACGCAGCCGACTCTAGAGCTATAAAAGATCACAACCCTGAATGTCAAGCAATTCGGTAGTTTCGCGGAGTTCGCCCAAACAATTTTGCAAAACAAATAATCAGACAAATTAACCAAACAGATAGCCATCGACTTACTCACAAAAATCCCCCCGAATAGCTCGGAGGGATTAAGTGACATTACTTCACACAGGCGCTATGGGTTGCCGAGCTCGGGGGCGCTGAGAAGGGGGCCATTTAGCAGTGGCGTTGTGGCGAT
>JBCBDN010000121.1:0-10666 GCA_038529685.1 Cyanobacteria bacterium J06598_1 | reverse complement strand
GAGCTAGGCAGCAGCCGCAGCACGTCTTGTGATGCTTTCCCGCTGGCTAGCCGGAGTAACTGCAAAGTGTCGCCGCACAGGTGTAGCAGTTTGTTATCTCTATCGACCAGAAAGCAGGTAGCCTGCCGCCCTTTTAGCAGTGCTTCAAAAGCGTCAGCCAGTAGCGGATCAAACCTAGGCTCTTTCGGTGGAGGCAGCTTAGTCTTCATCCGCATCTGGTTGGCCTTAGCCTGCAAAAGCTGACCGCTAATCAGCGGTAGGCGAACGTCTCGAAGCTTCTGATAGATTTTCCAAGTCTGTTGTTTGACGGTGAACTCTGGCTGCAAATCCCCTAGGTTTTCAGACTCACCCAGAAACAGATAGCTGTCTTTTTTTAGAGAAAAATGCAGACTACGAAGCACCTGCTGCTGTAGCTCCGGCTGCATATAAATGAGGACATTGCGACAGCTAGCCAAATCTATCTGGGTAAATCCAGCGTCTTTGGTCAGGTTGTGATTGGCAAAAATGATCATCTCACGCAGTGCTTTAGTCACCTCAAAGTTGCCGTCCTTTGGGGTGAAAAAGCGCTCTATTTGTTCATGGCTCAAGTTGCGCAGCGTGGCTTCTGAAAACACACCGCTAGAGGCTTTAGCCAGTGCCAGCGGGTCTATGTCTGTGGCAAATATTTTGACTTCAATGCCATCAGCGTTATCACCTAGCAGCTCCCGCAGCAAAATAGCAACGGAATAGGCCTCTTCTCCGGTGGCGCAGGCTGTGACCCAAACCCGAATCGTTTTGTTTCCAGCGCTCGCGCGCTCAATAATTTTGGGCAGTGCCTGAGTTTTCAGATAGCGCCATGCACTCGGATCTCTAAAAAAGTGCGTGACCGTAATCAACATGTCATTTCGCAAATGACCCCGCTCTTCGGTAGAGCTCTCCAACTTTTGAATGTAGCTATCGAGATCGGGGTAGCCAGCGATCATACAGCGGCGATTGATCCGACGCTTGACGGTAGTCGATTTGTAGTTGGTAAAGTCAATATTTTCGTAGCGCTCAAGAATCGCAATAATGCGCTGTAGCTGCGATTTGCTAGCGGCGTTTTGCTGGAGTTCTTCTCTTTGTTGCGGAGAGGTAATCAGCTGGTATGCGGTTGTGGCTAGCTCTTTGGCCGGTAATATCAAATCTGCAAGGCTAGTGGCGATCGCACTCAGCGGCATCCCATCAAACTCAGCCGTTTCTGGGGTTTGCACCATCACAATGCCACCCATTTCGGCAATGGTCTGAATCCCACGGGTCCCGTCGCTGCCCGTTCCAGAGAGCACAATGCCCATTGCCCTTTCCTGACACTCCTGGGCGAGCGAATGAAAGAACAGATCAATCGGGAAATGTGCCTGATGACCTGAGTCACGGTCTTGCGCGGTCAACCTCAATTCGCCATTTTGCAGAATCAAGTTTTGCCCAGGCGGAATCAAAAAAACCGTATCCGGCTCAACTTTCATTCCGTTGGTGACCCGCCTAATCGCCATCTCAGTCCGATGCGTCAGCAGCTCTTTCATCAGACTCTTAAAGTCGGGCGAGAGGTGCTGCACCACGACATAGGCCGCGCCACCGTCGTAGGGCAAGTTATCAAAAAAGTCTTCAAGCGCACGCAGGCCGCCTGCAGAAGCGCCAATACCCACAATTGGAAAATCTTTCGTGGAGCTACTGTTTGGGTGACTAGTCGTTGCTTCAGCTTTAACGCCTGACTGTCTGCTAGGTTCTGCCGGTCTGCTGGTCTTTAGTGTATTTGTATTTGTATTGAGATGCACGTCTGGCTGTGCATCTGTATTTAAAGAAGTCATGTCTGTATCACGATTACTGATAGCGCTATCCAACAGCCCGACGCAATATCAATTTTTATTGTACTGATGTTACTACATATAACTTCGTATGGCTTGTGATACGACTCCTAGATATGTAACGACTTGTTTAAAGGCCAGTGCATCACGAGCTAGTGCCCCCATTGTTTCCACCCAAGCTCACAAAAAAGAAGCGGTGCTAATCAGCACCGCTTCTCAATAGCTACTTTCTAGCCAAATTATTCAAGCTCTACTCATAGGTCTTTTGTTAGCGAACCGTGTTGCGGTTTGCTTCCATACTGATTGGCTTCATTAGGTACAGATTAATCAGCTTGCTACCAATACCCACAATGTGAGGAATCTTGCGCAAAGCCTGAATCACTTTGTTCTGCCCAGACTGACTAATTTTGCTTACAGCAGCCGTGTGCGTAGTGCACTTATCGAGCTCAGCGAAGAACTTAGGATCTTCCACATCCAAGATAATGGGGAACAAGCGGCCTGCCGACTCATTGGTCTTCTTGATCACTTCAATGTCGTACTCACGCGCATCAAGACCTAACGCTCCGTAGAAGCTCTTGCGCTGAATATCATTCAAGTACATGGTGGCAAACACCGACAGCAAAAAGAACCGACACCAGAGGCGAGCTTTCAAATCATTCAAGAACTGAGGCTGAGACTTCATCATCGCAGCGAAGAAGTCGCCGTGGCGGTTTTCATCTTGGCACCAGTTATCAAAGAAGTTAAAGATAGGGTAGATAGTATCTTCGGGGTTTTGCTCTAGGTGACGGAAGATGGTGATGTAGCGCCAGTAGCCAATTTTCTCAGAGAGATAGGTGGCATAAAAGATGAACTTGGGCTTGAAAAAGGTGTACTTTTTGCTCTTGGTCAAAAAGCCAAGATCAAGCTGAAGGTCAAAATCAGACATGGCTTTGTTGAGGAAGCCAGCGTGGCGAGCTTCATCGCGGCTCATAAGCTCAAAGCCTTCTGCCAAGATGGGGTTGCGCCCTTTGAGCTTGCGAGCCAGCTCTTTGTAGAGCAAGAAGCCAGAGAATTCAGCGGTGCAAGAGCGCTCCAAGAACTCCACAAATACCTGACGACGCTCGCCTTGAATATGGTCCCAAGCGCCATCGAACTGCTCGTTGCGAACAAAGTGATGACGGTTGTAGTCCACTTTGAACTCAGCAATAATGGCCTGGAGTTCTGCTTCATTAGAAGAGACATCCATCTGCGCCATTTCTTCAAAATCTGTGGTGTAAAAGCGAGGGGTAAGGATGGTGTCCTTAGCGGGCGCTTTTACGCCGGGGCGAATTTCGTCGAAGTCACCTTTAGGCGTTTTTTCTGTGGTTGCTACCATGAGTCCTCTGTTTTCTCCTACCGGTGTGTCCCCTATCGAGCGTGTTTAGCGGGCCACTTCTACTCCATAAGTATGAGTAGTGTAGCAAGGTCAAATGTTTGTATCTAGCGTTTTTAAGAAATGCAACAATATGCGACGAAGCTAATCTTTTGTCAATGGTTGGCATTGAAATAATTCGCCCTACCAGTTAAACCGCTCGACTGAGTCGTACAGGTTATTTTGTACGTCTTCTGGTTGATTCTCGGGTGGCTGATTCTCGGGCAAATCGTCTGGATTGATCGCTCCGTTTTTCTCCGCCTGCTCGGCTTCATAGGCCGCCAGCTCACGGGCCACAATTACCTGGATTTCTTCATGTCTGATGATTCCTTCATAGGCGTAGCGATCATATCCGCCGCGCTCTACAAGTGCTTGAAGATACTCCACCCGTTCAGAAGGCTGGGGGTGGGTCGATAGCCAGCTGGGTGGACTGCTGCGACCGCTGGCTTCGGCCTGTTCGTTCAGCGTAGTCATTAAGTTGTACACGCCGTCGGCAGCATAGCCGCTAGAGGCCAAAATCTGAGTGCCAACAATATCTGCCTGACGCTCCATCTGGCGAGAATAGCCGCTGGTAAACACGTTGTTAATGAGGCCGCCGTAGGGCAAATACTGCGCCACGCTGCTCGTTAGGTTTCCTCTGGTTGCGATTTGGAATCCGTGGGACAAGACGGTGTGCGATAGCTCGTGGGCGAGCAGTCCAGCGAGTTCGGCCTCGGATCGGGTGTCGAGAATGGCGCCTGCGTTAACGAAAATTTTGCCGCCGGGAAGCGCGAAGGCGTTGAGGTTGGGATCGAGGATGACAAAAAATTCGTAGTCGAGATCGCGGCGACCGGTGGACTCAGCTAGGCGAGTGCCCATACTGCGGACGTAGCCTAAGGCTTCAGGATGCTGCAACATAGGCAGCTGCTGCTGAATGCTGTTGGCATATTGGCTACCGATAGCGTTTTCGCCCTGAAGCAGCATTACGGCTGAGCTAGCGGCGGTAATTGGCCCGTAGATGCCGCCCGTGAGTGCGTAGCCAAGGACGCCGGTAAAGACATTGGTGATGGCGTTTTCTCTGATTTGCGATCGCGTCTCGCCTTGAAACCGCTTCAAATTTTCATCGGCCAGCGCTGCTTGCTCTGCTGCTGCTGCATGGTCGCTATTCAAAGCAACAAACTGACGAGAGGCAATGGTGGCTTCTATCCACTCCTCTTGCTCCATCATCAGCTCTACCTGTGCCAGGAGCAGATCAGGGCTGTCAGGATACACCGTCAGTGCCTGCTCCAACACAATACTGGCCTCATCGCTGCGATCATTGGCTTGAAGCACCGCCACATGTTGGGCAATCCCTGGGGTAAATTCTGGATATTCGCTGGTGAGCAAATTGAGCGCATTGAGCGTTTGTGAGAGGCGATCGTTAGCAATGCCGGCTTTCGCTTCTCGCCAGTATACCGCCGCGCCTGGGCTGAGCTGCGACTCATCGTTAAAGGGCTCTGGTGGCAAGTTGACAAACTGGTGCGGCAGTAGCCAAGTCTGATTTTTCGCCTCTCGGTACAGTCGTTGTGCCTCGGCAATATTGCCAGCCTCGTAAGCAGCATCGCCCTGAATAATAATTTTGCGTCGAACGCGTTCTTCCGCGCTAAGCGCCGGTTCTGTCTCAGCTTCGGTCTCACCCGCCGTTTCTGCTGCCTCAGCGTCAGCAGGATCATCTATTTCACCCGGTTCGCTGGCGTCAGGATCTTCTATTTCAACAGCATCCGTTTCAGGATTATTTTCTTCAGCAGCGTCGCCTGCTTTCTCTACAGGCGACGCTGTTAAATGCCCCATCGCTGGTCTCCTGTATCCTCCGGTGAGCGTCAGTGTAAAACTGAGCAGCGCGGCAATAGAAAGTGACTCAAGGCGTTTCATAAAGGCTCACACAAAACGAAATACGACAAAGAACAGGAGGTTTGGCCTGAAGTTTGGCCTGAAGTTTGGCCTGTGGATTAGATGCAATTCAGGCTGTTTTGAATCGGGTCTTTCGCTATACTAAAACCTGTAAAGATTCTTAAAGTAGCGCTATGAACCCTGAAACTATTGAGGCCATCAAACCATGGCTTAATTTTATACACCCGACGCTAATGTGGGGGATTTTCGCACTGACTCTTTACGCGGGTTACTTAGGCTATCAGCACAGACAGACTCGGCTAGCCACTGGCGATGAAAAGAAAGCGTTGATTAAAGGTAAGTTTTTGGCGAGGCACCATCAGTCTGGTTCGCTGCTGCTATCTGTCATGGTGCTCGGTAGCTTGGGTGGAATGGCCGCCACTTATATCAACAACGGTAAGCTGTTCTTTGGTCCTCACCTGCTGGCTGGCCTGGGGATGATGGGCCTGATTGCGACGTCTGCTTCTATGGTGCCGTTTATGAAAAATGGCAACGACACCGCTCGCTACACGCACATTACGCTGAATGCGGTGCTGGTCGGCTTGTTTGGCTGGCAGGCCATTACCGGCGTGCAGATTGTTCAAAAGATTTTGGGCAGCATGTTTGGTTCGTAAACAACTACCAAAACTGAATAGACATCCATAGAAAAAGGCAGTCCCTCAGATGATTTGAAGGACTGCCTTTGAGCTATCTCACTGTTGATTCACGCAAAGCTTGTATCCCTTTGTGTACAAAGGGCCCGCTTCAACACAGTGTGTTGGCTTCACTAAAAACAATATGCCCGATATATAAACGAAACTTGCTACGTTTTCTAAGAAATTTGTAACGTATGCGTCATTCGCTTTCAAAAAGCTGGCTTGCAAAGCGATCGACCCACTCAGTAATCTAATCAAGGTGGGTACAAATACGGACCAACAATCGTCATGTTCAAAAAAATAATGCAGCGGTGGGAGAGAGTTAGTACTGGTAGATTGCAGTGCTGGCGCTGCCTTTCTGGTGTCGGACTGTTTGCTATCGGTGCTTTTTCGGTGGGTGTAGTGCCTGTGTTTATGCTGCCGGTAGCTCAGGCTCAAACGACTCGCCTCAATCCTGCTCGCGATCCTCAGCAGGTGCCCACGGCTCGCTATGGTCGAGGAGAATCGGTGGATTTGTCTTTAATTGTGGAAGAATGGCGCGATCGCTACCCTGCCATTCCGGTCTATACCTGTAGCTGCAACGCCGATACCTGTGGCGACAGTGCTGTTTGGCCTTTCCGAGACTTCACCCGCTACCAGCCCTTTGTGGCGCTGGGCGCCTTTAACGCTACCAACAATGAAGACAACGGCTTCAACTGTTTTGATATGGAAACCGGTGAACGACCGTAGTGAAGACGTGCTGTCCCTTCCTGATAAAAATTGTCGTGGTCACTTACTAAATAGATGTCGTACTTCTTTTCTGTTAATCGCGCTTCAAGCGCTGCCCCCTTGCTAGGGATTAGTGCGATCGCCCTAAAAACAGCTCAGCGCTTATCCATCGGCTTAATCGGTGGATTTTCCTTGGCCGTGCTGCCGTCTCTAGCCATTGGATTCCCCTCAGCAATGGCGCAAGAACCCCTTTCACAAGCGCCTACCGTCCCGACGGCTCGATACGCCAACGGCGAAAACGTAGATTTGGCCGAAATCATCACTGAGTGGCGTGGCTACTATGCCGATGTCCCAGTGTACTTATGCATTTGCCAAGATGGCTCCTGTGACCAAACCCAACAGTGGCCTTACCGCGAATACGACCGCTACCAGCTGAGTGTGGCTCTAGGCCCCACTAACGGAAAAGTAGCCGAAGCTTCAGGCGCTAACTGCTTCGACATTGCCGACGGCTCAAGACCCAGTGACCCCAGAGACTTTTCTACTGCGCTTTCTACTGTGCAAGCTGGGTCAACGCCCAGTCCAATGCCCAGTCCAACGACCAGTCCAACGACCAGTGCACCTGCGACGCCGCCCGCAACCACGCCGCCCGCTCGTCCGGCTTCCCCTACCGTAGAACAGCCCGTTGCGGCGCCCATTTCCCCACCAGCGTCTTCAACCGATTTGCCAACAGATCAAAGCGCGCCTGCAAGTCGCCCCCCTAACAGCGGTATTCCTACTGCTACCGCAATCAACGACGGTGCTGATATTCGCCTGAGCTGGCCTAGCGGCCTGGTTAACACGGTGAATGTGGCGGGTAGAAACTGGAATATTAATATCCTCAACGCGCTAGATTGCGACAGCCTAAGCGTCGTCGGTGAAAAAATGATGGTGGCCCAGCGGGTCGTTGGCACCCCGGTTGTCGATGAGAGCACCGGTCATGTGGCTGTTCCGGTCCTGCTAGATTCTTGTGTTGACTCCGATCAGATGGCGGTATTTATTTTGGACCCGTCTGAGGGCGGCGGCTATGCGCTATATCGGACGCAGCTGCCAGCGGTTGGTGGATCTTCGGCATCAGGCGATCGCCCACCTTTCCCCAATGAATTCTCAAGCTATGCATACAGCACTATCCAATCTGTGCGCTACTGGGACAGTTCACTGCTGATACGGCAGTCCTCAGCGTCAGGTGCTGAGGTGCTCAGCGTTTTTCGTCCCGACAGAACGCCTGCTGGTACCTATGCTGGCTGTGCCATTGTTAGCGAAGCAGAAGGGGCCAACACACTGTGTGGTCAGTAGGTGTAGTAGGTGTGGTCAGTAGGTGAGACCGATAGCCGCGTAGCTGTCATAATCACGGTTGCGAAAATTCTCCGATGCTATAAGCTGCTGAAGATTAGTGACTTTGGAGCCTGACGACATGGGCGAAGAAACCTTAACAGAAGTGACACTGGCTATTTTGTACCGGGAGGGTCGCTTTTTGATGCAGCTGCGTGACGACTTTCCTCACATCATTTATCCAGGAATTTGGGGATTCTTTGGCGGCCATATTGAGCCAGGGGAGTCTGCCGATGTTGGCGTGCGCCGAGAGCTGCAAGAGGAGCTAGGCTATGTACCGCCGCAGCTAAGTTTGTTTTATCAGCAGGCTGATGAGACCGTGCGTAATCAGACTGTTCAACATCAGACCGTTCAAAATCAGACTGTTCAACATCAGACCGTTAAAAACCAGAAGGTACGCCGCTACTTCTATCACGGCGAGCTAACCGTCCCCATTGAGAAACTAACGCTCAATGAGGGTCAAGACCTAGCGTTGTGCTCTATTAGTGAAGTGCGCGCAGGGCAAAAGTATTCTGACAAACTGGCTGAACACAGAGCCTTGGGCGGGCCGCACCAACAGGCGCTCCTCAAGTTTATCGATAGTGGTTTAATGCCGTCATTGGAGGCCTAATGCCGTGCTAGTAACCTTCGATCAGCTCTGGCAACTCGCTAGTCAAGAAGCTCGCCGCACGGGAATGACGCCACGCGCCGTGTTCCAAGCTGTAGGGTTGACCTTGGAGTGGCCCGCAACCCCCTGGCAGTACTACTGCACACCTCGCAACGCTAAAACCTTTGCCAGCACTGGCTCAGATGGAGTGCACTACTCTCTTTTAGAGTCTCCGCTGCTGCGCTATTCGCCCGTGATAATGACGGTACCCATGAGCTTTGAAAATGCCAATATCGTCGTGGCAGAAACGCTCCATGAGTTTTTGTGTTTGGGGTGTCGGGCAAGCTACTTGGGTTTAGAAGCGTTAGCGGCTTGCGATAGCGATTTTCGGGTGCTGAAACAGCGAAACTACGACTCAACGCTGTCATTAAGACAGGTACGTCAGCTCAAGGTATTGAGTGAAGCGTTTTCGCTGTATCCCTATGTCAATTTGGAGCGGCGAATGGCGCAGCTACAGGCAAAATATCTTGATTTTTTGCAGATGGGGGAGATGGAGCTGGTTTCTTTAAAAAACGCGCCAGCCCCTGCCGCGTTTTCGTTCGGACAGTTTGCTTAAGTCGGTTTTTTATTGGCTAGCTTTATCGGCTGGCCCCATAGATGTTAGAGAGTATTGTTTGGATTTTGCTGGCGGGGTTTTTCGCAGGGCAAATGGCGCGTCGGCTAAGCGTGCCTGCGCTACTGGGTATGGTGCTCGTGGGGATAGCGCTAGGCCCTCAGGTCGGCAACGTAATCGGCCAGGAGATGCTGGTGCTGGCGGATGACCTGCGTACGATTGCAGTCATGGTGATTTTGATGAAGGCGGGTTTGGGCCTCGATCGTGAGAAGCTGGCGCAGCAGGGGACAGTGGCGCTGCGGTTAGGTTTTTTACCTGGGGCGTGCGAAGCGATCGCAGTGGCTATTGCTGCTATGTGGCTGTTTCAGTTCGATTTTTTAACCGGGCTGCTGTTGGGCTGCATTATTGGAGCAGAATCGCCAGCGGTGATTGTGCCAGGTATGCTACGACTCAAGCGTTTGGGCTGGGGCGTCACCAAGGGGATTCCCGATGCGATTTTGATGGGTAGCGCGCTTTCAGATGTGTTGCTGCTGTTGGTGTTTAGTTTGTTGTTTACGTTCCTCTCGCAGGGGAGCAGGCAAACAAGTGCGGCGGCGGTTGTGTTGTGGGGCAAATTGACTTTGAGTCCGTTGCAACTGCTGCCGTTACAAGTGGTCGTGCAGGTGCTTCTGGGGGTTGCTGTTGGGGGTGCGGTTGCCCGGTTGCTAGCGGCTTGCTTGGGCTCAAAGCGATGGGTTCAAAACCCGGTGCAAGAGACTTTGGTGGTTGCCGCCTGTGGTCTTTGTTTGGTGGTTGTAGCGACTCACATACCTATTTTCTCGGGTTACTTAGCGGTGATGGCAGCCGGGTTCTTTTTAACGGGGCTGAATGCACCGCTAGCGCGCAGACTTAGGAATGGTTTTAACAGTTTGTGGGTCGTCGCAGAGATTGTTTTATTTGTGCTCTTAGGGGCGACTATTCAGCTAGATGTACTGTCATCATCTTGGTTGGCCGGACTGTTGTTGCTCGCAGTAGGAACGCTGGTTGGGCGCGTGGCTGGCTGGTATTTGGCTACACTGGGCAGTAACTGGACACCCCAAGAGAAACTGTTTCTGCTGCCGGGTAATTCTGCTAAGGCAACGGTGCAGGCGGCAATTGGGGCAATGCCTTTAGCAATGGGGATTGAAGGCGGGGAGGTGATTTTGGCGATCGCAGCGCTATCTATTCTGGTGACTGCGCCTTTGGGGGCCTGGGCGATTCCGACCTTTGCGCCTAGGCTGCTGGCCCAAGGCGAGGTCGATCCTACAAAAGTTGCGATCGCTTACACCCCCACTATTCTCGCTGCTATCGATTCTTCTCCCTGTTCTACTGCTGTGATCACTAAAGCTGCTGAACGGGCGCGCAGTTGTGAGGGTGAGGTCATTGTGTTTTATGTGCGAGAAGGCGATGACCCTATGATGACACTACGGCTACGGCTACAGTCAGAAAAACTGCTGGCCGATATTACGTATCAGTTCATTGCCGGTTTAGGAGAGGCCCCGCTAGAAATCGTGCAGGCCGCCAAAACTTACCGGGCCGATGAAATTGTCATTAGCAAGGGTCATCGCCTTCTCGCACATAAAACACAATGACCTCACCCTCACAACTGCGCGCCCGTTCAGC